>JBNMKQ010000144.1:0-6377 GCA_050874425.1 Alloprevotella sp.
TACTTCGACATACCATTTATAAATACTATGCCTTGTGCTTACGCACAAGTCATAAACAAACAGGCTACGCCCTTGCGTTTCTTGCAATATAACTATTAGTTGTTTAAGACTCAAAGTGCAAAGCGCGCCTTAATGTTCATTCCTATTCTCTTCGATAAACTGCAATTTGATTGGGCCTCTCCCCCTAACCCCCACCCCCGAACGGGGAAGGGATTAGGGGGAGAGGCCCTATTTTTGTATTAGAAGTAGTATTTCGTACCAACGTTGAGTTGGAGCTCACCTTCGAAGGGACTATGGTTAGAGGGTTCGATGGACTTGGTGTAGAGAGAGGCAGCAGGCTCGATGTATACCTCGACGTTGGGCTTGACACGGAAACCAGCTTGAATGGCAGCTTGCAGACCTGGAGCCAACTTGGCCGAGCGATTGTACTGCGAACTGATGCCGAGCGAAGCACCTACTAACCCTGTTACCTGGAAGAGTTTGTCCTCTGTCGACTCGCCTGAGATAGCACTGCGGAGGTTCATCATGTAGTCAGCATGAATGGCGGTAAGGCTCTCGCTTCCCTTGCTGCGACGCTTTGCGAGTGTGTGGCCTAAGCTGGCACGGAAACCGTTCACTTGGTCCAACCACTGGCCGTAAGCAAGGTCAGAGGTGAAGGTGAACTTCTGACGCGTATGGGCTACATCGTTGAAGTTGCCAGAATAAATTCCTGTACCGATGCTTGCCGACGCAAAGCGATCGTGCGCGGGACGTGACGAGAGAGATCCATCGCGCTTGTGGCCTTCAAGACTGTAGTCAAGACCGACCAACAACTGCGGCCTGACGCGGCTGAGCCTTTCTCCCTTGAAGCGACGTGAGAGTTCGTAAGCCACTTGGGGTTCGGCAGTGAGGTGGAGCTGGTCGTTGAGTCTAATGGCCATCTGTCCGCCTAGGTGAACGTCAGGTGCGAAGTAAGTATGACTTCCGCCACGGTCGAAACCAAGGTTCAAACCCGCATAAGCGCGAATGGAGAGAGGACGCGAGAGGTCGTAGCCGTAAGTTTGGGCTGTAAGGTCGGTCATATAGTCTGCTCCGGCCTTTACTTGCATGAGGTGTTGTCCATTGACAGTGCCTCGTATCATGGTTTGCGCATTCACGCGCCATGCTGAGAGCGGTGTGAACCACTGCGTGTAACTGAAGCGTCCCATGGGGGCATAGCTCTTACCCGTACGCAAGTGGTTAGCCTGCGCTGAAAATCCGCCAGCGACGGAGATGCTTCGGCGAAGGCCGTTGCCGTCCTCCAACGTGCGACCATAAGCGGTAGCGCGGTCGAAGCCGTGGAGGTAGAACTGAATGCCTGCTGTGGCAGAGGCGACGAAGTCAATCTTGCTCTGTCCGCTCTCAATGGGGAGGTAACGACGGCCATAGCCTTGGAGGCGCGGTTCGAGGTAGAGGCCGACGAAGGGGTTAAGGTGCCATGTAGCGCGCAAGGCGGCATCAGCTCCGAAGAACACTCCTTTGCGTTCTTGACGACGGGAGAGGTTGAGACCTGCCGAAGCCGAGAAGTCGAAGGGACGGTCGATGCGGTAGCCATAGAAGGCATTGGTGAGGTTGAGCATATAGTCTGCCCCGAAGTCGAAGTGCTTGTAGCGTGTGGGGCGTTGGTCTGTTTCGGTCTGTGCCAACTGCGACCAAAGACGAAGACCGTGAACGGGGGTGAACCACTTGCCCAAGCCTACGTAGGCCTGTGGACGAATATAGTCAAGAGGATGTCTGACGGCTGACTTTGATACGGGAATGTTGCCACCTACGCCCATTTCTACAAATAAGTGGTCGTGCCAAACAGTCTGTTCGAAGGGGTCGGGAGCGGGACGGGTAGCTGTGCGGTCGTGGTAGGTATAAGTCAGACCTGCCAAGAGAGCGGTCGTGACGTCCCAATCGTGTACGCTGGTGAAGCGAGGCGCATAGGTGTCGCGGTAGACGTCAGCACGTGGCTCGAGCGTGAAGTCGAGGTCGCGCGATAGGCGGACGTTGCCTTGCAGTCCTGCACCAAAGCCAAAGGAATTGGAACGTGAAGAGTGGGTGTCTCTACTGGTGTTCCAACTCAGTCCTGCTACGCCATTCACCCAGAAACGGCGTTCGGGCTTGATGCCCCCGAAGGCGTTGTGGAGGTTGAGCAGATAGTCCGCTTGAAGTCCAATGGCCTTTACGCGATTGGCGCTTTGCTGCTTAAAGGTGGTAGCATTGGCCGTGAGGCGGACGGCATGATAGGGATTGAACCACTTGCCGAGTCCCACCGTGAAGCGTCCACCCGCATTGTGTTTCCAATTAGAGGGGTGAGCATTGGCCAAGAAGAGTGGTCCGCCAGCGAGGCTGATGAAGACACCATCGCCCCATTTCTTGTCCGTATTAGTAGTGTCAGACAAGTGGGCGCGTTGTGCCGCTTCGGGGAGTCGGTAACCAAAACCTAAGGTGGCACTGGCTACGGGACGATAGCCGTGAACGTTGTAGGCTTGTGACACGTCGTCCTGCTGTACGCCGATGCGTGGCTCTACGAAGAAGTAAGTGTAGGGCGACATAGCGACCTGTGAACGTAGGGCTAAGTGAGCACCCAACCCGTGTTCGTTCTGTCCACTCTTACGTGAGAGCGTATAGTCAACGCCTGCGATGCCGTAAAATTCTACGGTGCGTGGCGTATAGGTAGTGCCTCGTTGAGAGAGTGCGGTGATATTGAGCAGGTAGTCGAGCCCCACGGTAGCGTATTTGGGTTTGCTACTATTGATGCGGTATATACCACCATTGACGTTTAGGCGCACACCGTGTTCGGGCGTAATCCAATCACCGATATTAAAGTCGGCTTCAGGGCCTGGCTTGGGGTGACGAGTGCCCATAAAGTTAAGGCCAACACCGGCATCAACGAAAAGGTGGTCGAAAGCGCGCTTCTGTGTGTATTGCTTGGCAACGCGGGGGCGTTGCAACATATAATTGAGGGCGCTGCCTTCTACTTGTGCCTCACCAAGCGCGGGGTGGGCAAGAGCTAAGAGACATGCGGCAGCTGCTTTATGATAGCGTTTCATGTTAGGGGGGGGAGGCGGGGTAGGGGGTTAGAGGGTTAGAGGGTTAGGGGGTTAAAAAGTATGTTTCTATTGCCAAAACAAGGGTTACTTTTTAACCCTATAACCTTCTAACCTACTAACCTTCTATCCTACTAACCTTTCTTATTTACTATGTTGTTTATCAAGAAGGAGGTCATTAACGTCGCCGTCGAGTTCAGCCGTTCTTTTGAGCGAGGGGTCCATTTTGAAGGCTTTCTTCAATTCCTCGTAGGCTTCGAGCGGTTGTTCCATACGGTTGAGACAGGTGGCACGCAGATAGTGTGAGAGTGCCTCGTCGTCGGGGAGTTGCTTGCTCAGTTCGAGCGCCTCCTTGTTACGCTTCATAGCCAGAAGGAGCACCAGTTCATTGCGGCGGTTGGTGTTGGCCACGGTTTTGAAATTGTCGTCAAATCGGCCATTGAGCACAGCAGTGACGGCGAGAAGCATACGCGTATTGTCATTCTCAGGCACGAAAGCAGCGATAGAGTCTGCTTCGGTATAATGTCCCGTATTGAGCAGGGCAATCATCTGATTGGTGTTGACCACCTCAGGTGCTCTTTGTCCAGCAAAAGGTTTGAGCACTTCGGGGTCGGCAGCTTGACGATTGATAAGCAAGGCCTCCAGGTCGTTGGCTGCGGTCATGAATGAAGGATACATCTCAAGCGTCTGACGGAGAATGGTCTCGCGTTGTGCGGTGTCCTTCTCCGAGCGATAAAGTTTGAAGAACTCAAAGCGAGATAGCTGACGATAGTCCTTCTGATAGAGCGTGCGTATCTCGTCAATTGTGAGCTGACGGAACACAGAGTAATTCATCACGTAGTCTACGCGACGGAGTTGGGGCAAATATTTGGGTAGAATGGTGCTTCTATAGAAAGGCAGATTTCGCATAGCGCTGCTCTGAAGGTCGCGTGAAGCGTAACGCTTAGCAATGGCCTCCACCTGTGCGGCTTCATCGTTAAGGCTATCGGCACGCATCAGACGAGCCACGTCCGTCCAAGAGGCCACTTCGGCATTGGCCTTAAACTTCATGCCGCGACGCATCTCTTCAGGCACTTGACGCTTCAAGTAGTCCACGGCAAAGTCCATACGGCGCTGCGCCAAGGTGAGGTTGCTCGCGTATTTACCTTCAGGCGATGAGGTGCCGTGCATGGTAAGTGCTTGCAACGTGGCATCTTTATTATTGCTAATTTCTTCAATCTGCCGACGGAGTTTCTCCACCTCAGCTACGTTGGCCGCATCGTTTAGGTCGAATGCCGCCTTGCCTACGGGGAAGCGAAGGTTGACCTCACCGTGTGAGTCGCGCAACTGCGTTTCGGGTTTGGGGAAGTAGGCGGTATCGTTCATCTCTGCTGAGCCGAATGAGAACTCTAACCAGCGGAGCGGATTGACTGTGCCTCGAGCGATGATGGTCGTGTCGCGATAGAGAATGCGGCGATAGTTCTCGATAGCCATATAGATGTCGCAGGTGAACTCATCGCGCACGTTGTCAAGGTAGATAGAGTCGGCATAGCCGATGATGTCATTCTTACGTCCTTCTTCACGCGTAGAGTCCGTCTTGATAGTGACGTACTGAGCCAGCGGGTCGCCACTGGGTGCCTTGTCTTCCATGCGGAAGTTGTAGAGGCGGTCTTGCGTGCGATTGTATTCGTGTGCATCGTACACCAAGGGACGCATGAGGGTGAGTTGCTTTTGAGTAGCATTATTGATGACGGGCTGCATGACGAGTCGGGTGTCGTGGCCAAACATTTCTCTTGGCACGCGCACGCGGGTACGGATATAAGCGTAGTTGCCCTTAATCTCGATGTCGGTGGGTTCGGGCATTACCTTGTCGGTAATGCGCTTACTGGCCACGACCACTTCGTTGAGGAACATTTCTTCCTCAGCGAGTTCTACTTCGAGGTAGTTTTGGTTTTTCACCTTAACGAAAGAGGTCTTAGCGCCTATCATGCTGAAGCGCAGCGTGGTGTTAGAGCGCACGTCGATGGCAAAGCGGCCGTCCTCGTCGGAGGTGGCCATCTTGCGCCCTGTGGGCACATCGGTGATATTGACGCCATAGAGCGGCATCTTCTGTTCTTTTGAAACGATCTTACCCGTAACGCGGATAACCTCTTGTGCTGCGATGGGGAGCGCAAAGAGGAGGGTGAGTAGTACCATGAGGGGCAGCACTCGTATGATACGGGAGTTTATTATATGTGTCATAGGAGAGTTAGGGGGAGGGGGTTAGGGGGTTAGGGGGTTATTAATGGGTTAGAGGGTTAATGGGTTAATGGGTTAAAAAGTTTGTTTAAAAAATGAGTTTCAAAAAGTAACTTTTTAACCCCCTAACCTTATAACCCTATAACCTCACAAGTACCCCTCTAACCTTATTTAAGGATATATACGAAAGTCACGCCGGCCTTGAGTGGGGCGAGGGTCCATTTAGAGTTATTAGGTGCTGAGGGGGGTACATCTTCGTATTTTTTCTCGCGAATGTGAGCCAGTCCGAGTCCGAGGGTTGTCTCCATGCTCCAATGGCGACTGAGTACGAAGCTATAACCATACGTAACGCCAGCTCCAAAGGCATCGCCATCGTGCCATTTGTGAGATAGGCACACCTTATAATTATAGGCTACTCCTGTGAGACCTACGAAATGGCCTGCTTGAGGACGTGCACTGAACCAATAACGCATTTCGGGTGAGAAGTGGAAGATACGAGAATAGTTATCGCCAATGGTGAGGCGATTGGCGGCTCCTTCGAGGTCGAGCGTAAGATGTCGATTGAGTCGGAACTCTAGTCCAAGGTTGGGACTCGCTGTAGCCCAATAGAGTGCGTTGGTCTTGAGACTAACGCGCTGAGCCGCTGCTTGGGGGCTATAGCATGATAGAAGAAGTGCCGCAGTGACACCCAAGAATTGTTTCAAATTCATGAATATAAGTAGCTATTTACAAATTTTGGTCTTATTTCGCTGCAAAAGTAGTCTTATTTTTTTAAAAATTATGTAATCATGGAGGTCAAAAACAAGGTGGAGGGCTATTGGGATAAATTTGGACAAAATAGGATAAGACACATGAACATACATGAACGCATAATTGACGAAATAATTAATGAATCGATTAACGAAAAAGATTAATGAAAAGATTAACGAAAAAGATTAATGGAAAGATTAATGGAAAAGATTAATGGAAAGATTAACGAAAAAGATTAATGGAAAGATTAACGAAAAAGATTAATGGAAAGATTAATGGAAAGATTAATGGAAAGATTAATGGAAAAGATTAATGGAAAAGATTAATGGAAAAGATTAATGGAAAAGATTAATGGAA
>JBNMKQ010000145.1:0-6364 GCA_050874425.1 Alloprevotella sp.
CCTAACCCCCTCCCCCACAGGGGAGGGGGAATAAGTCACTCTTACTTCTTGAGCTTTCTGTTGGTTTTCAACTAGAAACGCAGCAAGTAAAGGTTACTTATTCCCCCTCCCCTGTGGGGGAGGGGGTTAGGGGGAGAGGCCTCATCAAATTGCAGTTTATCAAGTAATGAGAAATAAAATGCGTTAAAAACTTTTCGGTTGCACCAACTTTTTCGTACTTTTGCTGCGGTAAAGGGTAAGCGTTTGCTGCGCAATGCCCCGAACTAAAATCTATAAGTAAACCAATTTTATTAATTAATAAATCATTATGGCAACATTAGATTTAACCCAGTACGGTATTACCGGTGTAACCGAGATTGTACACAACCCCTCTTACGAGCAGCTCTTCGAAGAAGAAACTAAGGCTGGCCTCGAAGGTTATGAAAAGGGTCATGAAACTGAACTCGGTGCCGTTAGCGTAATGACAGGTATCTACACCGGCCGTTCTCCTAAGGATAAGTTCATCGTTATGGACGAGAACTCTAAGGACACAGTGTGGTGGACAACTCCCGAATATCCCAACGACAACAAACCCGCTTCTCAAGAGGCTTGGGCAGCCGTTAAGGAAATCGCAAAGAAGGAACTCTCTAACAAGCGTCTCTTCGTAGTTGATGGTTTCTGTGGTGCCAACAAGGAAACTCGCATGGCTGTGCGCTTCATCGTAGAGGTAGCATGGCAAGCTCACTTCGTAACTAACATGTTCATCCGCCCCACAGCTGAGGAATTGGAGAACTTCGAACCTAACTTCATCGTTTACAACGCTTCTAAGGCAAAGGTTGAGAACTACAAGGAACTTGGCCTCAACTCTGAGACTGCCGTTGTATTCAACATCACAAGCCGCGAGCAAGTAATCATCAACACTTGGTACGGTGGTGAGATGAAGAAGGGTATGTTCTCTATGATGAACTACTACAACCCCCTCAAGGGTATCGCTTCTATGCACTGCTCTGCCAACACCAACATGGACGAGACAAGCTCAGCTATCTTCTTCGGCCTCTCTGGTACTGGTAAGACTACCCTCTCTACCGATCCTAAGCGTAAGCTCATCGGTGATGACGAACACGGATGGGACGACAATGGCGTCTTCAACTACGAAGGTGGTTGCTACGCTAAGGTTATCAACCTCGATAAGGAAAGCGAACCCGATATCTACGGTGCTATCAAGCGCAACGCTCTCCTTGAGAACGTAACCGTTGACGCTAACGGCAAGATCGACTTCGCTGACAAGACCGTTACTGAAAACACTCGTGTAAGCTATCCTATCTACCACATCCAAAACATCGTTAAGCCTATCAGCAAGGGTCCTGCTGCAAAGCAAGTAATCATGCTTTCTGCTGATGCCTTCGGTGTACTTCCTCCCGTATCTATCCTCTCTTTTGAGCAGGCACAGTACTACTTCCTCTCTGGCTTCACTGCTAAGTTGGCTGGTACTGCACGTGGTATCACTGAGCCTACTCCTACTTTCTCAGCTTGCTTCGGTCAGGCATTCCTCGAATTGCACCCCACTAAGTACGCTGAAGAGCTCGTTAAGAAGATGGAGAAGAACGGTGCTAAGGCTTACCTCGTTAACACAGGTTGGAATGGTTCTGGCAAGCGTATCTCTATCCGCGATACTCGTGGTATCATCGACGCTATCCTCGACGGTTCTATCGACAAGGCTCCTACTAAGACAGTTCCTTACTTCGACTTCGTTGTTCCTACTGAACTTCCTGGTGTTGATCCTAACATCCTCGATCCTCGCGACACTTACGCTGAGGCTTCTATCTGGGAAGAGAAGGCTAAGGACCTCGCTGCTCGTTTCATCAAGAACTTCAAGAAGTACGAGACTAACGAGGCTGGTAAGGCACTCGTTGCTGCTGGTCCCCAGCTCTAATCTACGACATGTAGCTTAAAAGCTTCATAACATAAAGGCATTGCATGACCCAAGGTCGTGTGATGCCTTTTTTCGTATATAACGTTGATAAACTGCAATTTTTCGAACAGATAAAGATTAATGAAAAGATTAACGAAAATAGATTAATGAGACGATTAATGGAAAAGATTAACGAAAAAGATTAATGGAAAGATTAATGGAAAGATTAATGATAGATTAATGAAACATTAATGTTAACAAAAGCGCATAGCGCAAAAAAAACTTTACGTTACGCGCTTCGCGCTTAGTTTTAAACATTAATGTTTCATTAATCTATCATTAATCTTTTCCATTAATCTTTTCCATTAATCTTTTCCATTAATCTTTTTCGTTAATCGATTCATTAATCTTTTTTGTTAATCGATTCATTAATCTTTTTTGTTCTCTTCTCAAAATCAATCTAAGCGTTTGGGCGTAGAATGTTAAATGAAGAAGTGCATTTAAGTAACGCGTTTGTTTACCCACCTTTGCAAGTGCTAATGTTATAAATGTTATAAACTCCTATTTTGAAAAAAAAGAATTACAAAAACGTTGCAACAATCGAAAACAAAGCACTATCTTTGCCGCGTAATATGAGATGTTGTGCATTTATATGCCGCATATTATATTATATAAGGTGCAAAAACACTTCTTAAAGCTATGAACTTATTCTATGTTTAACTTTATAAATTACTTACGCAAATGAAAAGGTTTTACAATTATTTCCTTTCATTGCTTCTGCTCATGGTAGCAGGAGTTACGAGCGCAATGGCTCAGGCGTATCAAGAAGGTGACTTGCTCGAAACAGAAGAAGATGTTACGAGCCAAGATATCTTATTGATGTCGACTGGTGGGTTCCATCCCAATGAGTACCTCTCTGGCCAAGGATACGCTACAGGTGTATCAAGAGATTGCGTTTATCGTTTTGAAAAGGTTGATGGCACAGCCGATGGCTACAACCTCTACGTACTCAAGCATGTAGCAACAGGCGAGTACTTTGCTGACCACACTGTAGGCGATGAAGAAGATACTTCAGACTCTCCTTTCAGTGGTCACATGACAAAGTTGACTACTGACAAGGCTCAGGCCATGAAGTTCACAGTAGTTGCTGGTGTTGAAAATGGTGATGATCCTCGTACCACTGCAACAGGTAGCCAAGACTTCAGCCGTACAGGTTTCGTACTCGCTACTGACCATCGTGCTGAGAATGCTAATGCTAGCGTGCAATACTTGGGTCACTATTCAGAGCCTTTCTATTCAGTCTACACTGATACCAACTATTGGTTGATTTTTTCAGTACTTCAGCCCACAGGTAAGGATAAGCTTTTGGCTTTCACTACAGCCTATTACGGTACAGACAATGCTGACCCCGCAATTACTTATCCTGCTGGTACAACAGCCGGTTATTTCAAGGCTGACCTCGTAGAGGCTGCTCACGCTACATGGCAAGAGGCTTATGATATCCTTCAGGTTGAAGGTTCATATACTCTTAGCGATGAAGAGACTGACGCACTTTGCGATAAGATTGAAAGCACCATGGCAGCTCTTACTGCTTCTGACGCTCGTATCGCATTGACAGCTGGTCGTTACTTCATTAACGACAACCGTGATACAAAGCTCTACTTGAATGCTACTACAGTTAGCAACAAGGACGCTTGGGCATGCTCAGCTTACACAGTTCCTGAAGAATTGGATTACTCAGCTGCAAGCTACCTCTGGGATGTTGAGATTGCAGGTCAAGACTCAATCTACTTGAAGCACTTGCTCACTGGCTTGTACGTTCAGAGCACAATGGCTGACGATCATCACTATGCTCTTGGTAAAGAACCCGTTGCTTTGAAGCTTTCTGCTCCTACTGCAGGTAACAGAGCTGCATTCTGGATCACTCCCAAGGGTAACGAACGTGCTTGTACTAACGTTGCAGGTTGGATGTTGAGCTGGACGGACGTTAACGATGCTGGTAACCACTTCACATTCACAGCTGTTGACGTTGACGATGCTAAGATTGCAGCATGGGCCGCAGAAGCTGCTCAGAAAAAGTTGAACACTACTTTGTCTGCTACTTATGCTAATGCTACTGCTCAATACAATGGTGGTAACGTTTACAACCGTCCTGAAGGTGCTACTTACACCGGTCTCTTCACTGAAGAAGGCAAGATGGTTTCAGCTACTGGTGATGAGGATAACTCAAACTGGTGGTGTAACAAGAAAAGCAGTCAGGGTACTTACGAGGCACTTACTGACAATGACCCCACAACATTCTTCCACTCTGATTGGGCTGATGGCGATTTTGTACCCTCAATTGAGAAAAACCACTACTTGGTTGCTAAGCTCGATGCTCCTGCATCAGGCGACATCATGATTAAGGTTGCTAAGCGTGTAACTGGTAACGACTATCCTACTCAGTTCGCCGTTTACGGTGCTAACGACTTCGATAAGGCTGCTGGTACAGCTTCTTGGGTATTCCAAGGCTATACTGACATCTCTTACACTGACTCAGTAGCTTACACCATGAAGGACGCTGCTGGCAACGATTCTATTGCAAGCACCATTAAGGACGGTGTAGGTGTAGCTTACGCTCACTTAGACGCTTCTTATGCTTACCTCCGCTTCTCTGCTATCAAGACTCAGTTCAATGTAAATGATCCTGAAAACGATCGTGGTTACTTCTGCTTGGCTCAGATGAACGTATGGCCTACTACTGGTGTAGTTAAGACCGTTACTGATCAGTACAACGAAGTAATGACTGCTGCTCCTGAAGTATATGCTGCACTTGGTGCAGAAATCGAGAAGGCTGCTGCCGAACTCGCTGCAGGTAAGGCTACTCAAGCTCAGATTGACGCATTGAATGCTGCTATCGAAAACTTCAAGAATAACCTTCCCGAACCTTCACGTGTAACTGACGCTTACAACGCTGCTAAGGCATTCCTCGATGCAGCTAACACCAACAACATGATTGGTACAGAGCTCGCTCAGTACTCTCAAGATGCTGCTGATGCTTTGCAAGCTACTTTGGCTAAGTATGAAACATTCGACAAGATTGACCTCGTAAGCATCAATGCTGCAGTTAACGACATCAATGCTTCATTCAACGCATTCAAGGCTTCTGTTCGCTTGCCCGAAGCTGGTAAGTACTACACTATCAAGAGTGCTTCTACTAAGGTAGTTGCTAAAGCTGACGCATCTAACCAAGGTTATCAAGGTGCTATCTACAACGCTATTGTTTACTCTGCAAACAATAACAACTCTAACTCACTCGCTGACGCTAATAGCGCAGTACGCTTCACTTTCGCTGACCACTCAAGCGAAGTAACTGCTGATGGTGAAACTTCACTTGACGCTATGATGGCTTCGTTGAAGGACTCAGTTTCATTGAAGGACGATGCTTCATACGTATGGAAGGCTGAAACTGCTCAAGATGGTAAGATGGTTCTCCGCAACCTCGCTACTGGTATGTACCTCACAGGTGCTAACGGTAAGCTCTACCAGAGCACTGAAGCTACTCCTATCCTCGGTGAAGGTGTTAAGCCTAACGTATTCCGCTTCAACCTTGGTGAAGATGCTAAGGGTGTAACTCAGTACATGAACACGAAGGGTGCTACTCAAACCGTTGTACCTTGGAAGGACCCTAACGATGAGAACTCTTACTGGCAATTCAACGAGTTGGCAGACGACGACTTCACAACTGAAAGCTTCACTGTTAAGGGTGTAACTGAAGGTCAGTTCTATGCTGCTACATTCCCTGTAGCTGTAAATGTTGATGGTAACGCTATTCTTTACACTGTACTCGGTGTAAATGAGGCTAAGGATAAGCTCGTTTTGGCTGAGGTTGATGACGAAGTTCCTGCTGGTACTCCTGTTATCCTCCTTGCTGACATCCTTTCTAACAATAGTGGCAGTACAGTTGGTAACGTAACAGTAGGTTGCGAAGACCTTGCTTCTGCAGAATACGTATTCGAGGCTAAGGTAGGCGACGGCTTATGCGGTGTACTCTGCGAGCCTGTTGAAATTCCTGAAACTTGTGGTCACCTCGCTAACGGCAAGGTCGTTACTGGTGCTTACACAGTTCCTTGCAACGGTGCTTACCTCGCTAACGCTGCTGTTACAGCTGAGAAGGGTGATGCTTCTATCGAATTAGACAAGGGTGTTGGTGATATCCTCACTGGCATTGACGACGCTAAGGTAGTTGTTCTTCCTTCAGTAGTTAACGTTTACGGCATCAACGGTCAGCTCATCAAGAAGAGCGTTAAGGCTGCTAATGCTACTAAGAACCTCCCCGCTGGTGTTTATGTAATCGGTGGTCAGAAGGTACTTGTAAAGTAAACTTCGCTTCACCTCTCACTCACTCATGAGTGAATCGTGAAACATAAATTATTCGGCGCGCCCGCACATTAAGTGCGGGCGCGTTTTTTTTGATTGTTGAAGTTTGGAAGG
>JBNMKQ010000146.1:0-6362 GCA_050874425.1 Alloprevotella sp.
CCTCTGGCCTGCGGAATAGTGAAAATCATATTATTTTTTGGGAAACTCCGCAGGCCAGAGGCCTGCCCCCCCACTTGCTGCGCTTCAGATAAGAATTAATGAGATAGATTAATGAAATAGATTAATGAAATAGATTAATGAAATAGATTAATGAAATAGATTAATGAGAAAGATTAATGGAATAGATTAACGATAGATTAATGGAGATTAATGTTCCAAATAAAGCGCGAAGCGCGATAGTTTTATATTATACGTTTCACATTTATGTACATTCACGTTAGTTTGACAAATTGCAGTTTATAAAATCGTTTTTACCCATATAAATCAGAAATATTGCATTTTCTTTTTGCTTTGCGCTCGCCTTGCACTATCTTTAAATAAGGTAGGCGGCGGCTCGGCAAAGCAAAACGATATTTTTCTGAATTTCTTTTTGCTTTGCGCTCGCCTTACACTATCTTTGCAAATAATAACTTAGAGTGAGTAGAACACCATAAGCACTATTCGAACTCTATCGTTTTATAGTTTATGAAGAAAAAGATTGTATACATAATTAATCCTATATCAGGCACACAGCAAAAGCAAGGCATCGAAAAGTTGGCGCGGAAGCTGACCAACACAGATATATATGAGGTTGAAATAGCCTATACGCAGTATGCTGGACATGCCACAACAATTGCAAAGGAGGCCGCCTCGCAAGGGGCACATATCGTCGTGGCAGTTGGGGGAGACGGCACTGTGAATGAAGTAGGGCGTGCATTGGTTCACACGAATACGGCTTTGGCTATCGTTCCTTGTGGGTCTGGCAATGGTCTTGCACGTCATCTTCGCATACCGTTACAAGCTAAAAAGGCAATCGCAATAATTAATCAAGGTGAGATACACCAATTAGATTATGGAACGATAAATGAACACCCTTTCTTCTGCACTTGTGGGGTAGGCTTTGATGCCTTTATAAGCGAAAAGTTTGCAGCATCGGGCAAACGCGGCTTGCTAACGTACATTGAAAATGCTCTGAAGTCAGGACTTCAGTACAAACCGCAAGCTTATACGATTGAAGATGCAGAGGGCAAAGAGTCGTGTCGGGCTTTCTTAATTGCGTGTGCCAACGCTTCGCAATATGGTAACGATGCTTACATTGCTCCTTATGCCAGCATGAAGGATGGTTTACTTGATGTTGTGGTAATGGAGCCTTTCAATACGATTGAGGCACCTCAAGTAGCTTTTCAACTATTTACGGGTACGTTACCCGCGAACAGTCACGTTAAGACGTTTAAAGCAGAGAGCCTGCGTATTACGCGAGAGGGTAGTGGAGTGGCACACTTTGACGGCGATCCCTTTGTTACGGGCGATACGATAGAGGTGAAGATACATCATCAGGGACTTAATGTAGTAGTCAACCCTGAT
The DNA here is from genome assembly GCA_050874425.1 of Alloprevotella sp. Taxonomy (GTDB): domain Bacteria; phylum Bacteroidota; class Bacteroidia; order Bacteroidales; family Bacteroidaceae; genus Alloprevotella. Next base: position 1,405 of record JBNMKQ010000146.1, read on the forward strand.
AAGTCAAGCACAGAATTATCGCTTCAAGCTCCTATTCAAAACTTGATGCAATTGGTTCCAAACTTTTTAAATGAGTGGAAGCGAATGCCTGAAACACTCATTAATAAGACGGGACGCGACCTAAAGAAGTTGAATAAAACTTTGATTGATAAGTTAAAACTTTAGTGTGAGCAAATCTCTTAGAACGATAAAAGGCGTACCTTTATTACAAAGGTACGCCTTTTATATGTTGAGATTATGTGTATTTAGCAGAGCTTGCGAGAGCCGTCGCCAATAACAACGTCGATTACGATAGGCTCCTTGCCAAACTTCTCCTTGTAAGCCTTCTTGGCAGTGTCGATGAAGTTAGCATAGAGGTCGTCGCTTACGAGGTTGATAGTGCAACCACCGAAGCCACCACCCATGATGCGTGAACCAGTTACGCCACAGCTATGAGCAACATCGTTCAAGAAGTCCAATTCAGGGCAAGATACTTCGTACTCCTTGCTCAAACCGTAGTGAGTCTCATACATCTTCTTACCAACTTCTTCGTAGTCGCCTTCTTCGAGTGCTACGCAAACTTCAAGTACGCGGTACTTTTCACCGATAACGTACTTAGCGCGGAGTGCGTCTTCTTCGCTTACTTCAGAGCGAACCTCGTCAAGCATGTCGTAAGTAGCATCGCGAAGCGTCTCTACTTCAGGCCAGTGCTTCTTCATAGCAGCAACAACGTTTTCGCAGCTCTTGCGACGATCGTTGTAAGCTGAAGAGGCTAACTCGTGCTTTACCTGAGAGTTGAGCAATACGAGTTTGTAACCCTTCGGGTCGAAGGGGAAGTACTTGAACTCAAGTGAACGGCAGTCCAAACGCATCAAGCTACCAGCTTTACCAAAAACAGAAGCGAATTGGTCCATAATACCGCAGTTGCAACCGATGTAGTTGTGTTCGGTAGCTTGACCAACCTTAGCGAGGGTAAACTTGTCTATCCTGTTGTCAGCGAAGAGGTCGTTGAGTGCGAAAGCGTATGTGCTCTCCAATGCAGCTGAAGAAGACATACCAGCACCGAGGGGTACATCACCTGCAAAAGCAGTGTTGAAACCTTCTACGGGTACACCGAGCTTCATCATTTCGCGGCATACACCATAGATAAAGCGGAAGTGAGTAGCTGAAGGACCCTTTTCGTCGTCGAGGCTAAACTCTACATAATCCTTTAAGTCGATAGAGTAAGCGCGTACCTTGCGAGTGCCATTGGGCTTAATCTCTGCAATAACGCCCTGAGTTACTGCGCCGGGGAATACGAAACCACCATTGTAGTCGGTGTGTTCACCAATCAAGTTGATACGACCGGGTGAAGCATATACTGAACCTGTTGTGCCGTCGAAGTGTTCAACGAAACGGCTTCTTACGTCATCTACTGTTAATTTCATGGGAGTAAGGATTTTATATGTTGTTAGATGGAATAGAAAAGTTTAGAAGCACATAAAATGATTGGATGGCTTCTAAACTTCTCAATGATTTATTTATTCTTCACGCTTTGATACGCGGCTACCAACCAATGCATAGAAGAGGAGGTAAGCAGCGCAGAATACAACTACCCAGTAGCTCTGGATATAACCTACAGCGTCAGCTACAGAAGCTTGGATGAACATCATCACTGCGCAGCCGAATACCATGGTCATAAAGATACCAGAAGCGATAGCGGTGTACTTGCCAAGACCTTCAACAGCCATGTTGAAGATACCGCCCCACATTACTGAAGTGCAAAGACCTACGAGCAAGAAGGCAAAGATACCTACGGGTACATCTTGCCATACAACAGTGAGGCTACCCCAGTCAACACCAGGGAAAGCTACGAGTACGTCAGTCGGAGCAAACATACCGAAGAGTACGAGTACGAGTGTGGCGATTGATACAGTAGTAATCATAGTACGGCTGCTCACCTTGCCACCGATTGAAGCACCTACGAAACGGCCGATAAGCATCATAAACCAATATACGGCTACGAGCATACCCACTGTACCTGCAGGAATCATCATTTCGTTAGTCAAGTACTGCTGAACAAAGTTGGGCACGCCTACTTCGATACCCATGTAGAGGAAGATAGCTAAAGCACCGAGAGCAAAGTGACGGTGGCTCATAGCACCCTTAATCAAGCTAACTTCAACGGGAGCTTGTTCTGGTTCTTCAATCTTAGTCATGGCAATGATAATGAAAGCCAAAACGAAGATGCCAAGTGCAATCATGAGGGCAGGAGTAGCGTCAGAAATCTTAGCCTTTGTTGCATCGCTGATAAGAGCACCCATTAAGATGTAGCAGCAAACAGCAGCGGTAGAGTTGAACACACCACCTGTCTGAATCAACTGGTTACCAGCGTTACCACCACCACCAAGAATGTTGAGCATAGGGTTAACAACGCAGTTCAAAATACACATACAGAAACCTGCGATGAAAGCACCAACGAGATAAACGCCAAATACGAGACCTAAGTTCTCTTTGGGGTTCTCAATCTGACCACTATACCACTGAATAGCGATACCCAAGATACCAATAGCCAAACCGATAAGAGCTGTCTTCTTGTAGCCAAACTTTGCGATAAGCATACCTGCGGGAATACCCATTACCAAGTAAGCTACGAAGTTACCATAGTTACCAATCTGAGCCAACACGTTAGAGATTTCGCCTTGGTTCTTAATAATGGTTGCCATAGGTGTACAAAGATTTGTCACGAAGGCAATCATGGCGAAGAGCGCAATCATGATGATGATGGCTCCCCATTGTTTCTTTTGATTACTCATTTTTGTTTGTGAGAAAGATAATTTAATTATTAGATAGATTTGTTGTTTCGATAGGGTAGTTAGCTGCAAAAGTTTACGAACCTACGCGAGTGTGTAAGTTCGTAAACTTCAATAACTTATGGTTAGTCTTCTACACCAAATTTGTAGATAGTCTTTTGCGTGTAAACCTGGCCTGGTTTGAGTACAACGGGTGGGAAGTAAGCGCGGTTGGGGCTATCGGGGAAGTGTTGTGCTTCGAAGCAGAGTGCAGAGTGCTTGCCAAAGGTAGCACCATGCTGACCCTTGTAGCCGTCAGCCCAATTGTCAGAATAGAATTGTACGCCTGGTTCAGTAGTATAAACCTCCATAGAACGGCCGCTCTTGGGCTCTACAATCTTAGCTGCGAAAGTGAGTTCGCCTGGTTCGTGCTTGTTGAGCACAAAGCAGTGGTCGTAACCTGCGCCATTCTTGATTTGCTCGTCAGAGAAGTCGGTAAGGTGGTCACCAACGGGGTTGGGTGTAGTAAAGTCGAAAGGAGTGCCCTTTACGCTACGGATTTCGCCCGTAGGAATGCTATTCTCGTCGATTGGCACGTAGAAGTCGGCATTAATTTGGCAAATCACGTCCTCACAAGTAGGAGTAGGATTGCCGATGCCAGCTAATGAGAAGAAACCGTGACTTGTCATGTTGACAATGGTCTTCTTATTGGTAGTACCCTTATAATCAATCTTGAGTTCGTTGTCTTCAGTGAGAGAATACATCACAGTCATAGACAATTCACCAGGGAAACCTTCTTCATAATAGGCTGATACGTAGCGGAGCACCAAAGTATGGTCGTTGATTTGCTCAGCGTCCCACACGCGAGCGTGGAAACCTGTTGGGCCGCCATGTAAGTGGTTAGGACCATTGTTGACAGCGAGGCTATATTCCTTGCCATTGAGCGTAAATTTACCATGGCAAATACGATTGCCATAGCGACCTACTAATGTGCTGAGGAAGGGCTCGGGTGAACTGATGCAGTCGTCAATGTTGTCGTGACCTTGGATAACATTGGCATAGTTGCCATTGCGGTCGGGCACCATGATAGCCACCAATGAACCGCCATAGTTGGTAATGGCTACTTCCATACCATTTGAGTTGTGTAAGAAGTAGAGGTCAACCTTTTTACCTTGTATTTCTTTTTGGAAATCTTCCTTTTTAAGTCCGCTAAGAGACTGTGCTGTATTTTCCATGATAATGAACGATTAGTGTTGCTAAATGCGTTATTTACATTGCAAATTTGCAGAATATATTTGGAACTTCCAAGTGTTTGCCTAAAAATTGTTACACTTTTATTGCGGTTTCGAGGCTTAATTGCTAAGTATAGTATGAAAATCAAAGGGTTTAGCGTTAAGTGTTTTTTTGTGTTCGGCGGTTTCCGTCTTAGGGTGCTAAGGTGCTCGATTAAAAATGTAACACAGCGTGATCAATATAAGGGTAAGGAATGTGGTATTTTGGGGGTCGAAATTTGTTGATAAGTACACCAAAATTGGTAGGAAAAGGTAAGAGATCTTGACAAAGTGAGGTGACTAATATAGAAGAAAAAGTGCTATTTTCTCGGGTAATAAGGACAAAAAAATGAAACTTTCGAGGAGTAGAAGTAACGCTCTCGACGACTAATTTCACATCTCTCGGCGAAGAGTTTTCATTTTATCGAGGAAAAATTTAAATTACTCGTCGGTATTTCGCCAATTTTTCCTTATTAGAAGAGTTAATATTGCGTATTATTGTATATATTTATGCTAAATAGAGTAAATTTTGCAATGTGTAAATTTTCTATTTGGTGGGCATTTTTTGTATGCTGTAAATTGTAATGTATTCATTATCAGTTATTTACGTGACTATAATGTGCTGTAATTCGCTTAATTCGTGATTGCTTTAGAAGTGTGTGAAAATATTGCAGCTATGACATTCGGATTGTAAGAAATTTATTTTCAAGTAAGTGGTGAAAAGTGCGCCATGAACGCGCCTATGTAATGTGTGGTTTTCTTTTACATTATTAGCTGCGGCAATCAAAATGTTTTAGACGCAGCAAACAGGGGCGCGGGCTAGTAGCCCGCGTGAGTTCGCGCTTCAGCGCGAAAAAAATACTCGCTAAAGTGTGAATAATAAGAATATTTTACGCGTTTTTATTATCGCGCTAAAGCGCGAACTCACGCGGGCTAC
>JBNMKQ010000147.1:0-6346 GCA_050874425.1 Alloprevotella sp.
CGCAGAATAATGCAGTCTCTCCCCCTAGCCCCCTCCCCGGCCGGGGAGGGGGCTAGGGGGAGAGACTGCATTATTCTGCGTTATGCAAACTGTTGTAGATTTTCTCTCCACGAGCGTTGCCGAGCAAAGTTTGGAGTGCTGGAAGCGAGGCTTCTTTAATGCGTTTAACGCTCTTGAATTGCTGTAAAAGCACCTTTTTGGTGGCAGGACCAATGCCTGAGATGATGTCGAGTTCGGAGGCCACTTGGCGTTTAGAACGTTTGTCGCGGTGAAAGCTGATAGCAAAGCGGTGCACCTCGTCCTGCATCATCGTAAGTGTACGGAATAGCTGACTATCGGGCTTGATACCAATCACTGCAGGTGGAAAGCCGTAGAGCATCTCACGCGTGCGGTGACGGTCGTCCTTCGCCAAACCCGCAATGGGAATGTCGAGGCCCAACTCGTCCTCTACCACCTCGCGAATCATCTCCATTTGGCCGCGTCCACCGTCGGCAATGATGAGGTCGGGCAGGGGAGTACCCTCTTCTTTTAGCCGTGTGTAACGACGGCGAACGACCTCCTTCATCGAAGCGTAATCGTCGGGCCCAACGACGGTCTTGATGTTGTATTTGCGATACTCCTTTTTAGCTGGTTTAAGCCGTTCGAACACCACGCAAGCTGCTACGGCATCATCGCCACTGATGTTAGAATTATCGAATAGCTCGATGCGAAGGGGCAGTTTGGGCAGTCCGAGGTTGGTTTGTATCTCCTTCATCAAGCGCGTTTGCTTTTGCTCAGGATTGAGTTTTTCGGCTTGCTTTAGTCGGTCGAACTTGTATTGCTTCACGTTGAGTTTGGAGAGGTCGAGCAGTTTCTTTTTATCTCCCTTTTGTGGAATGGTCTGTTCGACCATTTCATCGGGCAAGTCAACGTGGAAGGGTACTACTATCTCTTTCGACTGGCTGGCATAGCGTTCGCGCATTTCGATAATGCCGAGCGTAAGCAATTCCTCGTCCGTTTCGTCCAACTTCTTCTTATATTCAAAGGTGAAAGCCTGATTAATGCAACCATTGGTGACGTGTAGGTAATTAATATACGCCACCTTTTCTTCACTTTCGATGTTGAAAACGTCGATATTGTGCAATACGTTTGATACTACTTCGCTCTTGGCACGGTAATTCTCGATTAAGTCGTACTGCCGCTTAATCACCTGCGCCTCTTCAAATCGGAGTTCTGCAGCCAGGGCAATCATCCTTTCGCGCATCTGACGCGCCACTTCCGAAGTATTGCCTTTCAATATCTCCTTGCAAGCCTCAATATTGCGCATATAGTCCTCATGGCTTTGTTTGCCCACGCAAGGTGCTTGACAGCGGTGAATGTGATAGTCGAGGCAAACGTCATATTTGCCGCTTTCAACGCCTTCGCGTGTCATGGCGGTGTGGCACGGACGTGGCTGATAGAGTTCGCGGCAAAGATCGAGCAAGGCATACATCGTCGGTACGTGACTATAAGGACCAAAATATGTAGCTCCGCGTTTACCGCGTTGACGCGTCTTGAAGATCCGAGGCAGGTATTCGTTCGAAATGGCGATAGAAGGGTAGGTTTTGTCGTCTTTCAGTAATACGTTATAGTGTGGCTTGTAACGTTTGATAAGGTTGTTCTCTAATAGGAGCGCGTCTTCTTCCGTTTTTACCACTACGTAACGTATGTCGCGAATGTGCTTAACGAGCATTTGCGTCTTGCGCGTTTGCTGGTCCTTGTTAAAGTAAGAACTAACGCGACGTTTGAGGTTTTTGGCCTTTCCAACGTAAATAATCGTGCCCGAATCATCGAGGTACTGATAGCACCCCGGTGTTTCGGGCAGATTATTAACGATGCCTTTTAAGTAGGCTTGTAGTTCGTTCATTCGTTAATGGTAAGAAGCGTAGTAATGTCTAAATCTTTGCCAAGGAACTTGCGTCCTTCGAGTCCTTCCATTTGAAGTTCGATGAGGAAGTTGATGTACGTTTTCTTCGGTTTGAACGCTTGTACGAGGTCGTAAGCCGCTTGCATGGAGCCACCTGTAGCGAGTAAGTCGTCGTGAATGAGCACCACATCGTCGGCTTCGATAGCATCGGCGTGAATTTCGATAGTGTCGTAGCCGTACTCTTTTAAGTAGGTTGCCTTGCGGGTCTCAGCAGGAAGTTTTCCTGGTTTGCGTGCCATGACGAAACCCGCACCGAGTTTTTGTGCTAAAATAGCCCCCATTACGAAGCCGCGACTCTCGATGCCTACCACTTTGGTGATGCCTTTATCCTTATAAAGTTCGACCAATTCTTGCGTCATTTCGTCGATGCAAGCGGGATTTTTGAAGAGGGTGGTAACGTCTTTGAAGTGAATGCCGGGCTTTGGAAAGTCGTAGACGGTACGCAAATTGTCTAATAACAACTTTTTATTCATAAAACATTTGATTTTGATATACTTTAGATAGGCTTGTTTCACGTGGAACGTGAACGGAAACGCTCGTTTTTGCCCCATTTTAGCCCCTTTTTATCCGTATTTATTAAAGTTTTACTTTAAGTAATCTTCAAAGAAGACTTACGTATTTTCAGCCCGCCCTTGCTGAATTTTGTACGAGTTGTTTTTACATTACTAAGAGTAATATAAAAGGGCATAAGGAACTCTCAAGCAACGAAAGGTAACTTGTTCCCCCTCTCCCGTGGGGAGAGGGGGTTAGGGGGTGAGGCCGTTAGGAGGTTAGGGGGTGAGGCCGTGAGGCTTCTATCGTCCCATTAACACTAACAGCACACTAATGTCACTGGGCGAAACGCCGGGAATGCGTTCGGCTTGCGCTAACGTTTCGGGATCGATAGCCGTGAGCTTTTGACGGGCCTCGGTGCTAAGTTGGGTAATACTATTATAATCGAAGTGACCGCGAATTTTGATATTTTCGAGACGCTGCATCTTATCGGCCAAGGCACGTTCGCGTGCAATGTAGCCGTGGTACTTCATTTCGATTTCGGCCGCTTCGATCGTTTCTTCTGCATCAGAGGTGAACTGAGCGAGGAATGTTCTGAACTCTTCTATCTCGTCTGAAAGATTTTGTAGCGAGAGCTGCGGACGATTAATCAAGTCGAAAAGTTTACAACCGCGCTGTAGAGGAGTTGTGCCAATACGTTCCAAGAAAGCGTTAATATCGTTCGGCTTAATGGGAAAGGTCTTGCAGAAGTTGATGATTTCATCGATAGCTGCCTTCTTTGTGTGGAAACGTTGAATGCGGTCGGGGGTGGCAAGACCGAACTTCTCGGCATAAGGCGTAAGGCGAATGTCGGCATTGTCTTGACGCAACAAGATGCGGTATTCGGCACGAGAGGTAAACATACGATAAGGCTCGTCTACACCCTTCGTCACCAAGTCGTCGATGAGCACGCCAATATAGGCCTCGTCGCGGTGGAGCGTAAAGGGCTCGCTGCCGCTGCATTTGAGTGCTGCATTGATGCCCGCAATGAGTCCTTGGCCTGCTGCCTCTTCGTAACCCGTTGTGCCATTCACCTGTCCGGCAAAGAAAAGGCCCGGCACTTGTTTCGTTTCGAGCGAATGGTGGAGTTGGGTAGGGTCGAAGAAATCGTATTCGATCGCGTAGCCCGGACGATAGACCACAATGTCGCGGAAACAAGGAATGCGCTTCAGTGCTTCAATCTGCACATTCATCGGCAGACTTGACGAGAAGCCATTCAGATAAAGTTCGTTTGTCTCGACGCCTTCGGGTTCAAGAAAGAGAGGGTGGTGGTCACGATCGGGGAAAGTCACCAACTTCGTTTCGATACTGGGGCAGTAACGTGGACCGATGCTTTGGATTTGTCCGTTGTAAAGCGGTGAATCGGCCAATCCTGAGCGCAGCACCTCGTGCACCTCGGCATTCGTGTTGGTAGTCCAACACGGCAGTTGGGGCAGCGGACGCAAGGGACTGATGTAAGAGAAGCGGTGGAAGTCCGTTTCGCCCGGTTGCAGCTCCATTTCGTCCAGGTGAACCGAACGTTTGTCGATGCGCACGGGCGTACCCGTCTTCATGCGTGCCGAACGAATGCCCAAGCGGTTGATGCTCTCGGTCAGGAAAGCGGCAGCAGGTTCAGCGCAACGGCCGCCCGACACTTGCTTGCGGCCGATGTGCATCAAACCGCGCAAGAAGGTGCCAGCAGTTACCACTACGGCGCGTGCCATAAAGGTGGCCCCCCAAATGGTGCGCACACCGCTCACTTCGCCATTTTCGGTAAGTATCTCCGTTACCTCGTCCTGCCAAATGTTGAGGTTGGGTGTGTTTTCGAGGCGCAAGCGCCATTCCGTAATAAAACGTGCGCGGTCACACTGCGCACGTGGGCTCCACATGGCAGGTCCCTTTGAGCGGTTCAGCATGCGAAACTGAATAGCCGTGGCATCGGTCACTTCGCCCATCTGTCCGCCTAACGCATCAATCTCGCGTACAATCTGCCCCTTGGCGATACCGCCCACGGCCGGGTTGCAGCTCATCTGCGCTATTTTGTTCATGTCCATCGTTATAAGGCACGTCTTTGCGCCCATGCGAGCAGCCGCACTGGCTGCCTCGCAACCAGCGTGTCCCGCACCAATAACAATGACATCGTAGTGAAATATTGTGTCCATTCGTGGAAGTTTTGTGAGTTCAATGGTGTTTTTTGCCCTTGGGTTGACAAGTTAACGAGTTGACAAGTAAACAGGTAAGTTTGTCCTTAAAAAGTAACTTACTCGTTAACTTGTCAACCTGTTAGCTCGTTACCCCAAGAACCTACACCCCTCCCTCGTGATAATTCTTGCCACAAAATTACAAGTTTTTATTGATTTATCACTTTGCCACGTTTGTAGGATATGAAAAAAGACCTACTTTTGTAGGTTTAACCAATATGGACGAAAACATGGAATACCTAATCCATTACGTGTGGCAACACCGCATTTATGGCACCGCCCCTCTCGAAACTACTGACCACCATAGTGTGGAAGTGGTAGACGTTGGGGTACATAACTTGTGCAATTCTGGTCCCGACTTCTTCAACGCAAAGGTGAAGATAGACGGACTGTTGTGGGTGGGCAATGTCGAAATTCATGAACGTTCGAGCGATTGGTATCGGCATCATCACGAAACGGACGCAGCCTATAACAATGTGATACTGCATGTGGTGCGTGAAGTGGACGATGAGGTGCGCACGCAAGACGGCAAGTTGCTGCCTCAGTTGGTGCTGCAAGTGCCCGAAGGGTTGCAACGCAACTATCAAGAGTTGATAGATGAAGAGACTTATCCGCCTTGTTATCGTGTGATACCCGACGTGGCCGATATTATCGTACACGCTTGGATGAGCCGTTTGACCGTAGAACGCTTGGAGGAGAAAACCGAACGTGTGAAGCAATACCTAAAACGTGTGGGCAATGATTGGGAACGCGCTTTCTTTATCACCTTGGCACGCAACTTCGGTTTTGGCACGAATGCACAAGCCTTCGAGCAATGGGCCTTTACGATTGATCCGCAACAAATAGGTAAGCATCGCGACGATGTGTTTCAAGTCGAGGCCTTCTTTATGGGCCAAGCTGGGCTATTGAATGATGCGTTGGTGAAACTCGAACGACGCGATAGTTATTATATGCGCTTGAAAACGGAATATGCCTTCTTACAGCATAAGTTCAACCTGCAACCCATCGAGCCCACCGTGTGGCGCTTTGGGCGGTTGCGGCCACAAAACTTTCCACATGTGCGCCTTTCGCAGTTGGCACGATTATATGCGGAGCGTAGGGTAGACCTCTCGCGACTGTTAGAGACGGAGACTATGGACGATTTGCGCCAACTCTTTCGCATTGGTGTGACCGACTATTGGCGCACACATTATGCCTTTGGCGAGGAGAGCAAAGAGAGTGATAAAACCTTACAAAGCAGTTCGCTCAACCTTTTAATCATCAACACAGCCTCACCCTTATTCTTTGCTTGTGGTCGCGAACGCATGGACGAGGATATGGCCGAGCGTGCTTTCAACCTATTAGAACAATTACCTGCCGAGCGCAATTACATCACCCGTTGTTGGGAGCGCGCTGGGCTAAAGATAACGCATGCGGCTGATAGCCAAGCCTTGATACAATTGCGCCATAATTATTGCGACCGCAAAGATTGCCTCCGTTGCCGCTTTGGAGCAGAATATTTGAAGAGGGGGAGAACTTAATTTGGGGTTAACGAGTTGACAAGTTGACGAGTTAACAAGTAGATGGGTTGACAAGTTAACGAGTTGACAAGTTAACGAGTAAGTTACCTTTTAAACAAACTTACCTGTTAACATGTCAACCTGTTAACTTGTCAACTAAAAAAAACAAACTTACCTGTTAACATGTCAAC
>JBNMKQ010000148.1:0-6320 GCA_050874425.1 Alloprevotella sp.
AGAAAAGTCGCTTAGCGCGAGAACATACTTCGACATAAGGTTTACATACTTCGACATACCATTTATAAATACTATACCTTGTGCTTACGCACAAGGTATATACAAACAGGCTACGCCCTTGCGTTTCTTGCAATATAACTAGTAGTTGTTTTAAGAAAGTGCTAAGCGCGCCTTAATGTTCATTCCTATTCTCTTCGACAAATTGCGGTTTGTACATATCATTAACGCAATATTACCCACACGAATCAACATAGACCCTAAAAATTGCATTTTTCTTTTCTTTGCACTATCTTTGCAAAAAAATAAAAATCATGGCACAACGATTAGAACAGTCGCAAGCGGCAGTACAGACACAGCAACTTTCATCAATGCAAGTGGCTGTGGCAAAACTCGTGGAGTTACCCGTCACAGAATTGGTAACTCGTGTGCGTGACGAAATGGTTGATAATGCCGCTCTTGAAGAGAAAGACCCTGAAAACTTTGACGCTGATAAAGCCGCTGAAGTTGACGACGCACAACGCGACGACGACTTCGAAGCGGGCGAAGGCGAAGAGGCTGGTGCGCGCGATGAGGAGAACAGCTTTGAAGAGCAAGCTGACTATGGTAGCGAAGCTGATGCCATGGGTGACTACTTCTCGGCCGACGACGTGCCATCTTACTTACAGCAGCGCGCTGACGCTGAGCGTGATAAGAATGAATTTCAGTATGCTGGCACGGTATCGTTCTACGACGAACTGCAAAGCCAGATTAGTGAACATAACCTGACGGAGCGCGAGGCCGAACTCATGGAGTATATTATCGGTTCGCTCGACGAAGATGGCTTCTTGCGCAAAGACCTTGATGCCATGGTCGATGAACTGGCTATCTATCATAATATAGAGACGACTCACGCAGAGTTAGAACGCTTGCTCGGCATTTTGCAACAGTTTGAGCCTCGTGGCATTGGGGCGCGCTCGCTGCAAGAGTGTCTCCACATTCAATTGACAGACCCTGACCGCCGCACGCCCTACACCGACTTGGCACTGCGCGTGGTGGACCGTTACTTTAAGGAGTTTGTAGGTCGTCATTGGGACTTGATAAAGCAACGCTTACAGATAGACGACGACACGTTCGACCACGTGCGCTATGTCCTGACCCATCTTAATCCGCGTCCGGGTAGTGCGCTGAGTGAGTCAGCAGCGATAGGCGCTCCCACGGTGGTGCCCGACTTCTTTGTACGCATAAACGAAGAAGGTCAAGTGGTTGTAACGCTCAATCAAGGCGACGTGCCAGAATTGCAAGTAAGTCCCGCCTTTCGCGACAGTATCAAACAGTATGGTTCGAACCGTAGCAAACTGAGCCGTGAGCAGCGCGATGCTTACACCTATGCCCGACAGAAGGTTGACGCGGCACAATCATTCATCAATCTCTTGACGCGCCGCCGCGAAACGCTCTTGGCCGTGATGCAGGTGATAGCCAAGAAGCAGCAAGCCTTCTTCCTTGGCGATGACGATGAAGATGCCCTTGTACCTCTCACGCTGAAGGATGTGGCCGATGTGGTAGGCGTAGATGTTTCGACCGTGTCGCGCGTGACGAGTAGTAAGTACGTTCAGACGCTTTATGGCACCTATCCACTGAAGTTCTTCTTCGGTAGCCAGTTTACGACCGCCGATGGCGACGAACTCTCAGCGCGCAAGGTGAAGGCTGCTCTCAAGGAGTTGATTGATGGTGAAGACAAGCACCGTCCCCTGTCCGACGAAGCCTTAGCCGCGCAGCTCAAGGCCAAAGGCTTTAACGTGGCGCGCCGCACCGTTGCCAAATATCGCGATGCCTTAGGACTGCCCACGGCACGATTGAGAAAGGAGTAGCTTACTTTTAAGTTAACGAGTTGACGAGTTAACAAGTTGACAAGTAAGTATGTTTTATTTATTTGATGTTGACAAGTTAACTTTAAAGTAACTTGCTTGTTAACTTGTCAACTCGTCAACTCGTCAACAAAAAGCTCGTTAACTAAAAGAAATGAACAAAGAATATATCGAAAAGTTAGAGAAGCATTTTGCGCCTCCTGCTGAGGCTGATACGGGGCGCACGGGCATATCGTCAACGTTGTTGGTGGTAGCCTCACAAGTCGTGTCGTCGCTCTACTCGCCATTTTATCTACCCGTGGTGGCCTTTGTCGTGTTGTTTCTGTTTAGTTACCTCAACATGCTCACTTGGCCAACGAAGATATTTTTGACCTCGTTAGTATATGTGTTTACCATACTCTTTCCCCACTTAGGCATTTACCTTTACCGTCGGTTGAATGGTTGGACACGTCACCAAATGAGTAAGCGCGAGCGCCGCTACGTGCCTTATGCTGTCAGCATTGTGTGCTATACCGCCTTGTTGGTATTGCTCTTCCGCATTCATATGCCACGCTTTGCTATAGGCGTGATAGTAGGCGCTTTGGTTATACAGATCATCTGCGTAATCGTCAATAGCCGCATCAAGATCAGTACCCACGCGGCAGCCTCAGGAGGTGTGATAGGCGCATTGATGGCCTTTTCATTCATATTCTCGTTCAACCCCACGTGGTGGCTCTGCCTGGCCGTGTTACTCTGCGGCATGGTATGTACAGCGCGCCTCATATTGCGCCAACACACGTATGCAGAGGTAGGTTGGGGCGTACTCGTCGGCGTGTTGAGCGGACTGATAAGCATTCTATTAGTATAATGTGTAAATGTGAGAATGTGCAAATGTGCAAATGGTCGCCTTTGTTTGCTGCGTTTATTATGCATCCAATCATTTGCCCATTCTCACATTCTCACATTCTCACATTAACTAAGCATTTGCACATTAACCAAGCATTAGCATATTAGCAAATTAACACATTAGCAAATTAGCATATTAAAGTTATGTTGTCACCAATCGTAAGTATTATCATGGGCAGTACAAGTGACCTGCCCGTTATGGAAAAAGCAGCCAAGTTCTTGGAAGAGATGCAAATTCCCTTCGAGATGAATGCCCTTTCGGCACATCGTACCCCCGCTGAGGTAGAAGCCTTTGCACAGGGAGCAAAAGAGCGTGGTTTGCGCGTAATCATTGCTGGTGCAGGTATGGCAGCCGCATTGCCAGGCGTAATTGCTGCCAGCACTACGTTGCCCGTTATAGGTGTACCCATCAAGGGCATGCTTGACGGACTTGATGCAATGCTTTCTATTATACAGATGCCTCCCGGCATTCCCGTAGCCACTGTAGGCGTGAATGGTGCACAAAATGCAGCCATCCTTGCCGTTGAAATGCTCGCCCTCAGCGATGAGGCCTTAGCCGAACGCTTAGCCGCCTATAAAGAAGGCTTGAAACAAAAGATTGTCAAGGCCAATGCCGACCTCAAAGAGGTGAAGTATCAGTATAAAACTAATTGATTTAATGTGCTAATGCTTAGTTAATGTGCAAATGCTTAGTTAATGTGCAAATGTGCGAATGGGTAAATGCTTAGTTAATGTGTAAATGTGCAAATGTGCAAATGATTGGTGAATGTGCAAATGGTCGCCTTTGTTTGTTGTTTTTATTATGCATTCAATCATTTGCACATTCACCAATCATTCGCACATTTGCACATTTGCACATTTGCACATTTGCACATTAACTAAGCATTTGCACATTTGCACATTTACACATTTTCTTAACCATGTCTCTATTCAACTACACTCCTCGTCACAGTCACGAGGTAAAGATAGGCAACCGCCCATTGGGTGGTGACCAGCCCCTACGTATACAGAGCATGACCACCACAGCCACCACCGATACAGAAGGGTGCGTGCGACAGTGTATGGCCATATTCGATGCGGGGGCAGACTACGTGCGCTTGACTACACAAGGCACACGCGAGGCTGAAAACCTTCGTAATATTAAGGAAGAACTCCGTCGACGCGGTTACGACCGCCCTTTAGTGGCCGATGTACACTTCAATCCTGCCGTGGCCGATGTGGCTGCAACGATTGTCGAAAAGGTTCGTATCAATCCAGGCAACTACGTTGACCCTGCTCGTCAGTTCAAACACTTAGAGTATACTGACGAAGAGTATGCTGCCGAACTCGATCGACTCGAAAAGCGTTTCACGCAGTTGCTCAACATTTGCAAAGAACACCACACCGCCTTACGAATTGGTGTCAACCACGGTTCACTCTCCGACCGCATTATGTGTCGTTATGGCGATACGCCAGCAGGCATTGTAGAGAGCTGCTTAGAGTTCTTGCGCGTCTGCGTAAAGGAAGACTTCAAAGACGTAGTCATCTCAATCAAAGCCTCTAACACGCAAGTCATGGTGCGCACCGTACGCTTGCTATGCGAAAAGATGCGCATCGAACACATGGACTTTCCCCTTCACCTCGGCGTGACCGAAGCAGGCGAGGGCGAAGACGGCCGTATCAAGAGCGCTGTAGGCATAGGAGCCTTGTTGGCCGACGGTATAGGTGATACTTTGCGTGTGTGCCTCAGCGAAGCTCCCGAAGTAGAAGTACCTGTGGCCTATAAGTTAGCCTCGTATGTAGTACAACGTGCGGGTCACCCCGAAATACCTGGTCAAGAAGCGCCCCAATTCAATTACGTCAATCCCACACGCCGTCGCACCGTAGCAGTAGGCAATATTGGTGGTGACAATGTCCCCGTAGTCATCTCGTCACGCTTAGACGGCGCTGTGACCGAAGCCGCTCCTGAAGGACAGGCGCAACCTGATTATTACTACGTGGGAACGAACCTTCCCAAGGCCGATAAGCGCGTCAAGGGAGTTGGCTACATAGTCGACGCACCCCATTGGAAGGGCGAGGCCGATACATACCCCGTCTTTACGAAGCAGCACTTAATGGCAATGCCTACGTGTGGGGCCGCTATCAAGTTCCTCTTCTTGACCTATCTCGACCTCGATGATGAGGTGAAGGCTTTGTTGCGCACCGTGCCAGGGGTGGTAATTATTGCGCAGAGCAATCACCAAAACCGTTTGGGCGAGCAGCGCGCTTTGGTTCACGAACTTTGGCGTGACGACCTTCGCACACCTGTCGTATTCTTCGAGCAATACCGACTGGGCGAGCAACAGAAGGAAGAATTCCAACTCTATGCGGCAGCCGACTTAGGAGCCTTGCTTTTCGACGGACTGACGGACGGTATCATGCTTTTCAATCAGAAACCTGAGGGGCAGCGTCCTTTACCCATTGCAGTGCAAGACGCTACGGCCTTTGCCATATTGCAAGCCACACGATTGCGCACGACAAAGACGGAGTACATCAGTTGCCCCGGCTGTGGCCGCACGCTCTACGACCTTCCGGGCACGATTGCGCGCATCAAGGCTGCTACGGCTCACTTGAAGGGGCTCAAGATTGGCATTATGGGTTGCATCGTCAATGGTCCTGGCGAAATGGCCGATGCGGACTATGGTTACGTAGGTGCTGCACGCGGCAAGGTAAGCCTTTATCGTGGCAAGGTATGCGTCGAGAAGAACATTCCTACCGAACAGGCCGTGGATAAACTGCTTGAACTCATCGAATCCGATCGTAACGTTAACGCGTGAATACGCTAAACACATTAATACGTTATACGTTAAGGCGCTATAACGAATAGTGTGGGTAAAACTGCAATTCGTCGAACAGAACAAAAAAGATTAATGAATCGATTAACGAAAATAGATTAATGAGACGATTAATGGAAAAGATTAATGGAAAGATTAATGAAACATTAATGTTAACAAAAGCGCGTAGCGCAAAAAAACTTTACGTTACGCGCTTCGCGCTTAGTTTTAAACATTAATGTTTCATTAATCTATCATTAATCTTTCCATTAATCGTCTCATTAATCTATTTTCGTTAATCTTTTCATTAATCTTTGTCTGTTCGACAAATTGCAGTTTTACCCACACTATTCGTTATAGAGCCGTAACTTTAAGCTCAACGCCAATCGTCACCATTTCGCTAAAATCTGCGGCCTTAAAATCGGGCCGCATATAGCGAAATAGCAACTAAAATTCATAACGAATTGATTTTCAATCATTTGGGGGAATCACTAAACGCTTAAAATCAAGAAAACGCCCCCAAAACGCCCCAAAACACCCCCCAAAAGCACCCCAAACAACGTGTTAAAAGTATCAAAACACAGTGCAAGCGCTTCATCTCTTGCACTGTGTTTTCATTTTTCTCCCTCAGTGTTTTCATTTTTCTCCCTCAGTATTTTCAAAATCCTCCCTTTTACCCCTCATCTCTCCCTCAGTGTTTTTCTAGAACGTTACCTTCAGAATGTCAAGATTTCTTATCAATAGACCCCAAATTCATGATTTAGATAAACTGCAATTTGATGCGGCCTCTCCCCCTAAC
>JBNMKQ010000149.1:0-6240 GCA_050874425.1 Alloprevotella sp.
GGAGGCATTAAACAACACGCGTTGTTGAAAGGCGGGAGTCCAAAGCATTTGCATCTCGACCAAGAAGTAACGCCCTCGAACGTCCTTACAACGAACGTCTACGATACTATGCTTACCTACATAGTTATCTGGCACTAACTCGGGCGTTAGATACTCTACCTCCTCTACTTGTTCTTCTTCGCTCAGTGGCAATAAGGCATTAATTAGGCTGATGAGCAAGTCCTTATGCTCACCAAATATCTTCTTAAAGGTCAAATCGGCCTTGGGGTCTAAATACTTCTTCATAGGATGCGTAAACTTTAGAATCTAATTGATTCGGTGTAAAGTTACGACTTTATTAAAATACCCACCAACAAAATAGTTTTTTCTTTTTGATTATGAACAACATTTAAGGGGCGCTCTAAAGATTTATCTATTAGAAACGCCCCTTATCAAAGCTTTACTTTCCTTTTCCTTTCTCGTAAAGTTCATCTATTATGCCATCAGCAAGTCCTATGACTGGCACATGAATATAAGCTGCATGCACAAGGTCTGCAATGCGCAAAAATATTTCAGCTGCGGGAACAATTACGTCTGCACGGTCTTCCTTCAAATTATATTGCTCCATGCGTTCTTCTACGCTCAGCGTATTTAGCTGATTATAAATAGCTCGCACTGAAGTAACTGGCATTCGCTGCTTTACGCTATTCTTTATCGATGCCATACGATATATCTTATTGATATTACCACCCGAACCTATAATATTTATCTTCGGAGCAATTGTAAGCATCTTTTTTAGATCCTCTTCCATTCGTAACCATTCATCATCGCGCACTTTGTTTGTTAACAAACGCACCGTTCCGATATTGTACGAAACAGAACTATGTAAATCTCCATCTGTAAGGAAGTTTATTTCAGTTGAGCCGCCACCCACATCGACATATAAGTAAGCGCCTTCGCGATCAGCCATACATTCTATATGGTTACTATATATTATTCGAGCCTCCTCTGCTCCGCCTATAATTTCAACGTTAATACCTGTGTCGCGACTTATATGACGGATTATCTCTGCTCCATTCTTTGCATCACGCATGGCCGATGTAGCACAAGCTCGGTAAGCACACACATCATATATCTTCATCAAGTGACGATAAGCCTTCATCAATCGATGCAGTTTGCGTGCTTTCTTTTCTGACAATTCACCATCTCTGAATATATCAAAGCCCAAACGCAAGGGGACGCGCAATAGCAATATCTTCTTAAACTGATGTTTGTCCGTAGCATCACTACTGATACTTTTTATAAGCAAACGCACCGCATTCGAACCGATATCTATTGCTGCATAATTTAATCTTGACATAATAATGCATTTTTATAATGTTTATAAAGTTCTTCTTGTGAGCGAAAAGAAATAGCCCCCTCAAAAGTCCAAGGAGCATTTCTATCTGTACCATCAACTACGCGTCCTTGCTTTGTATCGTGCAAAGCATAGTCTATGACGGTAGCCAAATCTTGCTTTATGGCAGGAGAGTAGACGGGCGTTACTACTTCTACACGATTATTCAAATTGCGTGGCATCCAATCAGCCGAACCGATAAACATCTTGTTCTCACCTGCTGCACAGAACTGAAAAATACGCGCGTGCTCTAAATAGCGGTCAATAATGCCCACGATACGAATCGTATCACTCTTACCAGGCATACCCGTAACTAACGAACAATTGCCACGAACGACTAAGTCAATGGGCACGCCATGAGCCGATGCCTCATAAAGTTTCTTTACCATTACGGGGTCCGTAATGTGATTTATCTTTATACGGATGTAAGCAGGCTTACCTGTATCATGATTCTTTATTTCATCATTTATTAAACGCACGAACTTATTGCGCATTTCATTCGGCGAAACCAAGAGTTCTTTATACTTTACTGGAGCATAAGGACGTTCTATAAAGTTAAACACTTGACGCACATCATGCACAATATTACGATTGGCTGTCATCAACATGTAATCAGTGTAGCATCGTGCATTTCCTTCATGAAAGTTACCTGTACTGATTACACAGATGTCTGCTCCCTTGCGCATTCCTATATGTGTTATTTTGGAATGCACTTTCAGTCCTTCTACGCCAAACACTACGTGTATGCCCACCTCTTGCATCTTCTTTGACCAGCTGATGTTCGAGGCCTCATCAAATCGCGCCAACAATTCGATTACCACCGTCACTTGCTTGCCATTCTGAGCAGCATTAATCAAGGCCTTAACGACTTTAGAATCATGCGCCAAACGATAAAGGGTTGTTTGAATGCTCTTCACCTCTTTATGTACGGCCGCCTCTTGTAAGAGACGTATGTAAGAGGCAAAATCATGGTAAGGCACGTGTATAAAGCGATCTTCCTTACGCACAGCCTCAAGCAATGAGCGTTCGCCCATCAATTCGGGCTTTAATATCGGTGTCCAACGCGGATATTTCAAATCCGAACGTCCACAACTCGGAAAGCTCATCAAGTCACGATGATTTTGATAACGTCCAGCAGCCAACACCGTGTCAAGTTTGTCAACATGCAATTTGGCCAACACGCGCTTCAACACATCACGAGGCATCGTTGCATCAAATATCACGCGCATCGCTTGCCCGCGCTTACGGCTCTTCACGCCCTTTGATATTTTCTGCATCAAGCCCGTTCGCAAATCGTTGTCTATCTCCATTTCCGCATCTTTCGTAAACTTAAAGGCATAAGCTTCAAACACGTTATAGTTTAACCCTGCAAAGATTAGCGGCAACGAGCAGCGCACCACATCGTCAATGTACATTATATAGCTTTTCCCCTCTTTATCTGGCAATTGGACGAAACGCCCCACCAAGCTAATAGGCAACTGAAGAAGTGCATATTCAGGGTGCGACTTATCCGTTTCGCGACGCATCTTTATAGCCATATAGATGCTATTATCTGGCTCATTCGTCAAATCCTTCAAAGCAGAGAACCACACGGGGGCAATATACCCGTCCAACTGTTTGTAATAAAAGTCGCGAACAAATCCACGTTGTTCTTCATCTAACTCCTCGTCATTAACGAGATAGATATTCTCTCGTTTCAAGTCCTCCGTCACCTGTCGGATAGCCGACTCATACTCCTTAGCATAGCGCGTATTGAGTTTATTAATCGCCTTCAACGTTTCGATCGCTTCACGTCGCTCATCGCGCGTTTCCTTATCATCACACTCAGCTATGCGGTTAAGTAAAGCCACTCGTACACGAAAGAATTCGTCTAAGTTATTGGAATAAATGCCCAAGAAACTCAACCGTTCCAACAAGGGAACAGTCTCCTTTTCTGCCTCTTGCAGAATGCGACGATTAAAGTACATCCAACTCACATCGCGTGGAACATAGTCCTTATAAGCAACTTCTTTCTTCTTCATCTTATCACGTTTCTAATTTTGTGCAAAATTAGATGGCGCTTATTTCGTCTTTATTACAAAAAAGTTACATTTGTGTTAAGAGCACTCATATTGTCAGTTTCTGCCACTCATAAGTAGCACTTTAACGCTAAATGCGTGATATTTAACACTATTGAACGTACAAATGTCAACAAAAAGTCGTAATTTTGTCGCGTTTCCTTAACATGCCATAACCGTATTGTATGAAAAAGACTGTTGAAAAGATGTATTTTGTATGGCATACGAGAGTAGGAAACACGATAAAACAACGAAACCAATGAATATAACACTTTTGCGCCGTGCAGCACTTACACTTGTAATGGCAGGCATTGGCGCCACCGCTTATTGTCAAGACTTAATTGCGCGTCAAGCCCCCGTCGATCGTCGCCTACGCGCTGTCGACTCCGTAGCCATTCAGCGTGCTGTCGATCGCGACCTCGACCTCGACCTCAGTAGCGACGTTTACAACACATGGGTAACCAATCGCGCTCACCCCTACAAGCAAGAAGACGTGCCTGAAAGCTATCGTATTGACCTCCGTGGCTTCCACATGCCTACTCCTTCACGCAACGTCACCTCACGTTTTGGCTATCGTGCCGCCTTTAAGCGCGTACATAAAGGACTTGATATTAAGGTCTGCACTGGCGACACCATTGTAGCTGCCTTCGATGGAAAGGTTCGCGTTGTACGTTACGACGCTGGCGGATACGGCAACTACGTCGTCATTCGCCACAACAACGGCCTTGAGACTATCTACGGTCACCTTTCAAAGCAATTGGTTGCAGGCGACGAAATGGTAAAGGCTGGCGACCCCATTGGCCTTGGTGGCAACACAGGCCGTTCATTTGGTTCACACCTTCACTTCGAAACGCGCTTAGCTGGTGAGGCTATCAATCCCGAATTGCTATTCAACTTCCCCGCACAAGATGTAACGGGCGATTTCTACACTTTCCACAAGAACGATGCGGGCAACGCATCTACCCTCCTTGCATCACGCAATGCATCAGCCGAAGACAAAATAGCCATGACCGCCACTCACTTCTACAAAGTTGAACGTGGCGAGACGCTCTCTACCATTGCCGATAAGTTAGGCATTGCCGAGGACAAATTGGCTAAGACCAACCGCATGACCAATGGTGCAAAACTGCGCACAGGACAAATCTTAAGATACTAATTAAGCATTCATAAAATTCAAGCCTTTGATTTGACACCCTATATAGCCGTCAAATCAAAGGCTTTTTTGGCTCATAACTTAACACTTTCGTAATTTTTAAATCTGGTCTTACCACCATTCAATTTTATTTAACTACATTTGCATAGTTAAGTAGACTATAGTACTACCTAAACCAGCATAAATTATTCATCAAAACAGTTATAATCACATATCATGGAACAGAAAGATTTGCAACACATTGCCAATCAATTCGAAATCACAGGCACTGTTGCCGAAGTTAAGCCCTTAGGCAATGGTCTTATCAACACCACCTATAAGGTAACAACCGCTGAGGCTGATGCCCCCGACTACGTACTCCAACACATCAACAACGCTATCTTCCCCGACGTTGATATGTTGATGAACAACATCGTCTCTGTTACCACCCACATTCGCAAAAAGCTTGAAGCTAAGCATACTGACGACATCGACCGCAAGGTGCTCAAGTTCATTCCCTGCAAAGACGGCAAATACTACTACATCTTCGACAACAAGTATTGGCGCGTCATGGTACTCATTCCCGATGCAGTATCAAAGAGCGGTGTAACCCCCGAAGGCTCTAAGATTGTAGGCGAAACGTTTGGCGACTTCCAAGCCATGTTGGCCGACATTCCCGAACAGTTAGGCGAGACCATCAAGGACTTCCACAACATTGAGTTCCGCTTGCAACAATTCCACGATGCCGTTAAGGCCGACAAGGTTGGTCGCGTTGCAGGTGTGAAAGATATTATCGACGAGATTGAAAAGCGTGCTGAGGACATGTGCCGCAGCGAGCGTCTCTTCCGCGAGGGCAAACTTCCCAAGCGCATCTGCCACTGCGATACGAAGATCGACAACATTCTCTTCGACAAAGACGACAACGTACTCTGCGTTATCGACCTCGACACCGTAATGCCTAACTTCATCTTCTCTGACTACGGTGACTTCCTTCGCTCTGCTGCCAACACGCAGCCCGAGGACAGCCCCGAGTACGACAAGATTGAATTCCGCATGGACATCTTCAAGGCATTCACCGAAGGTTATTTAAAGACTGCACGCGTATTCCTCACTCCCATCGAGATAGAGAACCTTCCCTACGCTGCAACGCTCTTCCCCTACATGCAGTTAGTACGCTTCTTTGCCGACTATCTTGATGGCGACAACTACTACAAGATACAGTATGCCGACCACAACCTCGTTCGTTCAAAGAACCAACTCACCCTGCTCCAGCGTGCTGAAGAGAAGATTCCCGAAATGGAAGCCTTCATCAAAGAGCAATTGGCTTAATAAGTAGAAGTTTCCCCTCTACTACAAGAAACTATAAGAAACTATTGCGGCCTCATTCTTACTTAAAGAATGAGGCCGCAATTCTTTTATACCTGTTACAAAACGTGTGGATAAATAAATGCTTCACCCATACAATTCGTTATAAAGCTATATATTTTTAGTTAGTCAACGCTAATTAAAAATAAGAATAAATAGAGTCAACTAATCTTACGAATAGAGATTAATGTGGTCAACTAAAATCGTTAAACCACAATGAGTTGTCGTCCACTACGTAGTGGACGACAACAAAACGACAATAAGAAGTTGCCTTTTCACTTGACCAACTGCAATTGGGCCTCACCCCCTAA
>JBNMKQ010000150.1:0-6180 GCA_050874425.1 Alloprevotella sp.
AAGTAACCTTTACTTGCTGCGTTTCTAGTTGAAAACCAACAGAAAACTCAAGAAGTAAGAGTGACTTATTCCCCCTCCCCTGTGGGGGAGGGGGTTAGGGGGAGAGGCTATATTTACTCATCCAACAAGAAGGTACCGATGATGTCGGTATACTTCTTACCATTGATAGTGACGCTTGCGGGGTCTTGCTTACCGTCGCCTACTTGGCGATAGAATATACGAGTGCCAAACTCGGCATCGTTGTTGTACTGACAGTTGTCGAATACGATGTCAATGCCCTTTGTGCCACATGATACAGAGTAAGTATATTTGTATCGTTCGGTAGGAGTAACAACCGTTTCACTACCATCAGTTACAAGGTTCACACCATAGTTCATAAACGTACAATCCTTAAATGTTGTCGTGCCGTAGCAGATAGCGCAAGGGTACCAGATATTGCCATAGTCGAAGGTACAGTCTTCAAACCAACCACCGTCTTGCCAACCTGATATCCAACCACGGAAGGTACACCCCTTCGCATTGACTGCACCACCAGCGCCATTGATCGCATACATGAGCTTGGCAGGGAAGTTACAATTTTCAAGGTTAAGGTGTGTGCCCTTGTCGGCAATGTAGACACCATAGCCAGAATAACAAGCCGTTGAGAAGTCCGTATTCTTAATTGTGAGATTAACGTCTGCATTGGCAGTGACAAAGGTGTACAGATACTTATTAGCATCTTTGAAGGTCACATTGTCGAACGTAACGTTCTTACCAGATACGATAATCAACGAACTATTCATCATCGTATTGGTAATGCCACGTGTTGTCTGTTGCGTATTGTCCTTTTGTATCTGAACGTTAGAGAGTTGCAGATTGTTACCCGTCACGCCATTGTTGTCAACAACGAGGACAGAACCCTCAGCGCCCGTGATTTGAACGTTGTCGGCAATGTTGTCGGGGAGGTTCAGCACGGTGTTTCGTGGCAACGTAATGCTTGAGCCAGCAATGGCTGCTTGGTTATCTAAGTCTTGCTGTGCCTTGACATCATGATTGGCTGTAAAGGCGGGTTCGATGTTGACATCGTAGGTAATTGTATTGGTGAGCAACGAACCATAGATGTTGGTACGATAGTTGCGCTGAATAGGCACAGCAGCAAACGTGCGGCTGTGGTTGGCATTCGCTTCGTTACTGTAATTGAAGGTCACGTCAGTAGTTGTCTTATCAACTCCTGTAAGAATGTAGTTCATCGATAGGTATTGGTAGCCCGCTACGGGGAAATCCTCATCGGAAGCAGGCATATTGTTGTATGCGTACGTTACCGAGGTGCTACCTTCGACATTGCCCGAGAAGAGGTCTAGCGTGTTGGGCACTCCCGTTACCGTTACTTGCGTCTTGGTAGGCGTAAAACCAGCAGCAGTAGACTGCGTCATATCGTTCGTACCGATATTGAGTTGAGCAAAGGGACGTGTGAGCGTAACAGTGCGATTGGCATCGCCTACGACAACGAATGTCACCTTGTTATAGAAAGCATCGCGCTTCTCGTCATTGGCGCTAATCGTGGTTCCCTCCTTAAAGGTCATCTTCTTGGTAGTCCAATCGACCGTATAAGGAGAGTCGTCACCAGCGTCAGCCCAGAATACGACAGAGTATTGGTCGCCCTTTACGAGTTTGAGACTTACGTTGGCTTTTAAGTTTTCAAAGTCTGTTTGTGCGGGTGCCCCCTGCGCAGTGAGCAAGTTGCCTGCCTTATCGTATACGGCATAGCTCAGTTTCGTAGCCGTTGTACCTGTGCCAAAGCGAACGGCACGTGCGTTCAGCCCTTGAGGAGCTTCAACGCTAAAGTTAACCATGGTGTCGCCACCACTTACTTGTACAATCTCTTCTTGTGAACAGCCTGTCAGCATCATTACAGCTGCTGTGGCTAAAGTGGAAAGGAATAGGTTATTTTTCATGATGATTGGTATTTAAAGATAGCAAGTTTTTCGTTTGATGCATTGGGGAGGGTTGGTCTCCCCCACTCCCCAATGTATGATAATCATTGCTTAACGTTTAAGGTCTGCAGCGCATTGTCAACGTAAACTTTCAGATTGGCATTAGAAGCTTCAGTGGCATTCTTGTTGTTCCAAAGCGAGTTGCCACTCGTGTTGCCCGTGCCAAAGCCAGTTGCGGTGCAGTTGTTAATATGCACCTCGAACGGAGCATAATGGCTATCAATTTCAATGGCAGCCTTGCCCTCAACGGGAGCTGAGGCTGTAAATTCACAGTCATTGAAAGTAACGGTCAACCATTCAGTGCTAGTCTCACGATAAACCAAGGCGGCCTTACCTGCGCACTCAAACTTACAGTTGTTGAAAGTGGCATTGCTAGCGTATGTCCAAAGGTTGTAGTTGCTGCTGGAGGTTTGCTTAAACGTACAATTGTTGTAAGTCAAGTGAGTAGCGTAGCCAAACGGCATGCCTTCGATTACACAATTCTCATAGACGAGGTTGTCAGAGTGAACAATGCCGGTGTAATTACTATTGCTCTCTTTTACCGTCAAGTTCTTAAAGGTCAAGTTTTGCACACCAGCTGCATATTGTGTGCCTGGAGTTTGCAGAACAGTAGCTGCGCCATTGCCTTCGATCGTTACGCCATTGGCAATGGTGGTAGGCATAGCATACGTGTCGTTGGTCTTCAATTGAATGTGTGCACCTTCGGTTAGCGCCTCAGTGGCCAGTTCGGCAGAAGAGGAAACAACCTTCACGTCGTGAGCAGGCGTTTCGAATGCTGGGGTTATAGTAACGTTGAACACCTCTTGATTAGTGAGCAGCGAACCATAGATATTGGTGCGATAGTTGCGCTGAACGGGCACAGAGGCAAAGGTGCGCTGGTGTTCAGCACCGCCAGCTGCGGCATCGTAGTCGAAGGTGACATCGGTCGTAGTCTTATCCGCGCCCATCAAAATGTAGTTCATGCTCAAGTAGTCATAACCCGTGACGGGGAAGTCTTCGCCATTGGGCAGTGGTGTATACTCGTAAGTGATAGTAGCACTACCGCTCACATTGCCCGTGAAGAGGTCGAGCGTGTTGGGCACACCGCTTACCGTCACCTGTGTCTTACCAGGCGTGAAACCTGCAGCGGTTGATCCAGCCATATCGTTCGTACCAATGTTGAGTTGTGCAAAGGGACGAGTCAACTCTACCGTGCGGTTGGCATCGCCCACGACAACGAATGTCACCTTCTTGTAGAAAGCATCACGCGTCTCGTCATTGGCTTTAGCCGCTACGTCTTCGCCTAAACTCATTTTCTTATTCGCCCAATCAACTGTGTAGGGAGAGTCGTCTCCTGCATCAGCCCAAAATACGACAGAGTATTGGTCGCCCTTAACGAGTTGTAGGCTCACGCTCGTTTGAAGTTGATTATTGAAGTCGGCCTCTTTAATGCCATATTCACTGATTAAGTTGCCAGCCTTGTTATAGACTGCATAGTGTAACTTCTTGGCAGTGCTACCGTCGCCAAAACTACGCGTTTGCATGCCATTAGGTGCCGTCACGTTGAAGCTTACTACAGCTTCCTTACCTGTCTGTGATTCAACAATGTCGCTTTGCGAACAACCTGTCAACATCATTACAGCGCTCGCTGCAAGGATGGTGTAAAAACTCGTCTTTTTCATAATCTCTCTTATTGTGTGTTTGTATGAAAGCAACATTGTTGTCGCTCTCAGAAGTTTATTTTATTTCAATATTATATTCTCCGTCAAAACTGGGGTTGATGCCTACCGAACTACTCGTATGAGAGGTAAGAAACTTGCCCCGTACTGTGGTCAATCGGCTGCGCTTGATAGGCAGCGTGATGGGGTCAATACTCGATATGAGTTCCCCGTCACTGTCGTAAAGGGCGAGTCC
Organism: Alloprevotella sp.; assembly: GCA_050874425.1. Classification (GTDB taxonomy): domain Bacteria; phylum Bacteroidota; class Bacteroidia; order Bacteroidales; family Bacteroidaceae; genus Alloprevotella. Next base: position 3,867 of record JBNMKQ010000150.1, read on the forward strand.
TACGGTAATCTTGGCTTCCGCGCCATTTACAAATACGAAGTCGAAACCCAACTCGGCCTCCGTCTCGCTTAGCTGCGTAATCTTGCCCTCATATTGCTGCGCCGTCCACGAGTCGGCCGGCTTGTTGGTAAAAGCGTTGAATGAACAAGGAACGAACATGGGGTAGACCATTCTTACTTGAAACTTGTTCAAGTCTACCGAACGTGCTTCCCCCTTCGTATCAACCTTCGGCTCGGTATGCTGTTGGGCGCTATCGGCAGCCGTTGCGCTGAGTTTGCTTGCGGCTATGGCATCTTGTAGTGCTTTCTCTTCCGCCTTAGCTTGTTCGCGTTCAATGGCTTGTTGTATGAATTCCTCTAAGTCGGTCGTGATGAAGCGATACTTGGCTAAAGGACGTTCCATTTCAATCGTCAAGCTCCCATTCTCAAGCGGCTCAACCTCCGCATCGGCTTGACCGATAAAGGCGTCACGCCAAAGGGTGTTGCCTTGGTATTGCCCTTCTTCGTCGTGTAGCATCTTAATCTCTTCAAACTGTGAAGTGTCGTAATAAGTGGCCTTACTGCTACTGCTCAACACGTAGTCAGCCCACGTAATGAAACGATACTTGCCAGGCAAGAGTTGCAGTCGAATGGGGGGCAACTTCTCGGCTAATGACGATGCGTAAAGGGTCATCTGTTCTACGGCCTTGCGAGAGAACGTCCCTTCGTCGTTAGCCTTATATACGTTGACGATATAGCGCACCTTGTGTTGTTGTTGGGCGCGTAACGCTTGTGAGGTGGTACGTGTAAGGTCTTGTTCAATCGTCGTGTAGGGTAGGACGTTGAGGTCGAAGTCAAGGGTCAATACGAAGTCTTGCTTTATCTGAAGTTCATCGGGGTATTCGTGAATCGTAGCGTCACAACTGATAAGGAATGTGCATGCGACGAGACTTATTAGGAAAGCACGAATAAGCGCAAGTAAGGATTTTCGTATCATGGCACACCTCCTTTCTGCCTTCTGTGATGTTGCCACTGCCAACGGTAGGCGATGCCAATGCTAGCGCGTGTTACGCCCCAATAGGTGCCGCTGCCGTGACCAATGGGGCGGCCGTCGCCTCCGTTGCGGAATTTATCATATTTGTAGTTGACAAATCCGAGTCCCAAACTAAAGTCCACCCACCACTTCCGCTTCTTGTTCATCGGCAGGGCGTAACCATAACTTGCACCGAAGCCCCATGCCATGCGGTTAGGGTCTTGATAGCGCTCTGTGCCGCGAAAGGCGATGTTAAATCCTACGGCTGTAAAGTTAGCTGCGATGAAATGTCCTTCACCAGCCCGTTTGGGCCACCACCGCACTTCGGGTTGGAGCGCGAGGATACGCCACTTGCGTCGCCTTCCCATGTTGTAGGGGGAGTAGACGAAAGGCAGGTTAAACGACCATTGAGGGTCGACTTGTACTTCAGCCTCGAGGTTGAATGTGCCCGTAGCCACCCATAGAGCATTGGTCTTGACTTGTACCATGACGGGCTTGTTATCATAACTTTCGTTCGCAACAATGTATTCGCCAGTATACTTACCGTCTGCCCTTGCCGTTTGGACTATGACGCCAAATAGCAATGCTACAAAGATGCTTCTTAATGTATGTAAGGCTATGCGGACTTTCATGTGGCTAACAACGATTAAGGGCGTGAAACACAAGAGAATACACTTTGTATAAGATAGGCTTCGGCTCACCATAACGTTCAAGCAAGCTTGACGTTCTGCATTCGCCTTGCACTATCTTTGCTATAAGTGATAATAGTTTTTCCTGTGGTTAACTTTTAAGGAATGTCTTTATCGTGGTGTTTTAGATTTATCGCGGTCAGATTTATTTTAATCCTCGTACATCATGTGTCGCAAATGTAGAGACATTTTTAATACGGCGCAAGTTATTGGGGGGGGTAATTTTAGAATATTTATTTTTATTAACGCTATCACTAAGCAGAATGGCGCAGATAACATTTTTTGGGGGAATGAGACCTCTCCCCCTTATCCCCTCCCCAGTCGGGGAGGGTTGGCTTACAAATTGCAGTTTTACCCACACGAATCAACATAGCCCCTATTAAGGCTCTATAACGAATTATGTGGGTAATATTGCGTTTAATAACAGATACAAACTGCAATTTATCGAACAGAACAAAAAAGATTAATGAATCGATTAACGAAAAAGATTAATGGAAAGATTAATGAAAAGATTAATGATAGATTAATGAAACATTAATGTTAACAAAAGCGCGTAGCGCAAAACCCTTTACGTTACGCGCTTCGCGCTTAGTTTTAAACATTAATGTTTCATT
>JBNMKQ010000151.1:0-6143 GCA_050874425.1 Alloprevotella sp.
AATGTCTAGAATAGGTAAATTGCCGATTAACATCCCTGCAGGTGTAACAGTTACCCTGAAGGATAATGTAGTGTCTGTAAAAGGACCGAAGGGTGAGCTCAGCCAGGCTGTTGATCCTTCCATCATCGTCACAATCGAAAACAACGAAATCACTTTCGCTATCGACGAGGCTAACGACACTGTTGAACAGAAGCAAAAGCAGGCCTTCCACGGCCTCTACCGCGCACTTGTTAACAACATGGTAGTTGGTGTTTCTGAAGGTTACTCTAAGGAAATGGAACTCGTAGGTGTAGGTTACCGTGTTTCAAACCAAGGCAACCTCATCGAGTTCAACTTAGGTTACACTCACGCTATCTTCCTTCAGGTGCCCGCCGAAATTAAGGTTGAGACGAAGTCTGAACGAAACAAAAACCCGTATATCAAGCTCGAGTCTTGCGACAAGCAGTTGCTCGGTCTCGTATGCGCTAAAATCCGTTCTTTCCGCAAGCCTGAACCTTACAAGGGTAAGGGTATCCTTTATGTAGGCGAACAGATTCGTCGTAAGTCTGGTAAGTCTGCTGGTGCTAAGTAATTTAAATCTTTAAGATTATGACTACGAAAAAAGAACAAAGACGCGTAAAAATTAAATATCGGGTTCGTAATAAGATTGCTGGTACTGCTGCTCGTCCTCGTCTGACTGTATTCCGCAGCAACAAGCAAATCTACGTACAAATTATCAATGACGAGACCGCTTCGACTCTCGTTGCTGCCTCTTCACTCGGCATGGAAGCCATGCCTAAGAAGGAGCAGGCCGCTAAGGTAGGTGAAGCAGTAGCTGCTAAGGCTATCGCTGCAGGTATCACTGAGGTCGTTTTCGACCGTAATGGTTACCTCTACCACGGACGTGTTAAAGAAGTTGCTGATGGTGCCCGTAAAGGTGGACTTAAATTCTAATTAAGATTATGGCAAACAGAGTAAACGTAAACGCAGAAGAATTAAAGGATAGACTGGTTGCTATCAATCGTGTTGTCAAGGTGACCAAGGGTGGTCGTACTTTCACTTTCGCTGCTATCGTAGTAGTAGGTGATGGTAAGGGCGTTATTGGTTATGGTCTTGGTAAGGCTGGTGAAGTTACTGCAGCTATTGCTAAGGGCGTTGAGGCAGCTAAGAAGAATTTGGTTAAAGTTCCCGTACTCAAAGGTACTGTTCCTCACGAACAAGCCGCTCGCTTTGGTGGTGCAGAGGTATTAATCCTCCCTGCCGCTGAAGGTACCGGAGTTGTAGCTGGTGGCGCTATGCGTGCCGTACTTGAAAGTGTAGGTGTAAAGAACGTATTGGCTAAGTCTAAGGGTTCTTCTAATCCTCACAACCTCGTAAAGGCTACAATCTTGGCTTTGAGTGAAATGCGTGATGCACGCACGGTTGCTCAGCACCGTGGTGTTTCTTTGGAAAAAGTATTCAGAGGATAAACTATTATGGCAACGATTAAGATACAACAGACGAAGAGCCGTATCGGTGCTCCCAAAGACCAAAAGCGCACACTCGATGCACTGGGTCTCACTAAGCTGAACCACATCGTAGAGAAGGAGGACACTCCTAACGTACGCGGTATGATTCGCAAGGTACACCACTTAGTAACGGTCGTAGAATAATTTAATAAACAAACGAAGCTTTATGAAATTACATACTTTAAAGCCTGCTAATGGTGCTACCAGTTCACGCAAGCGTATCGGCCGTGGTCCCGGTTCGGGCATGGGTGGTACTTCAACCCGTGGACACAAGGGTGCCAAGTCTCGTTCAGGTTACAGCAAGAAGATTGGTTTCGAAGGTGGTCAGATGCCTTTGCAGCGTCGTCTTCCCAAATTTGGTTTCAAGAATATCAACCGTGTAGAATACAAGGCTATCAACCTCTCTACGCTTCAGGCTCTTGCCGAGGCTAAGAACCTTGAGAAGATTGGTGTTGCTGAATTACAAGCTGCAGGTTTCATTTCTTCAAAGCAATTGGTGAAGATCTTGGGTAATGGCGAACTCAAGGCCAAGTTGGCCGTAGAGGCTCACGCATTCTCTAAGACCGCTGAAGCTGCTATCACTGCAGTTGGCGGCACAGCTACAAAAATCTAATCAATCCTACTTCGATGAAAAAAATAATCGAGACCATCAAGAACATTTGGAGAATTGAGGACTTGCGTACGCGCCTCCTCATCACCATTCTCTTTGTTGCTATATATCGCTTCGGCTCGTTCATCGTGCTTCCCGGTATTGATCCCGCACGTTTGCAAGCTTTGCAAAATCAAACGAGCGAAGGCTTGATGTCATTGTTGAATATGTTCTCGGGTGGTGCCTTCTCAAACGCTTCGGTGTTTGCCTTGGGTATCATGCCCTACATTTCTGCATCAATCGTCATCCAGCTCCTCGCCATCGCTGTTCCTTACTTCCAGAAGATGCAGCGTGAAGGCGAAAGTGGTCGTCGCAAGATCAATCAAATCACTCGCTGGTTGACTATAGCAATCTTGCTCTTCCAGGCTCCTTCATACCTAATCAACCTCAAGGCTCAGACCGCAGGTTCAGGTGCATTCCTTGTAGGAGACGGATTCTGGTTCATGTTGTCGTCTACGATTATCCTTGCGGCAGGTAGTATGTTTATCCTGTGGCTTGGCGAAAGAATCACTGACAAGGGTGTCGGCAATGGTGTATCACTTATCATTATGATTGGTATCATTGCACGTATGCCGAGTGCCTTTGTTGCTGAATTCGTTACTGCATTCAGCGGTGCCGAAGGTGGTGGCTTAATTAAGTTCCTCTTCGAGATTATCGCACTGCTCTTCGTAATGGCACTTGCCATTATGTTGGTAAAGGCCACTCGCAAGGTGCCTGTACAGTATGCTCAACGAATTGAAGGCAATCGCGCAGTGGGCGGTGCACGTCAGTACATCCCCCTCAAGCTCTTCGCAGCTAACGTAATGCCTATCATCTTCGCACAGGCCATCATGTTCATACCCCTGACTCTTGCCCAGACCGTTTCTAAGAACGGTGGTAGCTGGGTATTGAATCAGTTCCTGGATCACACAAGCGTACTTTACAACGCTGTGTTCGTCATCCTGATTGTAGCGTTTACTTACTTCTATACAGCCATCACATTGAACCCCGTTCAGATGGCTGAGGATATGAAGCGTAATAACGGTTTCATCCCAGGTGTTAAGCCTGGCAAACCCACAGCAGATTACTTAGACCACGTGATGTCAAGCATCACCTTCCCTGGTTCACTCTTCATCGCTTTAATCGCTATCATGCCTGCTTTCGCTGGCATCTTCGGCGTAAAGCAAGAGTTTGCCCAATTCTTCGGAGGAACGTCTTTGCTCATCCTCGTGGGTGTTGTACTGGACACGTTACAACAGATTGAAAGCCACCTCTTGGTGCGCCACTACGACGGACTCCTCAATTCAGGACACGTCCGCACACGTTCAACGAAGGTAGCTGCCTATTAATTACTTTTAGTCTGAATGATTTATCTGAAGACCGACGATGAGATAGAGCTGTTGCGAAAGGCTAACCTCTTGGTTAGTGCAACGCTCACTGAAATAGCAAAAATTGTTGAGCCGGGTGTCACAACTCGACAGTTAGACACCTTGGCTGAACAATTTATTCGCGACCACGGTGCGGAACCCACATTTAAAGGTTTCCCCAATCCGTATGGTGGCCCTTTTCCCGCCAGTATTTGTACATCAGTAAACAATGTAGTGGTACACGGCATTCCCAATGACGAACCGCTACGTGATGGTGATATAGTTTCAGTTGATTGTGGAACGTTTATTGATGGTTTTTGTGGCGACTCATGCTACACCTTCTGTGTAGGTGAGGTAAAGCCCGAAGTCAAAGAGCTGCTTCGCATTACGAAGGAGTCACTTTATAAGGGCATTGAGCAAGCCATCGTAGGACACCGTTTGGGCGATATAGGCTATGCCGTTCAAAACCATTGCGAAGCACACGGTTATGGCGTAGTAAGAGAATTTGTAGGTCACGGCATCGGACATGAGATGCACGAAGACCCACAGGTGCCCAACTACGGCCGACAAGGTACGGGCAAGCAGTTGAAAAACGGCTTATGCATCGCTATCGAACCAATGATAACGATGGGCTCGCACGAGTTGGCCATGCTCGAAGACCGTTGGGGAGTTGTCACACGTGACGGACTGCCCGCAGCTCACTTCGAACACACCATAGCCATTCACCATGGTAAGGCCGACCTCATGTCGACGTTCGACGAAATTGAAAAAGTAGAAAGACAAAAACATTAATATGGCAAAAGAAGCTGCTATCGAACAAGACGGGACAATCGTTGAAGCATTGAGCAATGCTATGTTCCGTGTAGAATTAGAGAACGGACACGAAATTACGGCCCACATCTCAGGTAAGATGCGTATGCACTACATCAAAATCTTACCTGGCGATAAGGTAAAGGTCGAAATGAGTCCGTACGATCTTTCGAAAGGAAGAATTGTGTTCAGATACAAATAAACAAAACATATGAAAACAAGAGCATCATTAAAGAAACGGTCTGCAGATTGCAAGATTGTACGTCGCAAAGGCCGTCTGTTTGTGATTAACAAAAAGAACCCTAAGTTCAAAATGCGTCAGGGTTAACCAAGTTCCGCAATAAACAAAATAAAATATGGCAATAAGAATTGTTGGTGTTGACCTCCCTCAGAACAAGCGTGGTGAGATCGCCCTGACCTACATCTACGGTATAGGTCGTAGTAGCTCGGCTAAAATCTTGGACGAAGCCGGCATTGACAGAGATATCAAAGTGAAGGATTGGACTGATGACCAAGCAGCAAAGATCCGTGAGATCATTGGTGCTAACTTCAAGGTAGAAGGTGACCTTCGCTCTGAAATCCAGCTGAACATCAAGCGTCTTATGGACATTGGTTGCTACCGTGGTGTTCGCCATCGTAACGGTCTCCCCGTTCGTGGTCAAAGCACAAAGAACAATGCTCGTACTCGCAAGGGTCGTAAGAAGACCGTTGCTAACAAGAAGAAAGCTACTAAATAATAAATAAATATGGCAAAGAAAACAGTTGCAGCAAAGAAGAGAAACGTGAAAGTTGACGCTATGGGTCAGCTCCACGTTCACAGCTCTTTCAACAATATCATTGTGTCTCTTGCAAATAGCGAGGGCCAGATTATTTCTTGGTCTTCTGCTGGTAAGATGGGCTTCCGTGGTTCTAAGAAGAACACTCCTTACGCAGCCCAGATGGCCGCTCAGGATTGTGCCAAAGTAGCTTATGACCTCGGTCTCCGCAAGGTGAAGGCTTACGTTAAGGGTCCCGGTAATGGTCGTGAATCTGCTATCCGTGCTATCCACGGTGCAGGTATCATGGTAACTGAGATCATCGACGTTACTCCACTTCCTCACAACGGCTGCCGTCCTCCGAAGCGCAGAAGAGTATAACACACGTTAGTTTTATAGTAAAAGAAATAAGAATACAATGGCAAGATATATTGGACCTAAGTCTCGTATCGCCCGTAAGTTTGGTGAGGCTATCTTCGGTGCTGACAAAGTGTTAGCAAAGCGTAACTTCCCTCCTGGCCAGCATGGTAACAACCGTCGTCGCAAGACTTCTGAGTACGGTGTTATGCTCGCTGAGAAGCAGAAGGCTAAGTACACTTACGGTGTACTTGAAAAGCAGTTCCGCAACCTTTTTGAGAAGGCCGCATCTGCTTCAGGCATTACTGGTGAGATCCTTCTCCAGAGCCTTGAGTGCCGTCTCGACAATGTAGTATACCGTCTTGGTATTGCTCCTACTCGTGCAGCAGCTCGTCAGCTCGTTAATCACAAGCACATCACGGTTGATGGCCGCGTAGTTAACATCGCTTCTTACAGCGTTAAGCCCGGTCAGATCGTAGCTGTTCGCGAAAAGTCTAAGTCTCTCGAAGTTATCGCTGATTCATTGGCAGGCTTCAACCACAGCAAGTATCCTTGGATTGAATGGGATGAGACTACTAAGAGCGGTAAGCTCCTTCACAAGCCCGAACGTGCTGACATCCCTGAGAACATCAAGGAGCAGTTGATCGTCGAGTTGTACTCTAAAAACTAATCAATAATTCCCTTACATTCATGGCGATATTAGCATTTCAAAAACCTGACAAAGTAATAATGTTGGAAA
>JBNMKQ010000152.1:0-6104 GCA_050874425.1 Alloprevotella sp.
ATGATAGATTAATGATAGATTAATGATACATTAATGTTTAAAACTAAGCGCGAAGCGCGTAACGTAAAGTTTTTTTGCGCTACGCGCTTTTGTTAACATTAATGTTTCATTAATCTATCATTAATCTTTCCATTAATCTTTTTCATTAATCTTTCCATTAATCTTTTTCGTTAATCTTTTCCATTAATCTTTCCATTAATCTTTTTCATTAATCTTTCCATTAATCTTTCCATTAATCTTTCCATTAATCTTTCCATTAATCTTTCCATTAATCTTTTTCATTAATCTTTTTCTTTAATATTCATTCATGTTAGGCTTTCAAATAGCTTTTTATCTTTATGTTACTTGTTAGGAGGTTTAAAAACACTACCTTTGCATAAGGTAGGCTGCGGCTCGGCAATAAAAAAGAAAAAAGCGTTTTTTTCTTTTTTTATTGCGCTCGCCTTGCACTACCTTTGCATAAGGTAGGCTGCGGCTCGGCAATAAAAAAGAAAAAAGCGTTTTTTTCTTTTTTTATTGCGCTCGCCTTGCACTACCTTTGCAATGTAACAACACAATAACAATAATTGAGAAAACGTATGCAACACGATTTATGCCTTTATAATACACTCTCGCGCACGAAAGAACGCTTTGTGCCCATTCACGAAGGACATGTAGGCATGTACGTATGCGGACCCACCGTTTATGGTGATGCCCACTTAGGTCATGCACGTCCTGCTATCACCTTCGACCTCGTATTCCGTTACCTCAAACATTTAGGATATAAAGTGCGCTACGTGCGCAACATTACTGACGTTGGCCACCTTGAGCACGATGCCGACGAGGGAGAAGATAAGATTGCGAAGAAAGCACGCCTCGAACAACTTGAACCTATGGAGGTGGCACAGTACTACACCAATCGCTTCAATGCGGCTATGGCAAAACTCAACGTGTTGCCCCCCAGCATAGAACCTCACGCTACGGGACATATTATTGAGCAAGAGCAACTCGTGCAGCAAATCCTCGACAATGGTTATGCCTACGAGTCAAATGGTTCAATCTACTTTGACGTAGTGAAGTACAACCAAGACCATAAGTATGGCATTCTCTCAGGTCGCAACCTGGAGGATGTGCATGACGCAAGCCGCGAACTCGACGGTGTGGGCGAGAAGCACCACCAAGTAGACTTTGCACTCTGGAAGAAGGCACAACCCGAACACATCATGCGTTGGCCTTCACCCTGGAGCGATGGTTTCCCTGGCTGGCACTGCGAGTGCACCGCTATGGGACGCAAATACTTGGGCAACCACTTCGACATTCATGGTGGCGGCATGGACCTCGTATTCCCTCACCACGAATGTGAGATAGCACAGGCCGTAGCTTCACAGGGCGACCAAATGGTGAAGTATTGGATGCACAACAATATGATTACGATTGCCGGTAAGAAGATGGGTAAGAGTTATAACAACTTCATCACGCTCGACCAATTCTTCACTGGCTCGCACCCCTTGCTTACGCAGCCCTACTCACCCATGACGATTCGCTTCTTTATCCTTCAAGCACACTATCGTTCTACCGTCGACTTCTCTAACGATGCCCTCCAAGCTTCAAAGAAAGGTTTTGACCGCTTGATGGACGCTGTATCACAACTCAGCCGCATCGAAGCAGTAGACGGTGGCAACCTCACCGAAGCATACGCTAATGAGTTGGCCACTAAGTGCTACGAAGCCATGGACGACGACTTCAACTCTCCTATCGTCATTAGCCACCTCTTCGATGCTTGCCGCATTATCAACCAATTGATTGATAAGAAAGAAACGATTACCCCTGCTGGACTTGAAGCCTTGACGAAGGTAGTCAACACCTTTGTGTTCGACATCTTAGGTCTCAAGAGTGAAGCCGAGGGAGGCAATGCTCAGCGCGAAGAGGCTTATGGTCATGCTATCGACCTCTTGCTCCAACTTCGTGCCAAAGCTAAAGCTGCTAAAGATTGGGCTACCAGTGATCAAATCCGTGACGAACTCGCAGCTTACGGATTTGAAGTAAAAGATACAAAGGAAGGAGCTACTTGGAAACTCAATAAGTAATACTTCGGCTTCGCGCACCTTTTCTCGCCATGGCAAAATGAAAGCAAACTTTCTTTTGCTCATTTGGCTTAACGAAAAGGTTCTTATAAACAATAAGTGGGGGCAATCCTACTGATATGTGAAATAGTATAAGACCTTTATAATTATAGGTATCATACTTTATCCCACACATCAGTAGGGTTGCCCCCACTTGCTATATTATGTTTTGTATTCTACTAATTTTCAGCGTTTATTGCAGAAAACTAAATATAACAAAATTCTGTCGTTATTATATATAACGGCATAAAAAACAATAACCCTGAAGTTTGCTTGTTCAGCAGGGACAACAGGGTCTTACGTTTGCAAATATAGACACTAATTTCTATATTTGCAAGAAAAATCGTTTTTTTACTGATATCAAATGAAATATGACGAATGTTTGCAGGTACTATCCCCTGCAAGATTAAATAAATACGCACAAGCAAGTGGAAATGAAAAAGCCAAAACCTTGCGCCTATACCAATATAATATTAAGTTGAGCCAACGTTTTTATGGAGTTATCGGTATGTTTGAGATAATGCTACGCAATGCTATAAACGCTCACTACAAACAATACTTCAATGATGATAATTGGATAATTAACCAAGCAAGACCCAATGGATTACTTGAGCAAGAAGCTGCCGAAATAGAACGCATACAGCGTACTTATACCAATATGGGGGTGTATAACAACGATAAAATGGTAGCTTCCTTTACATTTGGTTTCTGGACTTATCTGTTTACAAGACGCAATTACCGCATAGGAGGAAAAACGCTTCTTCAAATATTTCCCAACAAAGCGCATGGCTTAAAGCAAACTGACATCTACAACCAACTGACTGCCATCCGTGAAATTCGTAACCGAATAGCACATCATGAACCTATCTGCTTTAACGCTGCACGTGCCATAGATACAAAATATGCCAAAGAGCATTATGAGTTAATTCGAACCTATATAGAATATATGGGATTTGATTCGGATTCTGTACTGCGAATGGTAGAAAAGCCCGATTCTATATTAAAGGAAATAGATAGCATGAAATAAATGTATCACCTTTGGTGGAATACATAAGGATGATGGGAAACAAATTGGAAATATCTCTGATAAAAAGAAAAAAGCTAAGTAATTGATTTCTCAATACTTAGCTTTTATCCTTGTACCCAGAGCCGGGGTCGAACCGGCACGGGTTGCCCCACTGGTGTTTGAGACCAGCGCGTCTACCGATTCCGCCATCTGGGCTGCTTCTCTTTGCCCTATTGGGCTTAAAAGCGATGCAAAGGTACGACTTTTTTACAGAACTCCAAATTTTTATCGCTTTTTTTTAACGATAATGTAGTTCGTTGGCTATTTTTGTTCGTTTCTGAAGGCTTTTTCGTATTGCCAAGTAGGGGTATCGAACCCCAACTTGGCAATGCTGACGCGGGGACGCGTCACCCCCAAGTTCGCTTGCGTACTTCATATCGACGAATAAAATCATACAAATCTGCTTAGAAATGATTACATTTGCACACAGAAATAAAAACAGATCAACAAAAATAAATGAAAAAGTTCCTTTCACTTACACTTTTGCTACTTGTTACTGTCGTGATGGCAGTGCAAGCGCAGGTAAGTTTCACCGTGAAGTATAAGCGTGTGAACCCTACCACAGTAGACATCGTCTTTACAGGAACCGCTCAGCCAGGTTGGCACATCTATTCTACTAATATAGGTGAGGGCGGACCCACTCGTGCCACTTTTGGCGTTGACAAAATTAAAGGTGCCAAACTGAAGGGCGGACTGAAGGGGGGACCTGGTGCTAAGACCATGCAGGACCCTATATTCGAGATGCCCGTTACTTATTATGAAGGGCATGCCACCTTTACGCAGCGCGTAGAGTTGCTCGACAAGGACTATGAACTGAAAGGTTATCTAAAATATGGTGCTTGTAACGACGAGAACTGTCTTCCCCCGACCAGTGTCGATGCCACTGTGAAGGGCACTGACGGTCCAGCTCCAACGGCAGAGAGCAAAGCTGAGGAGGCCGCAGCTCAACAACAAGCCCTGGCGAGCGATTTGCCTACTACGCAGACTGACACGATGGGCAACAACGTAGCCGCTACCGATACGGCAGCCGCAGCCGCTGCTGTACAACCCCTCGATAGCGCTGCTACGCAAGCATTGTGGACTCCCGTTATTAAGGAGTTGCGTAACTTCGGCACAGGGGCTGACGACGTGACAGGAAAAGCTTGGTACTACATCTTCTTCTTAGGTTTTGTAGGCGGTTTGGTCGCTCTCTTCACCCCTTGCGTATGGCCTATCATACCGATGACCGTCAGCTTCTTCTTAAAGCGTTCGGGCAATCGTCGTAAAGGCATACGCGATGCAATCACCTATGGTATCAGTATTGTAGTCATTTACGTAGCTTTAGGACTTATCATCACCACCTTGTTTGGTGCCAATGCTTTAAATGACCTTTCGACCAATGCCGTTTTCAACATACTTTTCTTCCTCATGTTGGTCGTATTCGCAGCCAGCTTCTTTGGTGGCTTCGAGATTACGTTGCCCAGCAAGTGGGGGGATGCAGTAGATAGCAAGGCTGAAAAGACTACGGGCTTGTTAAGTATCTTCTTAATGGCTTTCACGTTGTCATTAGTAAGCTTCTCATGCACGGGTCCGATTATCGGTTTCCTTTTAGTAGAAGTAAGTACCTCAGGCGGTTCAGCCCTTGCTCCTACCATCGGTATGTTAGGTTTTGCCATAGCTTTGGCCTTGCCCTTTACCGTGTTTGCCCTCTTCCCCACGTGGCTGAAGAGTGCGCCGAAGAGCGGTGGTTGGTTGAACAATGTAAAGGTAGTGCTCGGTTTCTTGGAGTTGGCCTTTGCCCTGAAGTTCTTCTCCGTAGCCGATTTGGCTTACGGCTGGCACTTGCTCGATCGCGAGACGTTCTTAGCCCTCTGGATCGTTATCTTTGCTCTCTTGGGCGTATACCTGTTAGGTGCTATCAAGTTTCCTCACGATGATGAAGACGAGCGTCACACCTCAGTGCCTCGTTTCTTCTTAGCCCTTATCTCGTTGGCCTTTGCCGTTTATATGGTGCCTGGCCTTTGGGGTGCTCCCGTTAAGGCGGTGAGTGCTTTTGCTCCTCCTATTTCAACACAAGACTTCAATCTCGACCCTGTCAAGATAGAGGCCAAGTTTACCGACTACGAGGCTGGTATGGCCTATGCACGTCAAACGGGTAAGCCCGTCATGGTAGACTTCACAGGTCATGGTTGCGTTAACTGTCGCAAAATGGAATTGGCCGTATGGCACGATGCCAAAGTGCGCGACTTGCTCACCAAGGACTACGTACTCATCTCACTTTATGTAGACGAAAAGGCTCCCCTGCCTGCTCCTATGGAGGTAGAGGAGAATGGACAAACAACCACACTTCGCACCATTGGTGATAAGTGGAGCTACTTACAACGTTCAAAGTTTGGTGCTAACGCACAACCCTTCTACGTATTGCTCGACAACAATGGTCGTCCGCTCAACACTTCTTACTCGTACGACGAGGACGTTGATAAGTTCGTCAACTTCTTGAAGACGGGCTTGGATAATTACAAAAAATAAGGATTTTAAATAGAAGCGATTGCGCTTCGTGCTTTGTTTTAACATTTATCTCCATGAATGCTAAATCAAAGCGCGAAGCGCAATCGCTTTTTAGAATCTGTAACAATAAAATTGTTTTAGAAAAATAAACTGCAATTGGGCCTCACCCCCTAACCCCCTATCCTTGAGGAGAGGGGGAATAAGTCACCTTTTCTTGCTCATTTTCAGGAAATATGTCAAGCAAGAAACTGGGTAGAAAAAGGTAACTTCATTCCCCCTCTCCTCAAGGAGAGGGGGTTAGGGGGTGAGGCCGCCCAATTGCAGTTTATCGAAGAGAATAGGAATGAACATTAAGGCGCGCTTTGCACTTTGAGTCTTAAACAACTATTAGTTATATTGCAAGAAACGCAAGGGCGTAGCCTGTTTGTATATGCCTTGTGCGTAAGCAC
>JBNMKQ010000153.1:0-6103 GCA_050874425.1 Alloprevotella sp.
ATTCAATCTTCACCTTTCTTTTTGGCCGTTTTTTGACCTTTCATCGGTCGTGTAGCTCGCTACACTCCCTCTTCAAGGTCCAAAAACGTCTCAAAAATAAAGGCAAATCTTGAATTTCATAAAAGTTCAGACGACTTCATAGAAAGAGCTGAGAAGTGCGATACCTCTCAACTCTTTTTTTTACTTGTTAGAAAATAACCTTGCGTCCTTTACTGATGTAAACGCCACCTCTCGTTGGAGCAGTGATGCGGCGGCCACTGAGATCGTAAAGTGGCGCATTCGTAGGAGTAGTCTCAATGGGATTGATTCCCGTTGTCGTATCGTCGAAGTTAAGACGCAAGGCACTTGCGCTTGAAGCTTCGGGCAGACGGAGGTAAGCCTTGTTGGCAGCTAAGGTAGAGTTAAGCGTTGCACGATAGAAAGCTATACCGGTACTACCTTCGGCTAAAATGAAGGCATTGTCGTCGCCAGCAATGATTTTGTCTTCTCCTGCAGAGTGACCTAAGAGGCTTTGACCAATGCGTAGGGTTGGTGCTGTGACGTCTGCTTCTGTAGCTTGCATGTCAACCGCTTCGCCCGTTTCAGAAGCTAACAAGAAACCTTGATAGGCGGGCAAAACGTCGGCATCGAACTTGCGGAGCGTGGCGGTAGCGTTGTCACTATCTTCAGCACTAATGTAGTAAGCCGTAACGCCTTGTGGCAGCAAGGTGGGATGGTCTGCACTGAAGGTAGCAAGATAGTGAATGCTACCGAGAGCACCCTTCGTATCAGCAAACTTTACGGTGATAGGCGCAACGGCTGCTACGCGCTCAATCCACTGTACGTAAGCCGACTCGTCTGTGCCATCACTTGCTACCCATAAACGGCGCGTAAAGTTGCCTTCGGTCGTTTCGGTGTAGGTGATGTCTACGTGCGTGCCATTCTTTGAGGCAGTAAGGGTGGGCTTTTCGGGTAAATCATCACCTTCGCCAATTTTGATGTAGTTACTTTCGGGGAGTCCAACGAACTGAATCGTATTGGCGTTAACTTCCGAACCTCCTCCTTCTCCTCCTGGGTCGTTGTCAGTAATGTCGTAATAGCCTTGTCCTACCACTTCAAGGCGTAGCACAGCCTGCCCCATTGTCCAAATGGGTGTGTCGCCTACCACGTAAGTCGGGATGCGTGAAATAACTTGTTGTGGCATCACCACCTCGCATTGCCCATTGTTAGGGGCTTCGGGCACAAGTACGTGCTTAAACGTATTTCCTCCATCATCAGAGAGCAGCACACGTACTTTGCTTTCGGAAGTGTTGAAGAACTTTTCGTCCACATCCCACTTGAGTGTGAATCGTTCGCCCGTAGTGAATGTTTTTTTAAGTGTAGGGTTGATTTTAAAAGGTTTGTCAACGTCAACGACCTTAATCATAGTCAGGTAATTGTCGCGTAAAGGAGCCTGCTTCTTTTCAATAGCTTCGGCCATAGGGAGCACATCACTCACGGAAAGGAGCATTTTATATTCTCCTACGGGTAGCTCGTTAGAATTTTTCACCAAATAGTTATTGGCCGTGCTATATTTACGACCAAATTCTAACACATTGTTGTGTGACGAAGGAAAGGTGGGAAAATGAGCTGCGCGATAGGCCACGTAGTCCCATTGTGCATAGGCATAGTTGAGTTCGCTCTGCTCATTATCAGCAGCATAAATGGGCAGCGTAAAGAACGTGTTCTTTGGCACGATATATTGTCGCTTCATGCGGTCGCGATCAATGCGTGGAGCCGTATTCGTTGTCGAGTAGGTCTTGATATTCTCTAAGTTCGGGCGAATCTTTTCGGCAGTGCGTGCTGTTTGGATCAGTTGCGTAAGGCTGGCTAAGCTCAAGAAATGCGTTTTGCTGCTAAAGCCATAGCCAGCTATAGATTGTCCCGACTTACCCGGTTCTGAGCCCGTCACCCAAGGGTGTTCACATCCAAAGGCGTGAGCCAATTCGTGAGCAATGGTACGGTCCTCTTGTTTACTCGACACCACATTGGCTTTCATATCATCCCATTGTATACAACCCAATGAAGTTTCGCCAGCATGCCCGCCAACGTCTTCACTGCCATAGTAGTTACACACAACGCCTATATCGTAGGCATCGCTACCAATGCGCTGTGTTATGGCTTTGGTGGCCGTGTTAGCTCTGTCGATGAACACTTCGTTAGAAGGCAAATTTTCGTCAATCAAACGATCGTCGTACACCATGGTAAACTTTACACCGGCATCGCGCACGTAGATGCTGTTGAGATAGTCCTCTAATTCTTTCAGATGTGCTTTAATCTTATCGCGGCTGCGGTTAAAGCGAGGAGAATTATATTCTTCACTCGTAAAGAGTACGGCTAAGCGATATTCGCGAAAGGCTCCGTCGCTGATGCGTACTTGCTTCTCTTCTTTCGCCAATTGTTCGGCCGTGAGCGAAGTGCTCTCTTGCGCTTGTGCGCTGAGAGCGGCTAAAAATAGGGGAAGGAAATAGTACTTTTTCATGAGAGAGGAGGGGGGGGAAATGTGCAAATGTGAGAATGTGCAAATGTGAGAATGCGAGAATGCGAGAATGCAAGAATGTGCAAATGTGGAGGAATGTGAGAATAATTCAGTTTTTAGTTTGAAGGTTATGAGGTTATAAAGTTACATTACGTCGATAATAATTAGGGCATTCAGTTTTATATTCCGAATTTTCAGCCCATCCTCGCTGCAAAAATAAGAACATAACACTGAACGCTCTATCAATTAAACAAACTTTATAACCTCATAACCTACAAACTAAAAACTAAAAATAACTATAATGGCTTAATCATCAAGTTTGCGGTAGCGAATGCGCTTAGGCTCTTCAAGGCCGAGGCGCTTGGCTTTGTTGATTTCGTAGTCGGTGTATGAACCCTCGAAGAAGAACACATTGCCATTGCCCTCGAAGGCAAGAATGTGGGTACAGATACGGTCGAGGAACCAACGGTCGTGACTAATCACAACGGCACAACCGGCAAAGGCTTCCAAACCCTCTTCGAGTGCACGAAGTGTGTTAACATCAATATCGTTGGTAGGCTCATCGAGCAACAATACATTGCCCTCCTGCTTCAAGGCCAAGGCCAACTGCAAGCGATTGCGTTCACCACCCGAAAGTACGCCACACTTCTTCTCTTGGTCAGCGCCCGCAAAGTTGAAACGGCTGAGGTAGGCACGAGCGTTGATGTCGCGGCCGCCCATGCGCATGAGTTCGCTGCCTCCGCTGATAACTTCGTAAACCGTCTTTTCGGGGTCAATGTCTTTGTGTTGTTGATCAACGTAGGCCAACTTAACCGTTTCACCCATTTCGAACGTACCTGCATCGGGCTTATCAAGGCCCATTATAAGGCGGAAGAGCGTAGTCTTACCCACACCATTCGGACCGATTACGCCGACAATGCCTGCAGGAGGAAGGGTGAAGTCGAGGTCTTTGTAAAGCACCTTGTCGCCAAAGGCTTTTGATACGCCGTGCGCTTCGATTACCTTGTTGCCCAAGCGTGGACCATTCGGTATGAATATTTCGAGCTTCTGTTCCTTCTCCTTTTGGTCTTCGTTCAGCAACTTGTCGTAAGAGTTCAAACGTGCCTTACCCTTTGCTTGACGCGCCTTAGGAGCCATGCGCACCCACTCCAACTCACGTTCGAGCGTCTTGCGGCGCTTGCTGGCCACCTTCTCTTCCTGTTCCATGCGTTTGCTCTTTTGTTCGAGCCATGAAGAGTAGTTGCCCTTCCAAGGAATACCTTCACCTCGATCGAGTTCGAGTATCCAACCAGCTACGTCGTCAAGGAAGTAGCGGTCGTGAGTTACGGCAATGACGGTGCCCTCGTATTGGTTGAGGTGTTGTTCCAACCAGTCAATACTTTCGGCATCGAGGTGGTTGGTAGGTTCATCGAGCAAGAGTACGTCAGGTTTTTGAAGCAACAAGCGACAGAGGGCAACACGACGACGCTCACCTCCTGAGAGATGTTCCGCCTTTTGGTCGGCAGGCGGCAGGCGGAGCGCGTCCATAGCGCGTTCAAGTCGACTGTCGAGGTTCCAAGCGTCAGTGGCATCGAGTATGTCCTGCAATTCACCTTGGCGAGCAAAGAGTTGGTTCATCTTGTCCTCGTTCTCATAATACTCGGGCAACCCAAACTTTTGGTTAATCTCCTCGTACTCTGCCAAGGCATCAACCACGTTTTGAACGCCCTCTTGTACGATTTCTTTCACCGTCTTTTGGTCATCGAGGTGAGGGTCCTGTGGCAGATAGCCCACGGTATAACCTGGTGAGAACACGACCTCGCCTTGATAGTCGTTGTCAAGGCCAGCGATGATCTTCATCAACGTTGACTTACCTGCACCATTCAGACCGATGATACCGATCTTTGCTCCGTAAAAGAAACTGAGGTAAATATTTTTAAGTACTTGCTTGTTATTTTGCTTGATGGACTTTGACAGACCTACCATAGAGAAGATAATCTTCTTGACGTCTACTGTGGCCATAGTTAAGAATGTGCGAATGTGAAAATGTGCAAATGTGCAAATGATGAGAGATGCGTAAATGATTGAGAAATGTGAAAATACTTTGCTAAAACAAGGATGTGAGAATTTATGTACACCATTACATTTGAAATCGCTGCAAGAAAAGGCGACCATTTGCACATTTGCACATTCTCACATTTGCACATTAACCAAGCATTTGCACATTAACCAAGCATTTGCACATTAACCAAGCATTTACACATTAACCAAGCATTTACACATTAACCAAGCATTGCATATTGATAATTATTTCTTTTTCAATGTAATGATTACGTTGCCGCTGGCATCTTTGAGCAACATCTCGTCGCCCTTTACTTCAGAGGATTTTACCTTATTGAGAGCGTCCATAAAACTGCGCTCGTAAGTATTGTCAGGGCAGAGCATGCGGGTCATGCCCATCTTAGAGAAGTCGGGCTTGCCGTTAGCAAAATCCTTTAAGTTGATTTCGCCTGTTAGGCGGTTACAACCTGTGAAGCCATAAACGTGGCCTTTAGAGGTGTCGAAACCTAAGAAGGGCGTTTCGTCACTGGGGGTAATGTTCTTACCATTCAAGTTTGTTACGCTCCATTCGCCAGCTACGGTGTAGGCTGACTTACTTGTAGCACATGATGCTAAGAGCAACATGGCGGCGGGAATGATATAAAGTATCTTTTTCATTGTTGTAATGTAATTATAAGAGGTAAATATTGATTTTATTCAATCACCCAATCGGTGATGTTTCCCTTTTCACTGTCAAAGTTTACGCCCACTTTTGTTACAGGTAGGGGACTGAGCCTGAAGCGCTCGCGGTAATGCTTTAAGTTGATTTGTTGCATAGCCGTTTGAGCGTCTTTGTTGAGTTTGAGTTCGAGTAGGTAAATGCGCGTTCGCGTCATCAATACCATGTCGATGCGACCATGTGGGGTATGCACCTCAACGTCGACCATGTATTCTGTCAGTAAAGTAAAGATAACGTAAAGCATTTGTTGATAATGCCCTTCGTAATTCTTTACGTTGCAGTAAGGCACTGTGCTAAGAAAACTTTGCAACAGTTGCAGTGCTCCATTCATATCGTCGTTGCGGATAAAACGTGCAATCTTGGCTACGGTCACAGCCCCCGATTGTCCGAAAGCCAAATAGTTGGGGAGCAGGTTTTGGAAGAGCCCAATGCGAATTTCGCGGTTGGGAAGGTCGAGCGTGTACACTTCAAAGTCTGCATCATAGTCCTTGATCGTCAGATAACCGCTTTGGTAGAGCAATGGGGTAAGTGATGCCATGTTTTCAGTAGGAGCATCAAACTCAAACTTCCTTGCTTCAATTTTGCTCAATTCGCTAGGCAACACGTTGAACTTGCGCATCATTTCGAGCAGGTAAGTGGGCGTACCCGTTGAGAACCAGTAAGGGTCTAAATTGCCATTCGTAAAGGCGGCGAGCAAACTAAAGGGGTTGAACACGTCGGGCGAGGGCCAAGTGAAGTGATAACCGTCGTAATTGGTAGTAATGGCCTCAAGCGTCTCGTCGTAGGTCTTGCCCAAACGTTCGGCCAAGGAGGCGATGTCAATCTGCAATTGATTTTCTACCTCGTCC
>JBNMKQ010000154.1:0-6058 GCA_050874425.1 Alloprevotella sp.
CTCACCCCCTAGCCCCCTCTCCTTGAGG
Source organism: Alloprevotella sp. (assembly GCA_050874425.1). Taxonomy (GTDB): domain Bacteria; phylum Bacteroidota; class Bacteroidia; order Bacteroidales; family Bacteroidaceae; genus Alloprevotella. The sequence continues at coordinate 29 of JBNMKQ010000154.1, forward strand.
AGAGGGGGGACAAGTCACCTTTTCTTGCTCATTTTCAGGAAATATCTCAAGCAAGAAACTGGGGAGAAAAAGGTAACTTCAGTCCCCCCTCTCCTCAAGGAGAGGGGGTTAGGAGGTGAGGCCCAATTGCAGTTTGTACATATCATTAAACGCAATATTACCCACACGAATCAACATAGACCCATTTTTTTCGTTAATGATTTCGTTAATGATGCACTACGCATTGTGCGAAATTATCCACTTCATGCACTATGAGCAGTGCATTATAGTCTAAAATCCCTATAATATAGATAGAATGCACTATTTAAAGTGCAGAATACATACATTTTTGCACTTTAAATAGTGCAATTATAATCATAAAAGTTTTACATTTGCCCAAAAATTGGATATAAAACTTGAAGCAATGGAAAGTTTGATTATAAAATATAGGAGTTTACTCAGCCACACACGAACAGACTTTGTGCGTTACCTTCACAATCAAATTAATTGGGATGCACGACTTGTGGCGATATTAGGAGCACGTGGTGTGGGAAAGACCACCCTTATCTTACAACACATTAAGCTTTATGACGACGTGCAACGCACACTCTATGTTACGGCAGATGACATTTATTTTGCATCGCATACGCTGTACGACTTAGCAGAAGTATTTAGCCAGAATGGAGGCAAGAGGTTATACATTGACGAAGTACATAAGTATCCAAGGTGGTCTACCGAGATAAAAAACATTTACGACCTCCTCCCCGACCTTCAAGTCGTTTATACAGGCTCATCTATCTTAGAATTAGAACGCGGTGGAGCAGATCTCTCACGTCGTAGGCTGCAATATGTATTACACGGCCTTTCGTTTCGTGAGTTTCTACAACTCAAGTATAAGATGGAAGTGCCATGCTACACACTGCAAAATGTGGTGGAAGGTCGTCCGTCACTGCCAGCAGGCACACAGCCTATTGCCTTATTTAAAGAATACTTACAGATGGGATACTATCCCTTCTTCCAAGAAGCCGATTATCTAATGCGCTTAGACGCTATCGTCAACCAGACGCTTGAAAATGACATTCCCGCCTTTGCCAACATGAATATCAGTACCACCATCAAACTCAAACGATTACTTTATATCATCGCTCAGAGTGTGCCCTTTAAACCTAACTTTTCGAAATTGGCCGCAGACTTAGGCATCAGTCGCAATGCTATTAACGACATATTTGCTTATCTCGAAAAGGCTTGTATGATAACGCAATTACGTACCGACACACAAGGCATCAAACTCTTAGGCAAGGTTGACAAGGTATATCTTAACAACACCAACTTGGCCTATAGCCTTACCGATAGTACTCCCGATATAGGGAACATTCGCGAAACGGCTTTTTTAATGCTTACACGCGTCAACTGCAACACGTTGTCTTCGGCGGCTTCTGACTTTTACATAGCTCCTTACACCTTTGAGGTAGGAGGCGCAAATAAAACGCGCAAGCAAATTAGCGGTATAGACAATGCCTATGTTGTAAAAGACAATATTGAGTTTGGTGCGCTTACAACCCTCCCCCTCTGGACATTTGGATTATTGTATTAAGATTTGTCGAACAGAACAAAAAAAATTAATGAATCGATTAACGAAAAAGATTAATGGAAAGATTAATGATAGATTAACGAAACATTAATGTTAACAAAAGCGCGTAGCGCAAAAAAACTTTACGTTACGCGCTTCGCGCTTAGTTTTAAACATTAATTTTTCATTAATCTATCATTAATCTTTCCATTAATCGTCTCATTAATCTATTTTCGTTAATCGATTCATTTATCTTTTTTGTTCTGTTCGACATTTAGACTCATTCATGTACAAACTACTATTATCGTTTTGTTGTCTATTTTCGTTCATTCGCGTTTCCGCCCAAAGTTTGGCCCCCGCAACGCGCTTTCACGAAAAGGACAGTCCTTATACATTCTACAACAATAACTTTCTGAGTGGTTTTCTACAATCGACCACCAACGACAACTTAGCCAACGGTTTTCTACAAATCCCCTTTGTGGGCGATCCCTTATTGGTATACGTAGGCGAAAAGGACTCTACACAGTTTATGGCCTACGCCTCTGGCTATACGCTCCAGCAGCCCCAACCCAATACGTACCAAGTAGACTATACGCGCTATGGCATTGCTGCTGACATACAGAGCATGCCCGCCTACTGTGTGCAGCACTACACCTTTCCCGACACTACGGCCGACAAAGGCTTTCTGTTAGACATTGACAATGCAGGCTTTGGCCCTCAAAATGAGGACATGGACGTCGTCTTTATTGACAAACGTACCATACGTGCCTACAAACGCAGCGAGCAGGCAGAGAATGGCGTGCCAGACCTTTATTACGTAGCTCACTTCTCTCACCCTTTCACAAAGTGGAACGTTCGTCGCGAGGTAGTGCGCATGGAGAATGGACAACGCGAATTGCGCTGCAAGGCGGCATTCATTTTCGACTTACCAAAGTCTGAAACTCTAATCGTCACTTCAGCCGTCTCGGCCGTTAGCACCGATGCTGCCTACGCGCTCGTGCAAAGCAATGGCGCCAAGAAGCACTTTAGCGACAAGCGCCAACCTAAATCGAAGACGGACGATAGCCGCTTATTGGCGCAAAACCGCCCTACGCCTCAGCAACGCACCTCAACGCCCAAGGCGCAACCCCGCGCCACCGCTTCTACGGCTAGACCTACTAAGCCCACCTCCGCTCCTCAAGAGCAACGCATCGTAAGGCAGCCTTCGAGCAATGTCTACGCACCTACGAAGTGGCTTGAGATTGCTACCCGTGATGCTGAACTGCAAGCGGCCTTTACCGCTGCGCTCAAACAGTTGCAGCAACATCACCTAAGAGCCAAACAGGCCGTTGATGCATTGGCATTTATTGACGCTATCACACCACTCTACCCTACTGACGCTACTACTGACGCACAAGAAGCTGACTCTGCGTTACGACAGACGGCACAAGCGCTCTTTACGGGTCAACAAATGACAGACGCACAAGCTGCATGGTTTATCTTCAACGCCTTAGGCTTTGTACCAAATGCAAACAAGAGCTTCCGCTTGGTTCGTCCTCTCTTCAACGTGGCCACACTGCAACTACCACGCACGCGCCGACTGATTATTCACACCAAGAATAATACCCTGCGCAACTGCCATATCAAACAGGCTTCTTTAATGCACCAGCCATTAACCGCTGATAACACTTTTAGTCGTGAACAATTGGCTAAGGGCGGCATTATGGAGATTAAGATGCAACCTTAACTGCAACTAGGGGCAGGCCTTTGGCCTGTGGGCAATGAATTACTTTACTGCCCGCAGACTATAGGCCTGCCCCCTTGTTTGTGCAAAACCCTTGTCTTTTACTTTGCGCATTTATTCTTATTTGTTATTTTTGCAAGTACGTATAGCATTTGCACCATATAGTGCAATTTCTTTAAAATGACATTTCAATGAAGATTAAACGCATATTTATCACCCTTTGTGCAGCCTGTGCCGTGAGCATGGCCAGTTTTGCACAAACGGCACGTCAAGTGCTTGACCAAACGGCCTCCAAACTGAAAAATAGCGGAGGTATTGAAGCCTCCTTCGAAGGCACACAGTTTAAAGGCACACACGAAACGGGAACGGCGAATGGCCACATTCAAGTGCAAGGCAATAAGTTTAAGATTGCTTCTAACGCACTGACTACATGGTTTGACGGTCGCACGCAATGGACGCTGATGAATGGCAGTGACGAGGTGAACGTAAGTAACCCTACTGCTGCCGAACTGCAACAAGTCAATCCTTACACTTTCATCAACCTTTACAAGAGCGGCTATAACCTCAAACTTGCCAACACGACTTACCACGGCAAGGCATGCCACGAGGTGCGTATGCAAGCACAGAAGCACACCAATGGCATTCAATTGGTCATTGCCGTTATTGACAAACAAACGCAACTGCCCTACTCTATTCGCATGAAGGACAGTAAAGGCGAATGGACACGCATTCGCGTCAACGGACTCCACACTCATAAACATTGGGCCGATAGCAACTTTAAGTTTAACCAAAAGGATCACCCCGGCATCGAGGTAATCGACCTAAGATAAGATCTTGAGTTTAATGAGTTTAATAAGTTTATGACCCTATTTAAACGCATGCTTTCATCGCCTACGTAACGCATGCTTTCATCGCCTACGTAACGCGTGCTTTCTAGCACGCGATGAAGTGAAGAAGCACTCATTTACCAACTCATTAAACTCATAAACCCATTAAACTCGCTAAACTCATTAAACTCCCCATATATGTCACAAATAGAACAATGCGTCATTCTTGGTTCAGGCCCTGCAGGCTACACCGCAGCTATTTACACAGCACGTGCTGGACTCAAACCCATCATTTATGAAGGACTGCAACCTGGCGGACAACTCACGATAACTACTGAAGTAGAAAACTTCCCCGGCTTTGCCGAAGGCGTAGATGCCAACGAACTCATGGACAGCATGCGCAAGCAAGCCGAACGCTTTGGCACCGAAATTCGCACCGCCACAGCTACAAAGGTTGACCTCTCACAATCACCTTACACACTTTGGTTCGACGACGATACACAAATTCAGACCGAAACACTCGTTATCGCTACAGGAGCCTCAGCCAAATACCTCGGCCTCTCTGACGAGAAGAAATACCAAGGCATGGGCGTAAGCGCTTGTGCCACGTGCGACGGCTTCTTCTATCGCAAGAAGACGGTAGCCGTAGTAGGAGGTGGCGACACTGCTTGCGAAGAGGCCACTTACTTAGCAGGACTCGCCAAGAAGGTTTACCTCATCGTACGCAAACCCTTCTTGCGTGCTTCAAAGGCCATGCAAGACCGCGTGTTCAACAACGATAAGATAGAAGTGTTGTTCGAGACCAACACCGTAGGTCTCTTTGGCGAAGATGGAGTAGAAGGTGCCCACGTAGTTTATCGCAAGGGCGAAGCCGACGAGCGTCAGTACGACATCGCCATTGATGGTTTCTTCTTAGCCATTGGCCACAAGCCCAATAGCGACCTCTTCAAGCCTTGGGTCAAGACCGATGAGACGGGTTACATCATCACCGAGGGCGACTCTCCCCGCACAGGCATTCCTGGTGTATATGCTGCAGGCGACGTGGCCGATCCTCACTACCGCCAAGCTATCACCGCTGCCGCCAGTGGCTGCAAAGCAGGCATCGAAGTTGACCGCTATCTGAAAGAAAAATAAGAAATGTGCAAATGTGCGCCTACGTAACGCGTGCTTTCCAGCACGCGATATAATAAATACTCTCGCGTGCTAGAAAGCACGCGTTACGTAGGCGCACATTTGCACATTCTCACATTTGCACATTAACCAAGCATTTGCACATTAGCTAATTTCCCTCCCATGGAACGTCACCCCTTACGTCCCTTTCTTCCCCCCAATGCCCACATCTTGATGTTAGGCAGCTTTCCCCCTCCACGCAAACGGTGGTCGATAGACTTCTTCTATCCCAACATGCAGAACGACATGTGGCGCATCTTTGGCCTCATCTATTTCAACGACAAAGACCACTTCATCGACGTACCCAACAAGCGATTTGACAAACCCAAGTTAGAAGCATTCTTAACCGAAAGGGGCATTGCCTTGTACGACACGGCCTGCACCGTCAATCGTCTACAAGACAATGCCTCTGACAAGTTTTTAGAAGTCGTTGAGCACACCGATGTTGACAACCTGCTCCGTCAGCTTCCCCAATGCCATGCCATAGTCACTACCGGCCAAAAAGCCACCGACACACTCCGCGCCCACTTCAGCGTAGCCGAACCCAAAGTAGGCGAATACACCACCTTTGAGTTCGAGGGTCGTCCCATGCGCCTCTACCGCATGCCCAGCAGCAGCCGCGCCTACCCTCTCAACATCAACAAGAAAGCTGCCGTCTACCAACAAATGCTTCAACAAGAGCAGTTGCTATAAGCTAAAGAGCGCATCAAAGTTAAATTGTCGGTCCTACGTAACGCGTGCTTTTCTTTGACATTATCGGC
>JBNMKQ010000155.1:0-6009 GCA_050874425.1 Alloprevotella sp.
GCTGAATCACTAAACTCAAAGATCAAATGCTTCCGAGCGCAAGTGAAAGGAGTCAGAGACATCCCTTTCTTCATGTATCGTTTAGCAATGGTTTTGGGTTAGTATCCGTACACCCTCCCCACAGGGTTTGTCGGTTGCGCCCCATAAAACGAAAGTTTCAAAAATGGAGTTTTCGGACAGCCTTCCCTCCAAATAATCCTTAGTCCACACGAAATAAAGCACGTGCAAACGCTGGTAGTGGATGCTCCATGTGCTGCGACACAGACCATGCTACATAGCCCATCGTACGGCGCAAATTAAGTTCGATGCATGGATGGAGTTCTATCCCCTTGGGTGTTGACACAAGCATCATATCAATGCCTAAAGGACCAACATAACGGGCTTGTAAATAGTCAGTCAATACTTGCTCTGCAATTGTTATCAATTGTGATAGATAGGAAAAATGAACAGATAGCTCAGCTTCAAACACAGACTGCGAAGCCACTCGATTTCCCGTATAGCCCCCTGTAGAAGAAGTGGTAAATAATGAGAGTCCTACGTAACTTACTCGTCCATTGGGAAGGGCATCAAACTCTAAAGCGAAGTTTTTAAATTCATCGTACAAAGGTTCTACTTCGACAGCGCCTTGCTCACGCAGCAAACGTCTGATGCGTCCTAATACAGATGCGGTAGGCGATACCCCTACTTGGAACACTCCTCGTCCGCTGCACGACCATAGACTCTTCACCATTACTCGTTGATGAATAGCAGTAAATTCCATCACCTCATCAAGTGTAGTGGCTATAACGGATTGACCTACCGTCGGAATGTCTTCTCGCAGCAAAGCAGCACGTAATTGAGGCAAAAGCAATGTAGTAGAGTTGCGACTGCTGAGTTGGCGAATCGTATCTAATTGTACTTCTGTAGGTAATAAACTATTGGGAGCCCCCACCTTGCGCAACTGATGTACAAGCAAGGCATCCCACCCCCAGGGCTGAATGCTGTGAATCGAGTTCCAAAGTTGGGCATTAAGGTCGCTTGGACGAATGAAGTGAACCGCATTCGACTCTGCTTCTTCGGGTTTGACGGCCTCGTCTGGTAGTAATATATAATCGTTCTCTGAGGCCCATAACATAGGCAAAGCCCCCCACTCATTGGCTAAGTGGCGGGCTATCTTAGAGGGATAATAATAAGGCGAATGGGCTGCAAGCGCCTCATCATGTGAAGGATTAAAGATGTGAAGTGTTACTCCTTGATTCATTTTTTTTGAAAGAGGGTCAACGTCGACGCGTTAAGATAATCATTACCACGGCTGGAATAATGAGTAAGATGCCCAAGATTACTTGCCATGTAATGGGTTCGCCAAAGATGGTGCAACCGATAACTACCGCTGTGAGAGGTTCGAGTGCACCTAATACGGCTACCATGGTGCTGCCTATGCGCTTTACGCTAAATACGAGACTTAGGTTGGTCACAAAGGTACAAATAAAGGCTAATGACAGTAGATGCACCCACTGACTCGGAGTACTAATGACCGTGAAATTGCCTTGGCGTAAGGCTTCGGCACCAAAGATGAGTGCTCCGATAAACATAACGTAGAATACCAATTTACTGCTATCCATCGTGGCTGCTCTCGACCGATTGACACGAATAATATAGAGTGCATAGCATACGGCTGAAATGAGTACGATGACTACGCCCATAAGCTCCGTGTGTCCGGAAGGGTCCCATGAGAAAACGGCTACGCCTGCTACCGCCATGCATACGGCAAAGATAGTGCTAAAGCGGCGTGCCTCGTTATAAAAGGCCATCATGATAAGGGCGGTAACTACGGGGTACATAAAGTGTAGCGTCGTAGCCACACCGCTCGACATATAGTTGTAACCATCGATGAGAAACAGAGCTGAACCGTCAGAGATAAAGGCTAAGTAGATAAGCGTGACCATTTCGCCACGTGTCACTTTAAAGCTCTTACGCTGTATGAGCATAATGAGTCCTAATAGCAAACTGGCAAATCCAAAGCGGTAAAAGAGTATGGTGGGGTCGGCCATAAAGTCGGCACTGCCTCCTGCCTTGATAGGCAATGTAAAGAATGGAATAAAGCCGTAGCAGATGGCGGCTAAAAGTCCTACACCGAGACCTATGGCTACTGATTTAGACGATTGCGTCTTTTGATTGTCTGACATAGTATTGTTTTTGAGCTTTGAGTTAACGAGTTGACAAGTTAACGAGTTGATCTGTTGACGGGTTAACGAGTAAACAAGTTAACAAGTTGACAAGCAAGTTACCTTCAATAAATAGGAGGCATACCGCCCAATTACAGACCTAAACAAACTTACTCGTCAACTTGTTAATTCGCCAACTCGTTAACAAAACGAGATTTACCACCCGTTGTAGTGAATGTTATCTTTATTGTATTTATCTTTGGGTTGAGGCTCACCCTTGGGGTGGCCAATGGGGATAACGTTGAGTGGGACGATATGGTCGGGAAGGTGGAAGGCCGACTTAATGGCAGCCATTCGTTCTTCATAAGGATAGGCTGCTGTCCATACAGCCCCTAAGCCCATAGCCTCAGCTTGCAATAGAAGATTTTCAGTAGCTGCAGAGCAATCAAAGGGCCAGTTGGTAGAAGGCTTGCCTTCTTTGTCAACCACGCTTAAATCACCACAGACTACAATTGCAGCCGGAACCTCAGCCAACATCTTAGCATAGGGCAATTGGCTGGCAAGTGACTGCATGGTGGCGTGGTCGTCAACAATGATAAACTTCCAAGGACGCATGTCACGACCGGTTGGTGCTGCCATAGCGGCACGCACTAACGTGTCGAGTTGGCTGCGGTCAACGCGCTCTGTGGTATAAGAGCGCACACTCTTGCGTTGTAAGATGTTTTGCATCACGACTTCAGCCTTTGTCTGTTGACTTAGCTCGGTCGTACTCGCTGCACGATGCGTGGCTACAAGGTGAGCCAACGTAGCTAACAAGGCTATCACTAAGACGAGTGATACAACTTTATACTTATTCATTTTTTTATTTTGACTTGATTTGAGGATTCTTTTTGGAAGGAACTGTTACTGCTGAACTATCTTCAGCTAAAGTAAGCGCCATGCCCATGGGGCAAAGGCTTTTACACCAAACGTTGGGTACGAAGCAACTTGCGATGACAATCGCTGCGGCTAATATCATTACTGCAGGAGCTGCTGCCGTAACAAAGAATGCCGTGAACGGTTCGTAGTCAAGCACGCTGCCTGCCCAAAACGCGGTCCATAATAGAAGCATTAACAATGCGAACACGTACAAGCGCACACGCGACATCACGCGATATACCTTGGGCGAACAATGAACTTTGGGCAAGGGTAATTCTGCTGCTAACGTTTGCAAACTACCTAACGGACATACCCATGAACAGTAATGGTGCTTGTGTTTGAAGAAGGGCATCACCAATGCCACTATCAGTACGAGTAACGTGGGCAAGTAGGCCACGGGTTCAAGTCCGTTACTAATCCAACCGCGCAGGAGCGAGAGCGAGAGGAACTGTCCACACCAGAAACCTAACACGACGGCATTCAATACTAACTGAGTGAGTCGCAACCATTTGCGGCCGCGCCACTTTAAACTAATAATGATGCCCAGCAGTAATACGATGGCTACCACAATCGTTCGTCCCCAACCTATCATCGGGCTACGCAATGAACTTGAGGCTTCGCTCTGCATTTGTGCGGCAAGCGTACGTTGCACATTAGCTATAATGGCATTGCTCGAAAAGGTAGCTCCGCTTACAGCATCCACCTTGAGTGCTGCCGCCTGTTCCATGCTCTTATCACGCCATTGTGGAGCTAATGAAGTGAAAGCGCGGTTAAAGAAGTTAGGCGTATCAGCATTATCGGCTGCTATGATTTGCTTGATAGCTCCCTCCTTGCTTACATATATATAAAGAGGGGTAGGCCCTGCAAACCCTTTTACGTCGGAGGCATAAGGTGCTGTGGTTATAACTACACCAAGCGCTTCGCCGTTGCTGCGTGCGACTGTCCATGAAGCACTATCGCGCGGTGTGAGCTGCACATCGCTTTCGCTCAGTAGTTGCTTGAGCTGTTCCGGCGTTGGTGCGTCGGTCGTGGTCGATGCACCAACGCCACTAGTCTCTACCGAAGATTTTTCGCCACCTATCTCACGGCCAAAGAGACGCCCCGTCCATAAGGTGGCAGCCATTAACAATAAGAAGACGACTAACAACGAAAGCACGCCTTCTACATATCTTGCTACTTTCTTATACATAATCTTTTGACTTTGAAGCCTTCGTTATCCTTCTCTAAAGAAGTCAAAACTCTCAAATACAGTCTCTTTACTTAAATGCTGATTTAAACGAATATCGCCAATGCCGCCTAAGAGGGTGAAGTTTATCACACCGCCTACGTTCTTCTTATCATGCAGCATGAGTTCGTAAAGGTGGTCATAGTCATCACAAGTAAACGAAAACGCACCGTAGTGTTGACGAATATATTGTACGGTTTGGCGCATTTGTAGGGTGGGGAAGTGGGTGTGAGCTGCGCTTAAGAATAGCTCACACAATAAGCCGTATGCCACCGCGTAGCCATGTAAGATAGGACGGTTTTGCTCCAAAGCAAACGATTCAAAGGCATGCCCGATGGTATGTCCTAAGTTAAGCGCCTTGCGTATGCCATGCTCGTGAGGGTCTTCTGTCACAATGCGTTCTTTGCAGCGAATGCTTTGTGCTACGAGTTCTTGGAGGTGAACATAATCGGGTCGTGCTAAATCGAACTTCAAATGGTCCGCCCACATGGCTTCGCTTTCAAGCAGTGAGTGCTTCAACATCTCAGCATAGCCCGAACGCAAATTCTTATCATCAAGTGTACGCAAGAACTCGGTGTCAATAATTACGGCCTCAGCCTCTTTAAACGCTCCTATCTCGTTCTTTAGTCCATTAAAATTAATGCCCGTCTTTCCGCCCACTGCTGCGTCTACCATAGCGAGCAAAGTGGTAGGAATGTTGACGAAACGTATGCCACGCTTGAATGTAGCGGCGGCGAAACCTCCTAAGTCAGTAACCATACCTCCGCCCAAGTTGATGAGCAACGATTGGCGTGAGGCTTTCCCACTGCTCAATGCAGTCCAAACCTGCGACAGCGTATCGAGCGTTTTGTTTACATCAGTAGCCCCTATTACAATGCTCTCAGCATGAAGCAACGCTTTACATTCACTCACTAACGGACGACAAAGTCGTTCGGTCGTAACATCGGTTAATAGGAACACACGATCAGCCGCAAGTTGTTCACAGAGTGCATCTAACTCGGCCGTTATGTTTTTTGAAAAGATTATTTTTTGCATAAAGAAAAGGATAGTTTAATTTTGCTTCCCGCATTCAAACTCTACAAAAGCTTTGCGGTAGGGTTCTGGCAACTCAGCTGAAGTCTGCGCTTTCAGATTAAAGCAAACCATCACAGTGCTACACTGGCACACGATGCTTCCCGTATTTTGGTTAATAGCACGTTGCTTCAGCGTAAAGCTCTTCTTGCCTATATGCGATACACGCGTTTCGATAACAATCTCGTCACCATAAAAGATAGGCAATATAAAGTCGGCATTGATATTGGCTATAACAGGCACTACATCAGCGTTGCGATAATCCATTTTCAACACATTGCGCAGATACTCCTCTTTGCCCAAGTCGTAATAGGCAAAATAGGAGTTATTATTAACATGTCCGTAGCGATCGACATCGTTAAAACGGATTTGAATGGGCAGACTATGGTAATATCGTTCTACTTGATTTTCTTCAGTTTCTTTCATTTTGCTATCTATTTTGCTTGCAAAGATAGCGCAAGGCGAGAGCAATGAAAAGAAAAAAAGCATTTTTTTGTTTTCATTGCCGAGCCGCCGCCTATCTTATTCAAAGATAGCGCAAGGCGAGAGCAATGAAAAGAAAAAAAGCATTTTTTTGTTTTCATTGCCGAGCCGTCTAATTTTTAATGACAAATATAAACTGCAATTTGATGGGGCCTCTCCCCCTAACCC
>JBNMKQ010000156.1:0-6002 GCA_050874425.1 Alloprevotella sp.
AAGAAAAGTCGCTTAGCGCGAGAACAAACATAACAAACTTTTTACATACTTCGACATACCATTTATAAATACTATGCCTTGTGCTTACGCACAAGTCATATACAAACAGGCTACGCCCTTGCGTTTCTTGCAATATAACTAGTAGTTGTTTAAGACTCAAAGTGCAAAGCGCACCTTAATGTTCATTCCTATTCTCTTCGACAAATTGCAGTTTGTATCTATTATTAAACGCAATATTACCCACATGATTCGTTATAGATCCAAATTTTTGAATTTTCTTTTTGCACTTCACTCACCTTGCACTAACTTTTCTTTCGTCAAGTTAGGCGGCGGTTCGGAAGTGCAAAAAGAAAATTTTTGAATTTTCTTTTTGCACTTCACTCACCTTGCACTAACTTTGCCCCTTGATATTGATATATTGTATGAATTTAATTGTAGACATTGGCAATTCGTCAGCAAAGGCTGCCGTGTTTCATAACAACGAGATGGTGATGCGGAAACGACTGAACGCTGACATCGTTGATAACATTGCAATGATTGCTGCCGACTACGACATAGATGCCTGCGCCTTCTCATCTGTAGGCAAGCCACGCCCCGACGTGGCTGCAGCTATCCTTCACCTCGTGCCAGGAGCACTACATGTTACAGGGACTATCAACACTCCACTCCAGTGTGACTACCTTACTCCCGAAACGTTAGGTGCTGACCGATTGGCAGCGGCTGTGGGGGCGGCTTGTTGCTGCCCTAACACCGAACTGCTCATTATTGATGCAGGCACATGCATTACGTATGATTACGTGAGCGCTGACGGACATTACTTAGGGGGCAATATATCATTAGGATTGGGCATGCGACTGCGCGCACTGCACGAACAGACGGCCCTTCTGCCACTCGTAGCTGCCGACGGCAACGTACCCACCATTGGACGCAATACACACGAAGCCATTCGCTCTGGTGTCATTCGAGGGATGGACTTCGAAATCATGGGATACATTCGTCGTATGTGGCAACAACACCCCCAAGCACGCATTTTCGTAACGGGTGGCAATGGCTACCGATTTGCACAAGAAGCTGAGGTTGACAGAAATGATGCCTTAGTCGAGATTGGACTTAACTGCATTTTACAGTATCAAAATAGATGACTACACGCAACAAATATTTAGCCACCGCACTCTTGGCGGTTCTTCCGTTTTGCGCCTTTGGCCAAACGAATGGTAGCAATTCGCCTTATTCACGCTACGGTTTTGGCTTGTTAGGCGATGGAGCTAATGCCTTTAATAAGGGCATGGCGGGTACAGCGTATGGTATGCACAATGGCAAGGAACTGAATACGAAGAATCCGGCCTCATACGCAGCTATCGATTCGCTCACCTTCTTATTCGACTTAGGATTATCACTGCAAAACGGCAACTTCTCGCAAAATGGGTCAAAGACAAATGCCAAGAACACGTCAATTGACTACATTACAGCGGGCTTTCGCATAGCGCCACGTATGGGTATGTCGTTGGGCATTATGCCTTTCAGCACCATTGGCTACGAAATGACCAATACGCAGTCGAAGCAAATGGAGAATGGACTGACCGAAATGACACAGACCAACACATTCTCTGGTGACGGCGGACTGCATACAGCCTACCTAGGTTATGCATGGGCTCCCTTTAAAGCACTTTCGCTGGGTGTAAATGCAGGGTACCTTTGGGGCGACATTGAACATAAGTCGGTTATGGACATTTCTGGTACCACGGCTAGTTCTTCTGACGTTCCTACTAGCACGCAAACCTATAGTGCCGACATTCGTTCTTATAAAGTAGACTTTGGTTTACAAGCTGATATTCCTATTAATAAGAAAAATAAGCTCACCTTAGGTATTGCTTACGGCTTAGGTCACGACATCAATCGTAATGCTTCTTATAACGTGCAACGCAGCACCTCTTCATCAGTAGTGAGTGATACTACTTACACGTGTAAGAATGCCTTTCAGATGCCTCACACCTTGGGCGTAGGTTTGACATGGACACTGAACGATGCCCTACGTGTGGGGGTTGACTACACTTGGCAGAAGTGGAGCAGCGTGAAGTATCCAACAGTTATCACCAATAGCGACCGCACCTTATCATACGTTGCGCAAAAGGGATTTTTCAACAATGCTCACAAGGTTAGCCTTGGCGCTGAATACATTCCTAACGAAAGCGGACTGCGTTGGCGCGAACATGTACGTTACCGCGCAGGTGTGGCATACGGCACTTCTTACACCAAGATCAATGGCAGCGAAGGACCACACGATTTCTTGGCCAGCATTGGTGTTGCACTACCGATTGTTAATCTTTACAATAACCGCACATTCATTAACTTAGGTGTACAATACGAACACGTGAAGCCTAAATTGGCCGGACAGATTACCGAAAACTACATTCGCTTTAGCATCGGCATCAACTTCAACGAACGCTGGTTCATGAAGTGGAAGGCAGAGTAGGAAAATGTGCAAATGTGCGAATGTGCTAATATGCGAATGTGCTAATATGCGAATGTGCTAATGTGCAAATGCGCGAATATGCGAATGCGCGAATGCGCTAATGTGCTAATGTGCTAATGCGCTAATGTGCAAATGCGCTAATGTGCGAATGCGCTAATGTGCGAATGCGCTAATGTGCAAATGCGCTAATGTGCAAATGCGCTAATGTGCAAATGCGCGAATGAGGAAATATGCAAATATAAAATTTGAGTTTTGATACAACACAATCTACATATCAAACATCTATTTGGCCCCCTGTTGCTGCTTCTAAGCATTTGCTTAGCAGTAGCTTGCAGCAATGAAGCCCCCCCTATGGGAGCTCGCGTTGTAAATCGCGACTCACTGCCCGTTATGACCACAAGAGGCGTGTCAAAACTCATTACCGACTCTGGCGTGGTACGTTACAAGATTATAGCCGAGGAATGGCGCGTTTATGACCGCACATCCCCACCCCGTTGGGAATTTCCGAAGGGACTTTTCTTAGAACGATACGACGATAAATTTAAAGTTGACATGCGTTTCTGCGCTGATAGCGCTTGGCTTTACAACCAAAACTTTTGGAAGTTGCGAGGACACGTAATGCTTGACGACAAATCGGCTCAGAGCCGCTTGCGCACGGAAGAGTTATATTGGAACATGCAAACGGGCGAACTCTCATCTAACGTACACACCTTCCTCAAGCAACCTCAACAAGAGATTGAGGGCAACTGGTTTCGCGCCACCATACGTAATGGGCACCCCACACAATATCACGTAAAGCAGTCACGTGGCTTCATGCCAATGAACGATGCTTCCATGACAGGCGGCACAGTGCAACCAACCAACACCGCACAGCCCAACGACACAACGCCTACTCCCCAGCGCGGTGCCCCCACTAGCCGACCGAAAAAGATTGACTTACAATAAATTAATCGCGATAAGCAACTCCTTTGTTTCTCATTTATAAGGATTTGCCAAAAAATAAAGCACTTACTCCGCGTAAGTGCTTTTTTTTATCTAACTTTGCGCGTCACAAAGTACACTGAAAAAATAATAATAAAAACAATAAATAATAAATTAAATGGCAGCATTACAAACAATTCGAAGCAAAGGTGCACTGCTCGTTGGTGTGTTGGGCTTAGCCCTCTTTGCTTTCATTGCTGAAGAGTTCGTTCGTGCCTTTGGTATCTTAGACGGCATGGACAAGAACAACGTCGGCATCGTATGTGGCAATAAGCTCTCCATTCAAGACTTCCAACAGATGGTCGAAGAACAGAGCGACATGACCAAACTGCAAATGCAAATGCAGGGTCAAGATGCCAACCTCAGTGACGAACAAATGGAGCAAATCCGCGAACAGGTTTGGCAACAGTTCGTCCAAAAGTCAATTATCGAAAGCGAGTGCGACAAGCTCGGCCTTACTGTAACTGACGGTGAAGTACAAGAAGCTCTCCGCGAAGGTAACGCACAAAGTTTGGCCGTAATGGCAAATATCTTCCGCAACCAGCAAGGTCGCTTCGACTTCACACAAGTACAAGAGTTCTTGAAGAACTACAACAAGACCATTCAACAAGCACAGCAAGCTAACAATGGTGACGCTATCGAACAATTGCAAAACATCAAAAAGATGTGGGACTTCACCGAAAAGCAATTGCGTGATGAGTTGCTCTCTAACAAGTACAACATGCTCTTCGCTATGGGTTTCGTTTCTAACCCCATCGCAGCTAAAGAGAACTTTGACGAGCGCAACATTCAGAAGAACGTTGAGATTGCAGCCCTTCCCTATAGCGCTATTAGCGATAAGGACATCAAGGTGACTGACGACGACCTCAAGGCTGCTTACGACGACTTTAAGGAAAACTTCTACTCTCCTGCTCCTACACGCGACATCAAGCTCATCGATGTCAACGTAGTAGCTAGTGCAGCCGACCGTGCTGAACTCACGAAGCGCGTAGAAGGCGTACAACAACAATTGCAACAAGGTGGCGACATCGCCAACATCGTTCGTGCTTCTAACTCTTCTGTTCAGTATAGCAACTTGGCTTTGAGCAAGACTGCTTTCCAGCGTATGAGCGATGTAGCCTCAGCCCTCGACTCTATGAGCGTAGGCAGCGTAAAGGCTACTTACTACAACGCACAAGACAATACAATCAACACCCTCAAACTCATTGCTAAGGAAGAAGCTCCTGACTCAATCCTTTATCGTCAGATAGCAGCAACCAATGCTGACCCCGCTCAACGCAAGGCACAAGCTGACTCTATCTTAAACGCTTTGAACAACGGCGCTTCATTCGCCGACTTAGCTAAGAAGTACGGTCAGTCTTCTGACTCTATCTGGTTGACTTCTGCACAGTACGAAAGCTTCGGCATGGCAGAAGAGAGCGCATCTTACTTGAGCCAACTCTACAAGATTGGTGCTCACAGTGCTGCCGTTATCTCTAACGACCAAGGCGCAGCCGTTGTACAGGTGCTCGACCGCAAGAAGATGGTTACAAAGTACAACGTAGCCGTAGTTAAGTGTCCGCTCAACTTCTCTAAGAAGACTTATGAGGACGAGCTCAGCCGCTTCAACCGCTTCTTGGGTCAGAACAAGGACGTAGCTTCAATCGAAAAGAACGCTGCCAAGAATGGTTACATGGTGACCGACCTCCCTGGCTATAGCCCCATGCAGAACCTCATTGCTGCACGCATCGGCGGTAGCGGTGCAAAGGACTGCGCACGTTGGATCTTTGACGATGCAAAGGAAGGCGACGTTTCTAAGCTCTACGAGTGCGGCCGTAATGGTGACCACCTCATCGTAGCATGCGTAACAGGCGTTAACGAAGAAGGTTACTTGCCTTGGGACAACAAGCAAGTAAAGGATTTCCTCACCACAGTTGTTAAGCAGCAGAAGAAGGCCGAAAAGGCTATGGCTATGGCCAAGGCTGTAAAGTCTACTACTGACATGCAGAAGATCAAGGGCGCTGTAATGGCTACCATGGAAAATCAAACAATGGCAGGTTACCCAACCATGAATGGCGTGAGCGTTCCCGAACCTAAGTTGGCAGGTGCTATTGCTAAGACAGGTGTTAACAAAACCTCTGGTTTAATTCAAGGTGCTGGTGCCGTTTACGTATTGAAGGTTACAGGTCAGAGCAAATCAGCTGACAAATTCAATGCACAAACCGAAATGGCTCAAGTAGCACAAATCAATGGTCAACGCGCTTACTCATCAACGTTCAGCTACTTGATGATGCACAAGGCCAAGATGACAGACCGCCGCTACGAATTCTAATTAAATTCGCTAAAGCATAACATATCATAAGAATACTCCGTAGGGCACATAAGACGCCCTACGGAGTTTTTTTATAGGGGCGTTCTAAAAATTCTGGCGCGTTGATTTGCGCCCTATCGGAAGTGTATTTTTACTCTGAGAAAATGGGCTGCGGCTCAGCAATTCAAGCTAACGCTTGATTGCGTTCGCCTTGCACCATTTTTGGAAAGCAAACGAAGGAGCATAGCGGGCTATGTG
>JBNMKQ010000157.1:0-5962 GCA_050874425.1 Alloprevotella sp.
CTTTTAGTGACCATAACAAATTAGCATCAAAATACGTTGCCAAAATGTTGCCAAATATATAAAAGAAAAAATCCTAACTGCTCATATTCAAGCAGTTAGGATTCTATTCTGTGCGCCTGATAGGACTCGAACCTACACGTCGTGAAACACCAGATCCTAAGTCTGGCGCGTCTACCAATTTCGCCACAGGCGCTTTTTGCACTGCAAAGATAAGGCAAAAATTGTAATGACCGAAATGTTTCGCATTCTTTTTTGATTAAAGAAGATAATTTGGTGATAAAATAACATATAGGGATAAGCATTTGGGGAAGTATTGTTGTGTAGGAAAAACGTGTAAAGTGCTTAAAAATTAGGGTGAAACGCGTTATATGAAGTGCTAAATCGTTTTTTTTGACACTTTGTAAGAAAAAAATAAAGAAAATGTTTGTGCTTTCGCATAGTTTGCCCTACATTTGCAAAGCATTGAGCGTGTGTGAGGCCTTTGTTTAAGGCACTTTGGCGCACTTTTGCTTTAGTGATAACGTATTTTACGTGCACGAATTTATCAATCATTTTAATACATACATTACGACATGACTAAGACAGATCTCGTAAATGCCATTGCAGCAACTGGTTTGAGCAAGGCAGATTCAAAGAAGGCGCTTGACGCTGTAGTAGGTGCTATCTCAGGTGCATTGAAGGAAGGTGATAAGGTCGCTATCCTCGGTTTCGGTACTTTCTCTGTAAATGAGCGTCCTGCTCGCGAAGGTATCAACCCTGCTACTAAGGAGAAGATCCAAATCGCAGCTAAGAAGGTGGTTAAGTTTAAGGCTGGTGCAGAACTCGCTGCTGGTGTAAACTAATATTCCTTTTTATAAATATTATAGAAGAATTTGAAACTGATGTCGCGTAGAACTTCATTTTCAAATTCTTTTTTGATAAAGGGAGGTTCTAAATCTAAAAGTGGAGGTTTAGGACCTCCCTTTGTATTACTCTTCTGTTTTAAGGTTCTGTAACGAATTGTATGGCTATGATTGCAGTTTATACCCAAGACACTTGTTTGTGTTTATTGTACTCAACTTTCACCTTTTTGTAACATTCAGACATTTTTTAGCAAAAAAACTTACGAAATGTTTGTTAAGAATAAAAATAGTATTACTTTTGCCGATGTAAAACAAACTAAAACGACAATCACATGTTGACAAACGCATTCTACTTTTACGGTTTTTATTTTTACTTTGCCGAACAAGCAGAGCGGGATGTCGCATGCCAACATCAATAACTTGACAACGAACAATTAAGTCCCGCTCCTATATGATAGGAAGCGGGATTTTTTGTTTAAACAACGCTATGAAGAAAATCGCAATACAAGGCATCAAAGGTTCGTTTCACGACATTGCCGCACATCAATATTTCAACAACGACGACGTAGAACTCATCTGCTGCGACACGTTTGAAGAGATATTCCAACAAATGCGCGACGATTACTCTCGACTCGGACTAATGGCTATCGAAAATACCATTGCAGGTTCGCTGCTTCACAACTACGAGTTGCTTCGCGAAAGTGGCATGACAATCATTGGTGAACACAAACTGCATATCGAACATAGTATCATGTGTTTGCCAGAAGACGATTGGAGCACGATTACGGAAGTCAACTCTCACCCCGTAGCCTTGATGCAATGTCGCGACTTTCTGTCGAGTCACCCAGAATTTAAGGTAGTAGAAGCGGAAGATACGGCTGGCTCTGCCGAAATGATTAGCCGCAAACACTTACGCGGACACGCTGCTATCTGTCATGCGGGCGCTGCCCCACTCTACGGACTAAAGGTGCTGGAACAAGGCATTGAAGACAATAAGCACAACTTCACACGCTTTCTCTTAATGTGCGACCCTTGGTCGGCCGACAAGATGCGCGACCTGCACCACACAAACAAGAGCAGCATCGTCTTCACCTTGCCTCATGAGGAGGGCTCGCTATCGCAAGTATTGAGCATCTTCTCTTTCTACAAAATCAACTTAACTAAAATACAATCTCTGCCTATCATCGGACGCGAATGGGAATACATGTTCTACGTCGACGTTAGCTACGACGACTACGTGCGTTACCGCCAAAGCATCGACGCCGTGCGCCCCCTACTTCGCGAACTAAAGATTTTAGGAGAATATAACGCAAAGTAATGTGCGGGAAATGCTTGGTTTATGTGCAAATGTGCGGGAAATGTGCAAATGTGAGAATGTGCAAATGTGAGAATGATTTAATGTCTTTCATACACATTACCACATAAGCAACAAATCATTTGCACATTTACACATTCGCACATTTGCACATTGACAACGCATTCGCACATTTGCACATTGACAACGCATTTGCACATTAACCAAGCATTACCACATAAGCAACAAATCATTTGCACATTTACACATTTGCACATTAACCAAGCATTTGCACATTTATCATGGTACAACCTGCTGAACGACTGAAGAGCGTGAGCGAATACTACTTTTCAAGAAAAGGTAAAGAAGTAG
The DNA here is from genome assembly GCA_050874425.1 of Alloprevotella sp. Classification (GTDB taxonomy): domain Bacteria; phylum Bacteroidota; class Bacteroidia; order Bacteroidales; family Bacteroidaceae; genus Alloprevotella. Next base: position 2,509 of record JBNMKQ010000157.1, read on the forward strand.
CTCGACTTAACGCTGAAGGTAAAGACATCATATCATTGGCCATTGGTAGCCCCGACATGCCACCTTCACCCCAAACTATTGAGACACTTTGCAAAGAGGCACAAAAGCCAAACGCACACGGCTATCAACCCACTACTGGCATTCCCGAACTGCGCGAAGCCATGGCGGGGTTTTATAAGAGGTGGTTCAACGTTACGTTAGACCCCAAGACCGAAATTCAACCTCTTATTGGTTCGAAAGAGGGCATTCTTCATACTACTCTGGCTTTTGTCAATCCAGGTGAGAAGGTCTTAGTTCCAAACCCTGGCTACCCCACTTACACTTCCTTATCGAAAATATTAGGTTGCACCATTGTTAATTACAATTTGCGTCCTGAGAATGATTGGCAGCCTGACTTTGAAGAGTTAGAAAGTATGGACTTAACCGATGTCCGCCTTATGTGGGTGAACTATCCTAATATGCCGACAGGAGCACCCGCCCGACGCGCAACGTATGAGAAGTTGGTTGACTTCGCCCGTCGTCACGACATCGTGGTAGTCAACGACAACCCTTACAGTTTTATCCTTGGCAAAGAGCATTTGAGCATTCTGCAAATACCTGGCGCTAAAGACTGCTGCATCGAATTTAACTCTATGAGTAAGAGTCACAACATGCCGGGGTGGCGTGTGGGTATGTTGGCCACAAATGCTACTTTCGTTAGTTGGATATTAAAGGTAAAGAGCAACATCGATTCGGGGACTTTCCGCGCCATGCAGTTGGCTGCAGCTCAGGCTTACCAAAACTCTGACGAGTGGCACCACGAAGCAAACGTCAACGTTTATGCTCGTCGACGCAAATTGGCTGGTCAAATCATGGAAGCCTTGCATTGTCAATACGACACGAACCAAGTGGGCATGTTCCTGTGGGGACGCATTCCCGACACCTATGCTGACGTGGAAGACTTAACCGAAAAGGTACTTCACGAAGCTCGCGTATTCATCACTCCCGGCTTCATCTTTGGTTCTAACGGCAAACGCTACATTCGCATCTCGCTCTGCGCAAAAGAAGAGAAACTGGCCGAAGCGTTAGGACGCATCAAACAAGTATTTTGATGGGTTAAGAGGTTAGAGGGTTAGGAGGTTAAAAAGTATATCTGATTAAACTCATTAAACCCACTAAGCTCATTAAACCCACTAAACTCATTAAACTCATTAACCCCACTAAACTTATTAAACTCACTAAACTCATTAAACTAACTACTATATGGAACTCAATCTTACTCCCCTACAACTGACTGATCACGACGATAAGCGTCCCATTGTTATAGCAGGCCCTTGCTCTGCCGAGACAGAAGAACAAGTAATGAACACCGCCACGCAGTTGGCAAAGAAGGGCGTTAAACTCTTCCGCGCTGGTATTTGGAAGCCTCGCACCAAACCCGGAGGTTTCGAAGGCGTTGGCGAACCGGGCTTAGCTTGGCTCAACGAGGTGCAAAAGTCGACTGGCATGAAGGTATGCACAGAAGTTGCCACCCACGCTCACGTTGAAGCCTGCCTAAAGGCTGGTATTGACTTGCTTTGGATTGGTGCTCGCACCGTAGCCAACCCCTTTGCTATGCAAGAGATTGCTGACACGCTGAAGGGCGTTGACATCCCCGTCTTGGTAAAGAACCCCGTCAACCCTGATTTGGAACTTTGGATTGGTGGTCTTGAACGCATCAACCAAGCAGGCATCACCCGCTTGGGCGTAATTCATCGTGGTTTCTCTACTTACGAGAAGAAACTCTACCGCAACCTCCCCATGTGGCACATTCCTATCGAACTGCGTCGTCGATGCCCTGGCCTTCCAATCTTTGGCGACCCCAGCCACATTGGCGGCAAGCGCGAATTGGTAGCTCCCCTTTGCCAGCAGGCCATGGACCTCGGTTTTAACGGTCTGATTGTTGAGAGTCACTGCAATCCTGATGCTGCTTGGAGCGATGCGAGCCAACAAGTTACACCCGATGTGCTTGACTTCATTCTCGACAAGTTGGTTATCCGTAAGATTACAGAATCTACCGAAAGCCTTACGGCCCTTCGCCGCCAGATTGACGAGATTGACAACTCTCTCATTGAACTCATGGCTAAACGTATGCGCATCAGCCGCGAGATTGGTGAATACAAGCGCAAGCACGATATGACCGTAGTTCAAACAAGCCGTTACACCGAAATTCTTGACAAGCGCGGTGCTCAAGGCGTACTTTGCGGTATGGCATCGGACTTTATCAAAGACGTCTTCGAAAGCATTCACGAAGAGAGTGTTCGTCAACAGATTGAAGTTATGAACCAGTAACGAATGTGCTAATGCGTTGGAAATGTGCAAATGTGCAAATGTGAGAATGTGCAAATTTGCAAATTTGCAAATGTGAGAATGTGCAAATGTGAGGATGTGCAAATGTGAGGATGTGCAAATGTGAGGATGTGCAAATGTGCATTTTACCATTTCGCATTCCACATAAGCTACAATTCATTTGCACATTCTCACATTTGCACATTTCCAACGCATTTGCACATTTCCAACGCATTCACACATTATATTTCCTTCCAAAAAATGAAGATACTTATCCTTGGTGCAGGCAAAATGGGTTCCTTCTTTGTCGACCTTTTGAGTTTTGATCACGAAACGGCCGTTTATGACGTTGACCCAAAACGTTTGCGCTTTATGTACAATACGCAGCGATTTACCACACTTGAAGAGATTGAAGCTTTTCAACCCGAATTGGTAATCAACGCTGTTACACTGAAATATACGCTTGACGTCTTCCGCCAAGTGATTCCCCACCTGCCCCATGATTGCATTATCAGCGACATTGCCAGTGTTAAGACTGGATTGCGCGAATTTTACGACACGTGTGGTATGCGTTACGTCAGCACCCACCCCATGTTTGGCCCCACCTTTGCCAACTTGGGCGCACTGAGCAACGAAAATGCGATTATCATTACCGAGGGGGACTACATGGGGCGTCTCTTCTTCCGCGACCTTTACAACCACCTTGGACTCCACGTTTGCGAATACACTTTCGACGAACACGACGAGACGGTTGCCTATTCGCTCAGTATTCCTTTTGTTAGTACATTTGTGTTTGCCGCTGTCATGAAGCACCAAGATGCCCCAGGTACCACCTTCAAGCGTCACATGCAAATAGCACGTGGTGTGTTAGGAGAAGACGACACGCTGTTACGCGAAATTCTCTTTAACCCTCGCACATCGGGACAAGTATCAAATATCCGCGAAGAACTGAAGGAGTTGATTAACATTATTGACAACAAAGACGAAAACAGTCTTAACAACTACTTAAAGAAAATACGCGAAAACATTAAATAGTTGGCATTTATAAACGATAAGCTGCAATTTGTCGGTCCTACGTAACGCGTGCTTTCCAGCACGCGCCAGCAAAATGTTGCAAACGCAAGCTAGCCTGGGGGCGACGCGTCCC
>JBNMKQ010000158.1:0-5875 GCA_050874425.1 Alloprevotella sp.
GGGACGCGTCGCCCCCAGGTTAGACCGCGTCGCCCCCCGGTTAGGACGCTTTGCCCCCAGGTTAGGACGCGTTGCTCCAAGCGTTCGGCAAATTGCAGTTTTATATTGTTCTTATATTCACGCTTTAGCGAGTATTTTTTCTCGCGCTGAAGCGCGAACTCACGCGGGCTACAAGCCCGCGCCCCTACGCCCCTAATTGCTGTGTCTCCTACATTTTGTTCACTAGTGCTGATATAGATTAACGAAAAATATTGACGAACGATTAATGATGATTAATGTTCAAAAGACCGCTCGCGAAACGAGCCCATGTTTTAAGTTGATTAACGTCCATCATAGATTTAAAATTTTTCGCGAAGTGTGAAAATTTCTCGTTATTTCTCTAAAAACAGGGGGTGAAATCTCAAAAAAGATTTATAAACTATCGAGTTTCTATTTTTTGTTTGTTTTTTCAATTTCTATCGTTGTATCTTTGTATAAAGTTTAAGTAGTTAGGTGCTTAATAATAACAATTTGATACACATTATAAATGTTAGCAGGTTGCTGAGCACTTGATTCTATGCGATGATTCAATTATAGTTGAATGTGCACATACCTAAAATAGCTTATGGATAGAATTTTACTCATATTATCCTCACTCCTCTTATTCACTTCGTGCGCTGAGCAATATAATATAGCTGGCAATTCAAACATCGCTTGTTTGGATGGTCGTATGCTCTATTTGCGCGTTTCGTCAGTAGACAAAGGTGGTGAACGTCATGCGGTGCAGCAAACGAGTTTGTCGGTTTGTCTGGACTCTTGCAAGGTGGTACACGGAAAGTTTAGTTTTGAGGGCGACGTTGATTCTGCACGCATGGCGATGCTCTATACGGGAAATCAGTGCGTAATGCCTTTGGTGCTTGAAAATGGTAATTTGAGTATCCAAGTAGATAATGCCTTACAACGCGTATCGGGTGGCCCACTGAATGATAAGTTATACAATTTCTTTAAAAAGCGCACTCGCTTAGATAATGAATTGTGGGAACTGCAGCAGTCAACCATACGTATGATGCGTGAAGGAATGTCGCCTTTAGATATTCAACGCAAGGTCGGTAAGAAAACAAAACAATTGGCAAAGAAGACAGAAGAACTTGAAACGAAATTTGTAATGGACAATTACAATAATGTATTAGGTCCTGGTTTTTTCCGCTTATTGTGTAGCCAATATCCTTCGCCAATCATGACCGAGCAGATACAACGTATTATTAATTCAGCTCCCTCACATTTCTTAAACGATCCCTTCGTTAATGCTTACGTAAGGCAAGCGCAGGCTCGAATGGCCATTCAGACAGTTTGTCCGTAGGGGATGACTCTTCAATGGATTTGTTAGTAAAACATTTATATTGCAAGATTACAAAGCTTTCACATGCTATACATAGTATGTGAGTTTTGTAATCTTTTTTCTTTTATGGGGTGTTCTAAAGTCAAAATTAGAAATTCCCTTAGTAAGGTTATACTTGATAAATTGATAACTATAATTGACTTAATTAGTTAATTTTATGAGAAATATATTGAAATGTGAATAGTTTATTTGCATTTCGAAAGCCTTTGTGGTTACCTTTGCGACATGAAGAAATCAACGATATGGATTATAGCCAGCGTAATGGGTGTCTTCTTTCTCACGTTGCTCTTCTTACAAGCAAAGTACTTTGAAGAGGTTATCAATATGCGCAAAGAGCAGTTTGATGAATCGGTAACGCGTAGCTTGTATCAAACAGCCCGCAACTTGGAGTTGAATGAGACCAAACGCGGATTGGAAGTGCAATTAGGTAACAAAACGACACCTAAAGCGCAAGCTGATGACACAACAAAGGTGAATGGAGCTTCACAAGCTTTCGACCACCGACTACATGCTAACATTCCGGCCAATGTGCCTAAAGGTTTGTTCTTAGACAATTTGAATACGAACGCTGACGATGAATCGTTGCGCGACTCCGTAAGGCAGCGCTACATTTATCAGCGAGCCTTGTTGAACGAGGTAGTTTATTCGATACTCTATAAAGCCAGCAATCAGCCGCTTGCTGAACGAGTGGACTTCCGAAGTCTTGACAGTGACTTGCGAGCAGAGTTGCGTAGCAATGGTATCAATCTGAATTACCACTTCTATGTGACAACGAGTGATGGCAGAGTCGTTTATCGTTGCCCAGAGTACACAACTGAGGGCGATCGTTACACCTATCGTCAGGTGCTTTATCCTAACGACCCGTCTGCACAGAAAGGTTTGCTTTACATTCACTTCCCTGAGATGAAGAGTTTCCTCTTCTCGAGTGTAAAGTTTATGATTCCTGCTATTATCTTCACGCTATTGCTGCTCATTGTCTTTATATTTACGATATGGACAATATTTAGGCAGAAGCGCTTGTCGGAGATAAAGAATGACTTTATCAACAACATGACGCATGAGTTTAAGACGCCTATCTCGTCTATCTCGTTAGCAGCGCAAATGCTACGCGACCCTGCGGTTGCAAAGAGCGATGCTATGTTTAAGCACATATCGGGCGTAATCGTAGACGAAACGAAGCGACTTCGCTTCCAAGTAGAGAAGGTGTTGCAGATGTCAATGTTCGACCGCAAGGCGGCAACGTTTAAGCGCAAAGAGGTAGAGGTCAATGCCTTGATACACGATACGGTGAATACGTTCAGACTGAAGGTAGAAGCTTCGGGCGGACAAATTGAAGCGCATTTAGATGCGATTGACGACGTAGTCTTTGTAGACGAAATGCACTTTACGAACGTTATCTTCAATCTGTTAGACAATGCCGTGAAGTATAAAGCTGAGGACAGACCACCTCACCTCATCGTTTCGACCAACAATCCGAATGATGAAAAGTTAGAGATAACGATTCAAGACAATGGCATTGGCATTCGGCGCGAGGACTTGAAGAAGATATTCGAAAAATTCTATCGCGTACATACGGGCAATCGACATGACGTAAAAGGCTTTGGCTTAGGTCTTGCATACGTACATAATGTCGTAAAAGCTTTGGGCGGCTCCATTCACGCTGAGAGTGAATTCGGAAAAGGGACAAAGTTTATTATCACCATTCCCTTAATGGGATAAACAAATTAGATAAAACAAAAAAACAAGTATAGCTATGATTACTACAGAAGAAAAAGTACGCATTTTGCTTTGCGAAGATGATGAGAACTTAGGCATGTTGCTTCGCGAATATTTGCAGGCAAAGGGTTTTGAAACGGAATTGTGTCCTGATGGTGAGGCTGGTTATAGAGCCTTTACACAGGGTAAGTTCGACCTCTGTGTGCTTGACGTGATGATGCCTAAGAAGGACGGCTTCAGTCTTGCACGCGACATTCGTCAGTTGAACGAAGAAGTGCCCATCGTATTCCTCACGGCTAAGACGTTGAAGGAGGACATTCTCGAAGGTTTCCGCATCGGTGCTGACGACTACTTGACGAAGCCCTTCTCAATGGAGGAACTCACCTTCCGTATCGAAGCTATTTTGCGTCGCGTTCGTGGTAAGAAGAATCGCAATTGCACTTTCTACAAGATAGGTTCTTTCTCATTCGACACGCAGAAGCAAATCTTATCGCGTGGTGAACAGCAGACGAAGCTTACAACGAAAGAGAGCGAATTGCTCAGTTTGCTTTGTGCCCACGCTAACGAAATCTTGCAGCGTGACTATGCTTTGAAGACCATTTGGATAGACGACAATTACTTCAATGCACGCTCAATGGACGTTTACATCACCAAGTTGCGTAAGCACTTGCGTGCAGACGAGAGTGTTGAGATTATCAACATTCATGGTAAGGGCTACAAGTTGATTACTCCCGAACCTACTGAGGAGTAAGCACACATAGCCTCATTATTGATAACCTAAGGATTAAATATTTTGTGTAGAGGGCATATCGCTTTGAGTAGCGATATGCCCCTTTTTAGTATATTTTATTATGCCGTTGGTTGAGTTTTATCATTCCGTGCTTTATGATAATGCAACTTTTTAGTACTTTTGCACGAGTTATGCAGTGTGCGTATGCTGCAGTTTATAAACGAACGTAAAATATAATAATCCCTTAACGAAAAGAATGAAAAGTAAGATATACCTCTTCTCTTTCTTACTATTAGCTGTGGCTGCATTGTTCCAGTCATGCAATGATGACGAAACTTATGCTGACAAGCGTAAGCGTGAGAATAAGCAAATAAGTTCCTTCTTAACCTCTGGTGCGCAAGTGAAGAGTGAAGATGTTGAAGGCGAGTATCTGCTCAACGTTGCAGGCAATATCAAGGTCATATCAGAGTCGGAGTTTGAGCGCAATGATAGCACGACAGACGCTTCGAAGAACGAGTACGTTTACTTTAAGCGTACGGGTGTGTATATGCAGATACTGTCGAAAGGAGAAGGAAAAAAACTCGCTGATGGCGAAAATGCTCGTGTCGTATGTCGCTACATCGAGTTCAATATTGCATCAGATAGTATTCAGTCTACTAACAACATAACGAGTAGTACGGAGATGACGCCCGACGTAATGATAGTCAATAACACCTTGGGCTCATTTACGGGCACGTTTGTGAGTGGTCAGATGTATCAGACCTATAACTCATCAGCCGTTCCTGCTGCATGGCTCATACCACTTACCTATATCAATTTAGGGCGCGCAACAGACAATTTAGCACATGTGCGTTTGATTGTGCCTGGTTCACAAGGTCAAGCCAATGCTTCGGCGAACGTTTACCCCTGCTTCTATGATATAACCTATCAGCGTGGTCGGTAATTGCCTTGTGCTATATCATATAATAAAGGTCAGAAAAGATATAGATCATCTGAAAGATGAAATCTATGCTTTTCTGACCTTTATTAATTTTGTTTGGCCTCTCCCTAAATTAATTGATGAGTCCACTACAAAAAGTAATACTCACGTTAGATGTTTCTGCTTTATCGGAAGCCAATCCGAGGTCAGCAGGTTAATATGAAACGATCCAAAATTTTCCGCTTCGGATAGTTAATGCGTCGCATTGATTGATTCAAGAATCATCTTAGCTTTGTTTTCGTCGATATAAATGTAATTACCTCCTACTGGAAATATATCAAAGAAATATTTCGCAATATATGAATACACAACTTTGTTTTCTTTGATAATTCCAACAGTCCACTCAAAATCTATAGAGCGGATGATAGGTTTCTTATCTTTTAGAAAGTTTAATGACCAACTATAAAATGGTTTTGTGTTAGTGTCGGCATAACAATCGTTCCAAACAACAAACCTTATTTTTGCATTACTATTTTGTTTTCGCGTATCAACCAATATTTTGACCATGGAAACTTCATCAGATTTCATTTTTTCTTTCTTTTGTATAAATCCCATGGATATTCCTAACTTATATGATTCTCTACACACATCCCACAATTCAGCAACTAAACAGCCTCGTTTCTGATAGTGTTTAATTGCACTTTTGTGTAAATATGTTGCTAATCCCATTCTCAAAAAGTTTGGATTAACGCAAACAGCACGAAAGGTTATTTTTACTCCATCTTTTGGTGGAGAAAATATCAAAAATGCAACAGCTTTTCCTTTATGCCTAATTACAAATACAGTATGCTCTACAAAAGCATCATGTATGAAGCCATTTAGATTATGGTAAAGGGCATAACCTTTAAGTTCTTTATGGTTGTTATAAGCATCAGTCAACCACTCTGAAATATATTCAAAGTCATTCATTGTTGGCTTCTTTATTAAATGAAAGTGACTTAGTGGTATCATTTTTATGTTCTTACTCATGTTTATATCAATATATAAATGTTAAAAATATATGCAGATTGGATGTTTTACTACAATTTCTTTGTTATTCAAATATATTACTGTAATTTTGTCCGCAAAATTA
>JBNMKQ010000159.1:0-5776 GCA_050874425.1 Alloprevotella sp.
GATTAATGATAGATTAATGAAACATTAATGTTTAAAACTAAGCGCGAAGCGCGTAACGTAAAGTTTTTTTGCGCTGCGCGCTTTTGTTAACATTAATGTTTCATTAATCTATCATTAATCTTTTCCATTAATCTTTTCCATTAATCTTTTCCATTAATCTTTTCCATTAATCTTTTCCATTAATCTTTTTCATTAATCTTTTTCGTTAATCTTTTTCGTTAATCTTTTTCGTTAATCTTTTCCATTAATCGTCTCATTAATCTTTGTCTGTTTGACAAATTGCAGTTTGTATCTGTTATTAAACGCAATATTTCGTTATAGAACCATATTTTGATAGTTAACTTCTCATGGCATCCCATTTTGACACACCCCTTACCCCTTCAATATCCGTTTAATGTCATTGAGTTTATTAAGCGCCTCAAGGGGAGTGAGGTTGTTGACATCGAGGTGGAGCAATTCGTCGCGTATCTGACTCAATACGGGGTCGTCAAGTTGGAAGAAACTGAGCTGCATACCCTCTTCGTGCTTCGTGTTGCTCTCAGCGCGTGGCACACTCGTGCCCGCTTGAGCACCCGCCTTTTCGAGGTCGGCAAGGATTTGTTCGGCACGATGAACAATCGTCTGAGGCATACCCGCTAAGCGCGCTACGTGAATACCAAAGGAGTGTTCCGAACCGCCGCGTTGTAGTTTGCGCAAGAATACGACACGGCCGTCCACTTCGCGCACTGACACATTCCAGTTCTTAATGCGCGTGAAGAGCTTCTCCATTTCGTTCAGTTCATGATAGTGCGTGGCAAAGAGCGTGCGCGCATGCGCTTTCGGATTTTCGTGAATGTACTCCACAATAGCCCAAGCGATAGAGATGCCGTCGTAGGTAGACGTGCCACGCCCCAATTCATCAAAGAGTACCAGCGAACGCTCCGTAAGGTTGTTCATAATATTCGCCGCTTCGCTCATCTCGACCATAAAGGTACTCTCACCTACAGAGATATTGTCGCTCGCGCCCACACGTGTAAATATCTTATCTACCAGTCCAATGTGAGCCGATTCGGCGGGAACGAATGAACCTATCTGTGCCATAAGGGTGATGAGTGCCGTCTGGCGCAGCAAGGCACTCTTACCCGCCATGTTAGGTCCTGTTACGATAATGATTTGCTGTTCCTTCGTATCCAACTCCACATTGTTCGACACGTACTCCTCGCCAGGAGGCATCAACGTTTCGATAACGGGGTGACGGCCTTCGTGAATGTCGAGCACCAAGCCCTCGTCTACAACGGGACGCACATAATGGTTGGCACGCGCCACGGCAGCAAGGCTCTGTAAGCAGTCAAGGTGGCTCAATGCAGCTGCATCGCGCTGCAAGGGCGTAACAAACGTTGCTACGTCGCTCACCAATTCAGCAAATAGGCGCGCTTCGAGTTCAAGAATGCGGTCCTCTGCGCCCAATATTTTGTCCTCATACTCCTTCAGCTCTTGCGTGATATAGCGTTCTGCTTGTGCAAGCGTCTGCTTTCTAATCCACGTCTCTGGCACCTTGTCCTTATACGTATTGCGCACCTCGATGTAGTAGCCAAACACGTTGTTAAAGCCAATCTTGAGGCTTGGAATGCCCGTAGCATCACTCTCGCGCTGCTGAATCTTCATCAGATAGTCCTTGCTTGAAGTCGAGATATGGCGTAGTTCGTCCAATTCCTCGTTCACACCGTCAGCTATCACGCCGCCCTTATTCACCAATATCGGTGGGTCGGGACAGAGCGTTTGCTTAATGCGGTCGCGCAAGGCCGTGAGCGCATCGAGTTGTTGACTCACTTGTAAGAGCGCCTCGCAGTCAGCGTGCGCACAAGCATACTTTAGCAAAGCCGTACTCTCAAGTGCTGCACGCAGTTGTTGGAGTTCGCGAGGGTTGACACGCATCACCGCCACGCGGCTCACGATGCGTTCCATATCGCCAATCTTCGGCAACTCCATTTCGCAGAGTTCGCGAAAGTCAGGGTGCTTAAAGAAGTGTTCCACCCCGTCTTGTCGTTCCGTAATTTGCTTCACCGAACGCAACGGGAAGATTACCCAACGGTGCATAGCGCGTGCGCCCATTGGCGTAAGCGTGTGGTCTATCACCTTTAGGAGCGAAGTGCCCCCTTCGGCCATAGGCTGCACCAGTTCGAGGTTGCGCATCGTAAAGTTGTCAAGGCGCACGTAAGCGTCCTCTTCAATGCGGCGAAGCGAGGTGATGTGGCCCGTCTGTGTGTGTTGTGTCATTTCGAGGTAACACATAATCGCACCTGCTGCCACTACGCCGTCTTTCAAATGTTCTACACCGAAGCCTTTGAGATTGCGCACTTGGAAGTGGCGCGTCAATCTATCCAGCGCCGTCTGAGGCGTAAAGGCCCAATCGTCCAATTCGAAGATAAAGTTCTTCGAACCATATAGGCCCTCGTAGCGCCCTTTCAACCCATGTTGCACCAACACCTCTTTGGGCGCAAAGCCAGCCAAGAGTTTATCAATGTACTCGGTCGTGCCCTCAGCTACCAGAAATTCGCCTGTAGAGATGTCGAGAAACGAGAGTCCAACGGCCTTTACGCCAAAGTGAATGGCCGCCAAGAAGTTATTCTCGCGTGCGTTGAGCACGTTGTCGGTCATGGCTACGCCGGGCGTTACCAATTCGGTAATGCCGCGCTTCACGAGTTTCTTAGCTAATTTAGGGTCCTCCAATTGGTCGCAAATGGCCACGCGATAGCCTGCCCTGATAAGTCGGGGCAAGTAAGTGTCGAGTGCGTGATGTGGGAAGCCTGCCATTTCGGTGGCTGCGTTTTGTCCCTTGTTATTACGACGCGTGAGGGTGATACCCAACACCTGTGAGGCGGTGATAGCATCTTTAGCGTAGGTCTCGTAGAAGTCACCACAGCGAAACAGCAGTATGGCATCAGGGTTTTTGGCCTTGAGGTCATAGAACTGCTTCATCATGGGCGTAAGGTTTTCGGTTGAAGCCATGTAACAAAGAGTATGAAGAAAATGATGAATGAGCCGTTCTTATAATTAGTTTTTTTAGTTTTCAGTTTTTAGGTTATAAATTTACATCATATAGATAATCAACTAAACTAACTTTATAACCTAAAAACTGAAAACTAAAAAAACTAATTATAAGAACGGCTCATTCATCATTTCCGTTAATGTGTATGATTGGTACCCCCGCTGAGAATCGAACTCAGATCACTGCTTTAGGAGAGCGGTGTTCTATCCATTGAACTACAAGGGCTTTGTTTTGCAAGGCAAATGTACAAAATTATTGTGAAAATGCACCTTACAGTTGTTCCGAAACGCTATAAAAGTATTCCATTGATGCATAAAACATTACAAAATGTGCAATAATAAAGGCACTTTTACTAACTTTGCACGTGTTTGAATAAAATGTGCATAAATCATACGAATATGGAGAAAGCTATAAAGAGTTTTGCTGAGCTAACGGCTCACCTACAGCAATTGCCGCAGCGTGTGCGTTTGGCCGTAGTATGCGGTTCGGACGATAGTACACGTGAGGCTGTGACAAAGGCCGTACTACATGGCTTTGCCGAGGCTACCTTTGTAGGACATTGTTCGCAAATCGCTTCCTCCACTAAGTTCGCACTGGAGTCAACAGGCCGTGTACGCTTTGTAGAAGCCGTAGACGACACCCAAGCTGCCCAAAAGGCCGTGCAAATGGTACGCGAAGGCGAGGCCGATGTATTGGTAAAAGGACTGTTGCACACCGAAACGCTCTTACACGCCGTCTTGAATAAAGAGTGGGGCTTATTGCCCAAAGGCAATGTGCTTACGCACATCGCCGTGGCCGAAATGCCTCGTTACGATAAACTCTTCTTCTTCAGCGATGCAGCCGTCATACCTTATCCCACTCACGAGCAACGACTCAGCCAAGTGGCCTATATGGCGCGCCTACTCCATGCCTTTGGCATAGAAGAGCCACGCATCGCCTTGACCCACTGTGCCGAGACGGTCAACCCTAAATTTCCGCATACGTTAGGTTATGCTGAGATATGCCAACGTGCTGCCGAGGGCGAATGGGGCGCGTTGCGCATTGACGGTCCACTCGACCTCCGCACCGCTTGCGACCCAGAAGCACTCCGTGTCAAAGGTATCAACTCTTGCCTTGAAGGACAGGCCGATGCCGTTATCGTGCCCGACATCGAAGCGGGCAATCTGCTTTACAAAGCCCTCCCCCTATTTGCCCAAGCCAAAGTCGCAGGCTCGTTGCAAGGTACGCTTCGCCCCGTCGTATTGCCCTCACGTGGCGACGATATTGAAGCTAAATTTAATAGTATCGCGCTGGCAGCGATTGTTTGCTGATATTTTTAGTTGACGAGTTTACAAAAGTTGACGAGTTTACAAGTAAGTTGCCATAAGAAGGACAAACTTACTCGTTAACTTGTCAACTCGTTAACTTGTCAACTAAAAAAACTCATCAATTCGTTAACTAAAAAACTCGTCAACAAAAAAAGAATGTCCCACCGCATATTAGTCATCAATCCAGGTTCCACCTCAACGAAGGTGGGCGTATACACCAACGAGCAGCCCCTCTGCGTCAGCACCATTCGCCACACGGTCGAAGAGTTGGCGCAGTACGAGCAGATAATCGACCAACACGACTTTCGTCGGCAGTTGGTGATAGATTGGCTCAAGGCCAACGACATACCCTTTGAGTTTGATGCTATCATAGGTCGCGGTGGATTGATTAAGCCTATACCCGGTGGCGTATATCGTGTCAATCGTAAAATGGTATACGAAACGTACTATGCCCTTCGCAAGCACGCTTGTAACTTGGGTTGCATCATCGCCTACGAGTTGGCCAAGCAGCAACAGAATGGTTGTAAAGCCTACATAGCCGACCCTGTGACCGTCGACGAACTCCTGCCCGAAGCCCGTGTGAGCGGATCCCCCCTCATGCCCCGCTTAGCCATCTGGCACGCCCTCAACCAACGCGCCATAGCTCGTCGGTATGCGTCAGAGATAGGCAGTCGGTATGAGAACCTCAACCTCATCATATGCCACCTCGGTGGAGGCATTTCAATTGCAGCCCACCAGAAGGGGCGTGCCGTCGATGCCAACAATGCCCTCGACGGTGAAGGTCCTCTCTCGCCCGAACGCGCCGGCACGTTGCCTGCAGCCGACCTTATCCACCTATGTTACAGTGGCCGCTATACAGAGGACCAATTAAAGAAGCGCGTAGCGGGTCAAGCGGGTTTAATGGCCCATTTAGGCACGACTGACATTCTGCAAATCATGCAACAAGTCGAAGCTGGCGATGCTCACGCCAAGTTGTTGATAGATGCCATGATATTCCACACGGCCAAGGCCATCGCAGCCGAGGGTGCCGTATTTAGTGGACAAGTAGATGCCATTCTCATCACGGGCGGCATGGCACATTCTAAATACATCACGCAAGGCATTGCTTCAAGAGTGAAGTTTATAGCTCCCGTCCACTTCTTCCCAGGTGAGGACGAAATGGAAGCACTTGCCCTCAACGCCCTCAGCGTATTACGTGGCGAGTGTGTGGCTAAAGAGTATGAGTAAGATATTAGGGTGTACAGTTTTATGTTCCGATTTTTACACGTATAAGTGTTTCAAGTTTAGGATTATAAACTGCAATTTGTCGGTCCTACGTAACGCGTGCTTTCTAGCACGCGCTAACAAAATGTTGCAAACGCAGCAATTAGGGGCGCGGGCTTGTAGCCCGCGTGAGTTCGCGCTTCAGCGCGAGTATAAAAACGTACAAAATGTTCTTATA
>JBNMKQ010000160.1:0-5775 GCA_050874425.1 Alloprevotella sp.
CTGGGGAGTGCGAAGCGCGACCTTCGTGTTTTTGTATGTTTTTTCACGTTTTTATTGTTTTAAAAGTGTGTTTTGGAAGGAAAATTGTACGTTTTGGTATTGATTTTCTTGCGTTTTGACGAAAATATGCGTATTTTTGCAGAGCATAGTTTTAAAAGATAAAAATACACACCTAATATATAATAAGAAGCTAAGATATGCGAAAGTGGCTTACGATACTTGCTGTGGTGTTTGGCGTGATGGGCGTGATGTCTGTAGAAGCGCAAACGGTGCGGTTGAAGACCAATCTATTGTATTGGACAACCGCAACACCCAATGTGAGCGTTGAGACACGACTTTCGGACAAGTGGAGCGCAGACTTATCAGTAGGGTATAATCCGTTTACCTTTAAGGACAATAAGAAGTGGAAGCATGTGGCCGTGCAGCCAGAGTTTCGTCGTTGGCTAAAGAAAACGCCGTATGAAGGACACTTCGTAGGTTTTAACCTGCTCTACTCACACTTTAACGCGGGAGGCATAAAATTGCCTTTGGGAATATTTCCCGACTTGCACAAACATCGTCAACAAGGCGACTTGGGGGCTGTGGGCGTGGTATATGGTTACGATTGGCCCTTGAAGAGCTGCTACTGGAATATTGAAACCGTTATAGGCGTGGGCTATGGTGTGGCACACTATACGAAGTACTCGTGTCCAGAACACTGCGCTACGAAGATTTCAAAAAATACGCGTTCGTTCTTTATGCCGACGAAGTTGGCCGTAAACGTGGCCTATACGATCGGTGGACGCGATGGGTGTGGTAAGGTGGAAGTGCCCCCTGTGGTGGAACCAGCACCTGTAGAGCCAGCACCTTATATTCCCCCCTTCGAGCCAAAGTATAACGCTGTGGCAGATAATACGGGTAAGGCGGGAGAGTTGCAACGAGATAACCCTGTGTTGCAACACATCTCACAATATAAGCCCTACGACAAGACGCGTATCTTGCGTAAGGAAAAGGGCGCGCTGTATGTTCACTTTGCACTGGATAAGAGCGTGTTGCAGCACGACTTCCGCGACAATGCGGGGACGCTGGACAAGATTGTGGACATAACGCGCAAAATTATGGCCGACACGACATCGTCGGTGCGCAAAATACAAATTGTGGGTCTGGCTTCGGTCGAAGGTCCTGTGGCGCACAACGAGGAGTTGGCTGGCGCACGTGCTGAGGCCTTGAAGCGTTACATTCAGCGCGAAGTGCCCGAGGCGGTTGACACGTTGTTTGATTGTGCGAATGGTGGCGAGGCTTGGACGGAGCTGCGTTCGCAGATTGACGATAACTTGTCGTTGCCCTATCGCACGGAGATGCTCCAGATTATTGACACGGAGCCGAATGCACAACGACGCGAGCGTCGGTTGAAGCAGTTGGCGGGCGGACGCGCATACGCGGTGTTGCGCGATAAGGTGTTGAGCGACCAACGTAATTCGGGTTATCTGCGTATTTACTACGACTATGTGCCCGATACGGCAGCGCGCACGATCAATCGTGCTTCAGACTTGCTCCATGCGGAGCGTTACACGGAGGCCTTGCGACTGCTCGAAACGGTGCGTTCGGATAAACGAAGCTATAATGCCCTGGGTGTGGCCCTCTATATGTTAGGCCGAAAGGAAGAGGCTATCAACTACTTTAAGTTGGCTGCCGAGGCAGGCAATGCTGATGCGGAGAGGAACTTGGAGCAGTTGAGATAGAAGGAATGCAGCTTTACGGGGCGCGGGCTTGTAGCCCGCGAGATACGAGCGCCCCAGGTGCTCGTCAATAAACAATTAACTATGGAAAAACCTGCTTTTACAAGAGGTTACTTGCCTCATTGGGACGGTAGACTCGTTTTTGTCACCTTTCGTTTGGCAGACTCATTGCCTGTAAGCGCTTTGCAAGAAATGAGAGCCTTTGATAGGTTGTGGCAAGTTAAATGGGAGCAGGGTGAGTTGACTGAAGAGTGGGCTGAAGACTTTCGACGTAAGCGTGCGGCGCTTGAAAATGATTTGCTTGACAAGGCTTTGGGTAGCTGTGTGTTGAAGCGAAGTGATGTGAGAGCTTTGTTGAGTGAGGTGTTGTTACACTTTAATGGCGTGCGTTATTATATGCACACGTTTGTGATAATGCCTAATCATGTGCACATGGTGTTGCAACCTTTTGAGGGGTGGCGTATACAAGATATTATGCACTCGATAAAGTCGTATTCTGCTAAGGTGATAAATCGGTTGCTTGGACGCAAAGGTGAGTTTTGGCAACGTGAGTATTATGATCGTTATATAAGGAATGAACGACATTATTATGCAGTGATGAGATATATAGAGGGTAACCCCCGACATTGTGCGCCGGATGAGTTTACGCTTTATAAGGGATAGCTCGTTTTTTTTGACGAGCGCCTGGGGCGCTCGTATCACGCGGGCTACAAGCCCGCGCCCCGTTTAGGGACCAATCATAAAATTAACTATATCACAATGAAACATTTAAACAACTTGGCTTGTATGTTGGCAATGCTGACAGCAGGCTCAATGGGCTTTACAGCCTGTTCGTCAGACGACGTTGCGGGTGGTGGTAACACTGACAGCGGCGTGGCTGGCAAAATGGTGAAAACTTCGTTCGCACTGAATATTCCTTATGGAAGTAAGAGTGGACGTATGAGCGTTGACGAAACGCAAGCAAATACAAATGCAACGTCAGGCAAGTTTAATGGTATGTATGACATGCGTTTGCTGTCTTTCAATGGTGACGTTACTAATGCTAATCTAAGAAAGAAAATTTGTTTAGGTGGTACTGAAGATGCTTTTCAATCAGATAATCGTCGTAGCGTATATCGTGACGTAACGATACCTGTGGGTACAACAAACTTCTTGTTCTATGGTGAGACATACGACCATTCCTCAATTGACGCGACAACGGAAACTGGCATGAATAAGTTGTTTGAAGTTGGTTCCTTAGAAGCTTCAAATGAATTGAAAAAGACTCCTAATGCAAATGAAGCAACAGATGGTCCTGATAAAGATGGCAAAGGCGGCTTGAAATTAGAGAACATAACCTTCAGTCTGAGAAAGATCCTTATGACTCCTTTTGCAGATGATGCAAAGGGACAGAATATCGCTGAAAAATTATCAGAGGTCTATAAAACATCTTTTGGCGGTGAAACATGGTCTGAAATAGCAGAGAAGGCTGACAAGACTGTTGAAGAAAAGCATGCCGCTGAGATGTTTAATAAGTTTAAAAACTTAACAGCAGGTTCAGCTAATGCTGTGAAACTTACTTTACAGGAATTGAAGAAGTCATGTGGTCGTGAAGTTCCTGCTTCTTTGGCAGCTGCTAATGATATTCTGGAGGCGATAGCTTTTAATGCTCAACAGGCTATAACTGCAATTAATTATCAGAATAATAATACCGATTTTCCTCGTAACTTAGGTATGCCTGATGGTGCAGCAAAGGGCTCATTTAATAATGATGGTGATTTCACCTATAACGTGACGAGCACTACTATTGCATTAAGTGGTATTGATTACACAAAAATCACTTATCCTGCTGCGCTCAATTACTTTATTCAAACTGATTTGGGTGCAAATGATAATCCATTTAATACGTTGAATAACTGGCCTTCTATTAATCAGTGGTTAGGAACTTCTACAACTGCTTATGATTGGTCTGGTAATAAATGGGGTAATACAGTAGAGGAAACTACTCGCACTATTGCTTTGAAGACACCTATTCAGTATGGTGTTGCTAATTTGGAGTCTAATGTAACTGTTACTGCAAGTACGTTGGAAGATAATGCAGTTGATCAAGGTAAGTTACTTGCAAATCAAAAAATTTCAACTTCAAGTAGTAAGTACTTTACGTTAAAGGGCGTTTTGGTAGGTGCACAACCTGCTTCTGTTAATTGGGATTATACTCCAACTGCAGCTGCTTACGATCATACCATTTATGATCGCCAAATGACTACTGCTGATAATAAAATTTATAACGGAGGTACTGGTACTACAAACTATACATTAGTACTTGATAATGCTAATGCCACAACAAAGAGCGTGTATGTTACACTTGAGTTGGTTAATAATACGGGTGTAGACTTCTATGGTGTAGATGGCCTTGTACCTAATGGCGGCACGTTCTATCTCATAGGTACCTTGGATCCTGAAACTGGTGGAAATGGTGATAGCAAGCAAGATCATGTATTTGTAAAGAGCCATAGAACAATTGCCAACTTCAAGATTGGTGCAGAGTCTCTTAAGAAAGCTTACAACACCATCCCCGACCTCCGTTCAACTCAAATCAGCCTTGGTTTGGCTGTTGACTTGGAATGGAAAGACGGTATCACTTTTGAAGTAGAACTTTAATCACACATAAATAGTTTTGAGGTTATAGGGTATAAAATATTATTACTTTATAACCTCAAAACTTTCAAACACACAATAAATAAAAAATAGAAAGAAGCGAGTATTATGGCTTGGAGTCGTTACATACGGGCTTGGATGATGGGCGTGGCTGCACTGTGGAGTGTGTTCGCGCTTGTTTCGTGTATAAATGAGGATACTTCGGACTGTGGGGAAGACTATACGCTGACGTATAAGATGAAGCTGAAGGTGAACCTCTCGATGGTGCTCGACACGGAACTGGACGAGGAGACAGATGTGGCTGCACGACCGATTGTGGAGGGGGCAGTGAATAGCATCTTTAAGGCGTATGCAATGGATAATGACTTGGTGTTCTATCGCCCCACAACGGGACAACTCGTAAGACATGAATCGAACGAGATGGACGGCGCTCAGGCTACGTATACGCTCTTTATGCCAGCTGCGAACTATCGACACATAGCACTGGCAAATGTGGTGAAAGAACCACACGTGGAACTGGTGGGAGATGAAATGATTCATACACTGAAGTTGCAACACATGGACGCGCTGACGGCGGACACGGTGGATTCGCAACACTCAAGTCTCTTCGCGGCGCGTATGGACATAGCAGAACAGGACTTTACGCACGATATGGAGGTGGACTTGGCGATGCTCAACGCTGCTACGGTGGTGTTGATTGATCGTAATGGCCTCACACCAGAGGCGGTGCAAGGCTGCGTGGAGGGCGTGGCGACAAGCTTTAGCCTGAACGATAGCACTTATAACTTTGAACATAACACCCTTGTGAGGGCGGAACATGCGGCAGGACCGCAACACGACATCTTGTATGCCGTGACGCTGCCTTCGAGGGACAAGATAGAGACGATGGCTCCTTCACGCGGTTTGACTGATGAGGAAGGAATGGTCGTGTCGCGCGCGGAACAGGGCATTTGGCAGTTCCACGTGGTGACGAAACTGAATGGTAAATTTACGGAAAGCACGCTGCACTTGAATACGCCCTTGGAGGCGGGTCAATTGCGCATTCTGAAGGTGAAACTGCAACCCGATGGGCGCGTGGTGACGGACTTACCTGATGTGGGTATTAGCGTGAAGCTCGACTGGCAACCAGGGGGAGAGCATGATGTGGATATGTGAGAGGCCGCTTGCAGCGGCTAATGTGCTAATGTGCAAATGTGCAAATGTGCAAATGGTCGCCAATGGCTAATGGGAGAATGTGTTCTCTTTTGGGGGCGACGCGTCCTCACTTGGGGGCGACGCGTCCCCGCGTCGGCATTTGCTTGTCAAGGCTCGATGCCTGACAAGCAAATACAGAAAGCAGACACTTATTCGCTCATTCGTTTTCATACATTTCCCATTCTTCATTGCCAAGTTGGGGCATCGAGCCCCAACTTAGCAATAC
>JBNMKQ010000161.1:0-5757 GCA_050874425.1 Alloprevotella sp.
AAGGAGAGGGGGTTAGGGGGTGAGGCCTTCAAAAAAAACGCGAAGCGCCATAACTCTTGTGATAGGCACTTCGCGTTGAATGTAAAATGTGTTGTTGATACTAGTCCTAGTCAATGAAGCGTTGCGTGAGCGGTTGGAACTCTTCTATGCGGCGGTCGCGTAAGAAGGGCCACCAACGGCGAACGTTCTCGCTGCGTTGAAGGTCTATCTCAATGACGACATTCTCTTCTTCGTTGATGGGAGCACGGTGTAAGAGTTCACCTTGTGGCCCCGCTACGAAACTCGAACCCCAGAAATCGATGCCATTCGTTTGGCCCGAAGGGTCGTCCTCATGACCTGTGCGGTTGACCGCAATGACGGGCAGTCCGTTGGCTACGGCATGACCGCGCTGCACAGTGGTCCAAGCTTCGCGTTGGCGCGCTTGTTCTTCGGGTGTGTCGCTGCTTTCGTAGCCAATGGCGGTGGGGTAGATTAAGAGCTCGGCACCTTGCAAAGCCATGAGGCGTGCTCCCTCGGGGTACCATTGGTCCCAACATACTTGTACGCCCAGACGACCCACCGAAGTGTCAATCGGGTGGAAACCTAAGTCGCCCGGGGTGAAGTAGAACTTCTCGTAGTAAGCAGGGTCGTCGGGAATGTGCATTTTGCGATACTTGCCAGCAATGGTGCCGTCCTTCTCAAGCACAACGGCTGTGTTGTGATAAAGTCCTGCTGCACGGCGCTCAAAGAGTGAGGTGACTAACACGATGCCGTGCTCCTTGGCCAAAGCGCCATAGAAGTCAGTTGAAGGACCGGGAATAGGTTCGGCGAGGTCGAAGTTGTCGGTGCTCTCAACTTGGCAGAAGTAGAGCGAGTTGTGCAACTCTTGTAGCACGACCAATTCGGCTCCCTGTGCGGCCACGTCGGCAATGTTCTTAGCGAGCTTTTGCTTATTATCTTCAACAT
Organism: Alloprevotella sp.; assembly: GCA_050874425.1. Classification (GTDB taxonomy): domain Bacteria; phylum Bacteroidota; class Bacteroidia; order Bacteroidales; family Bacteroidaceae; genus Alloprevotella. Next base: position 946 of record JBNMKQ010000161.1, read on the forward strand.
TGGCCGAGCACGTTTGTTGTATCAAGCCAACCTTTAGTGTTTTGCTCATATCTTGTGGAGGGTTTTAATGATAGGGGGCAGGACCCTGGCCTGCGAGTAAGTCTGTCGTTATTTACTCGCAGGCCAGAGGCCTGCCCCCCGGTTGCTGTATCGATTACTTATTGTCGTTAGTTGGAGCGGCTTGTACGATGGTGATGGTACATGAAATGCCGTTAGAGGTGAGCGTAAGAGTACCTGTACGCTTGTCGGTGCCTTTGTTTTCAGCAATGGCGAGGTTCACCTCTTGCTTTTCGTTCGGTGTATAAACGTTCTCTTGGCCGAGTGTCTTAGGCATGACTGTAATCCACTCGTCGTTAGAGCGCAAGGTAGCGCCTTCGGCATAGACCGTAAAGGTGACTTTCGGGTCAGCCGAGCCTGAAGTCTTGCCCGCAGCATCCACGTAAGTGCGGAAGATATATTGCGTCTGATTGTTCTCCGTAGTGGTCTCGCAGGAAGGAGTGGTAATGTTGAGTACGGGGTATTGGCGAACTTGAATCATTGTCGTGCCAATCTTGCCAAAGGCGCTGGTAGCAGCCAAGAGGGCGCCGCGCTCCTTGCCAGTCGTGTTAGGCGTAGCGGTGAGGGTGATGCGGTCAGACTGTGCGAGGTAACCCGCTTGCACCGTTTCAGAGAAGGGGGCAGGTTGGCCCTTATAAGTAGCAGTCAACCAATCAGCTGCTTGAATTTGGAATGACCAATTGTCGGTGCTGACGATGCGAGTAGAGTCGATCGTTTGGTCGGCAAACATTTCAATGCCATTGGGGCGCTGAGGGTTGAAGTAAGTCGTGTGAAATTCGTTCGTACCTTTGCTGCATGATGCAAGCGAGAGTACTAAAGCCACAGCAGCTATGCTGCTTGAAATCATCTTTTTGAGTTGCATAAGAGAGTGTATTTTGAGTTTAATAAGTTTAGTGAGTTTAATAAGTTTAGTGAGTTTAATAAGTTTAGTGAGTTTAATAAGTGCAAACGCAGCAAGTGAAGGCGACCATTTGCACATTTGCACATTCTCACATTTGCACATTAATCACATTCCCCGAAGGGGCTAGTACCATTCCACATTCGTAGAGTAAGCGCTTCGCTTCTCCCATTTGAGGGCATCGGCCAACTCAGAGGCGCGCGCACGGAAGGTAAAGTTGTAAGAGGTGTAAGGCTTCAGTACGACAGAGGCCGACATCTCGAAACAGTGAAGGTCGCGTGAGAGAGAAAGCGTAGTCATAGAGAGCTTGTGCATCTCGAAGTCGTAACCCGAAGAGAATGTAATGTTCCACCCGTCGGCAATGCGCACGTAGCCCGAAGCATTGAGCGTTTGCGTAAACGAGAAAGGGTAACGCATACGGCGCACGTTGATTTGCTTGCTGCGGTCCTCCGCCATGGTGATGCCGTAAGAGAAGGTGATAGACCATGGAATGTTGAAGGTGAGGTAGCCGTCTTGGTCGACCTTAGCCTTCTCCTTCTTCTTGCTACCGCCTGAGCGCGCTTCCTTAATGTCGGGGTCGATGTTGGCATCTTCTACGTCGAGGTCGTCGTCGTTAGAAGTAGAGGAGGTGCTCGATGTGTCCGACTTGCGGCGGCCGTGCAATAGGTCCATCCACTTGCCCCACGTTTGGTTATTAAACGTGTAAGAAAGGCTCTGCGACATACCTTGGAAACGGCCGAAGCGACCGTAGCTCCATTCCGTGCGGTCGGAGGTGACCACCTGACCATTCTCGTTGAACTTATAAGCATAGGTGGCAAAGACAGCTGCCATTGAGAACGTTTTGTTCTTGCCCAACTTGAGGCGAAGGCGTGTGCTGAGGTTGCTCCAAGGCTGCGTCTTGGCCGCCATGTTGTACGATAGCGAAGCCGAAAGTTCGTCGATGAGCGAAATCTTCTTAAAGCCCGTAGAGTCGCGGTCAGACTTCACCTTCATTTCGAGATTGTTCGACACCGACATCGAGATAAGGCCCTGCTTTGTGCCCGAAGGATAACCATAGATGCCGCCAGAGTAGGGCGAATAGCTTACGCTCTGCACGTTGCCCATGGGGTCGATGCGGTCGTAGTGTTTGGTGTAACCATAGCGCGAAGTGGTAAAGTCGGGGGCGTAGCTAAATGTGACCGAAGGCTTGAACACGTGGCGAATGGCTTGTATCTTCTTACCACCGAAGAACTTCAATGGCTTGTAGAAGCCATAAAGCGTTGTGTTGGCCGTTACGCCCACGTTCCAATCGTAGAGGTTGTAAAAGCCGTAGGTCGTGTCGCGCAACTCTTGCTGCAACTGTCTGTCCCAAGAGCGATTGACGCGTGAGGCATACATGATGTCGCGGAAGTTGAAGTTGGGCGAAATGTTGATGTACTTAAAGAGTTGGAAGGTGGCGTCAATAGGAATGCGGTGTTGCATACCGTTGCGCCAGTCCTTAATCAAGTTCGACTTAAAGAGTTGGTCCTCCTTGGTCGTGATAGAGTTAGACATTTGGCCCGTATACGACATCGAAATCTTCTCGTACCAACGCTCCTTGCCCGCAGCGTGTTTGCGGCGGAAGGGGTAGAAGCGTGCCAATGAGATGCTCACATCGGGGAGTGTCATGGCAATGGTAGAGTCGCGCATGTTTTGCGTGAGGTTGACAGAGGCTGCAATGCTCAAGCCAATGTTGCTAAACGTATGGCCAAAGCTAACTGAACTGGCGCGCGTACTCTGCGTGTACGATAGGGGATTGTAGCGGCTGTCTAAATTCTTGCGTTCATAATTCTCAGAGGCAAAGTTGACACGTGCTGAGAATGACGTGTTAGGAGCCGCCTTTGAGTCCTTCGAATGCGACCACTGCAACTTCAAACTCTTTGTCACCGAATAGTCGGGCATGTTCTTTTCGCCTTCGACGGTGCGAATATAGCTAAAATAAAGATTTCCCCGATAGCGATAACGTTTATTATAATTTGTTTCGGCACTTACGCCCCATGAACCCTTGGTGTAAATCTCACCCAATAGTTTGAGGTCCATGTAGTCGTTGATAGCCCAGTAGTAACCACCATTGTGTAGGTAGAAGCCGCGAGACGTCTCGTCACCATACGAGGGCATGATAAAGCCCGAAGAATATTTCTTATTAAAGGGGAAGAAACCATAAGGAATGGCCAAGGGAAGGGGAACGTCCTCTACCACTAAATGAGCCGGACCGAACACTACCTCTTTGCCCGGACGCACCTTGGCACGTGAGAGGGCCAAGTAGAAGTGAGGGTGTTTGGCATCACACGTGGTGTAGCGGCCGTGTTCGAGATAGAGCGTGCCGTCGGCAGCGCGTTTCGACTTCTCGCTCACCATAAAGCCGTCGCCTTGGCGTGTGGCAACATTCTGAATAAAGCCCTTCTTCGTCTTGAAGTTGAACGACATGCGTTCACTATTATACTCGTCGCTACCTTGGTGATAAACAGGCTTTTCGGCCAGTCCGCCCTCGACTGTAGAGTCGGGACGCGCTTCGGCATGCACAAGGCTTGAGTCCATGTTCATCGCTATCTTGGCTGCGGTAAGTTGCATATTCTGATAGTTCACCTGCGCCTTGCCGTACAAATAAGCCAAGCCCGTAGCGGCATCGTACACCATAGAGTCCGTAGCTTGATACTCAACGGGCGAGTCGATGCCCGGTTTGTGCTTCACGGTGTCCACCTTTACAGAGTCGTGCTGCAAAGAGTCGCGTTGCAGTGAGTCGGTGAGTAGGGTAGAAGTGGTGTCTTTGGGCAATCGGGGGCGCAGTGTAGGCGCCGACTGACGAGGCGTAGCGTTAGAGTCGGCTACAAGCACAGAAGCCGATGCTGCACCATTGTGCGACATCGGCAAATGCAAATGGCTGGCCACGACGCAGAGTGTGGTCAGCAGTGAGAGTAGAATGAGTGAAAAAAATCTCATGCTCACGAGTTATTCAGTCAAGTCGGTCGGAGTGGCAGCATTCCGTTTCGTTTGTGCTGCTTGGTGAAGGCTTTCGTCGTACCATTCGGGTTCGAAGCGTTTCACCCAATTCCAGAAGATACAAACACCATCGAGGCCAAACTTTTCGAGGCTTCGGGCGGTGTCGATTATCGACCGTTCACGTTCGGGGTGACTTTTAGAGTAAAACTTATCAGCATAGCAAATCACCTCCTCTTCGAGTGTGCGTGGGCGATAGTCGCCGGGAGGGAGGGGTAGCTCACGTTGGCGGATAACGGCTTCGGTCAGTCCTGTGCCCGTATGTCGTTCGCAAACGCGTGCCACGCGTTCCAATCCTTCTTTGCGCATCAACTGTCCACCCAAGTAGCCATGCATCAGGTAGTGTTCTGTGCCGTGGCAGTGAATGGCGGGTGCGTCGGTTAAGAAAATGCCAATGTCGTGTAGCATCGCCCCTTGTTCTACAAACTGTGTATCGAACGGCAGTTCGGGGTGAGCCGCAACAATCTTTAGGGCGCGCTCCTTCACTTGATTGCTATGAAAGATAAGCAATTTGCGTAGCGGCTCATTGTCGGCATAATACTTATTAATAATGTCCAAAGGATTCATTGCTTGCTTTTTGGGTGCAAAGTTAGTGCAAGGCGAGCGCAATACAAAACAAAAGTCTGAAAGACTTTTGTTTTTATTGCCGAGCCGCCGCCTAAGTTATAAAAAGTTAGTGCAAGGCCGTCCTACGTAACGCGTGCTTATTAGCACGCGCGTAACGTAAACGGGGCGCGGGCTTGTAGCCCGCGGAGTGTCGCGCTTCAGCGCGAGTAAAAATACTCGCTAATGCGTGAATACAAGAACATTTTGCATGTTTTTATACTCGCGCTGAAGCGCGA
>JBNMKQ010000162.1:0-5727 GCA_050874425.1 Alloprevotella sp.
AAACTTTACGTTACGCGCTTCGCGCTTAGTTTTAAACATTAATGTTTCATTAATCTATCATTAATCTTTCCATTAATCTTTTTCGTTAATCTTTTCCATTAATCGATTCATTAATCTTTTTTGTTCTGTTCGACAAATTGCAGTTTAATAAAACGATTTCACCCACATGTGCGTTATAGAGCCACAAGAATCGAACATTTGAGTAAAAGAATGTGCCAAAAGTAACTCCTAAAGAAGTTGCTCTTGGCACATTTACTTTATATGTTTCGTTTAATAAGAAAACTATTAAACGTGATGAAGGAGGGAATTAAACGTGATTATAATACCACTTTAACTACCTTCCCGTCAGCCTTAACGATGTAGGCTCCTGAGGGCAAAATGGTGTTGGCTGCTTGACGCTGACCTGCTGCATTGAAAATGCGCACGTTTTGTGCTCCGTAGACGGTGATGCGATGATTCAATGCTTCCACACGAATGGCAGAGGTTTGTGCCTCGTCAATGTTAGTCACGTTGCCGTTAACACCTTGACTATTGCCACCTAAAGTAGCGTTAGCAGCATCAATGGCAGACTGAAGGTCGGCTACATCGAGCACAACGTCTTGCTTCGTGAGATAAGGATAGTCCAATTCTGACTGTGCTTGCGTAATAGCTGCCTGGAGTGCAGCAGCAGCTTCGTCATTCAATCCCGTAATGGCTTTAGCCTCATCGATGATCGTCTTCAACGCTTCTACATCATCGGCAGCGGGAAGGGCTACTAGACGGAAGCTGAAAGAGTTCGCTAATTGCGCATTGGCAATGGTAACGCCCGTGCCAGCCGTGTTGGCTGCCAAGAGGTTGAGTTGTGCTCCGCTCAAGGCTGCATCGTATGTTTCACCTGCGTGAATGGCTACACGTGTGTCGATGCCCAACTCATCGGTGTTCATATAGATGACGTACTTCGAAGCCCCATCTGTAGCGGCAGCTTTCAGTGTATTAGAAGCTGTTGTAAGGGCTTTGTCTGCTTGCGGCAGCGTAATCGTAGCTACACCATTTTCATCACATGAGATGTAGAGGCGTGAAGCTTCGTAGGTGTAGTTTTTACTGAGTGATGCTGCACCTGCGGTTGAGAAGCTGAGGAAGCGTCCCTCACTGGTGTAGTTATAAGCAGGATAAGTGCTAAGTGCTTGAATGGTATAGTAACCATTAACGTTGGCTACGGGGTTAGTGGGGAGGGTAGCTTCTACAAGTACGAGTTTCGTATTCTCGCCACCCTTGTCTTGGAAGATGAACACACCATTATCGTTGTAGCCATAGCACTTCTCAGCACTCTCAAAAGGAATCATATAGAAACCGTCGTCAACGACCTCAAACGTCCACTTTTGGTTATTACCGCCAGAGGTTTGCCACTGAATGAGCTGATTGTTGAATTTGGCGTGTGATTCGGCTGGGTTGTCTAAGCAGACGTTGCCACAAGCACTCTTCACTTGCCAGTAGCCGCCTTTGTAGGTGAGTTGCCATATCTGTCCTAAGTCATTCTTCTCGAAAGCGGTCATTGATACGACGAGGTCGTTGGCAGTAGAGGCATTGTTGCTCAAGGCCAATGCCTTATCGGGCGAACAGATGCGATAGTATTTGCCGCTGGTGATGCCGTTAATGGTCACTTCGGGTTCTACGTATTTAACGAGCTTTACGCGTGTGTCGGCCGCCTTGTCTTGGAACGTAAACTTGCCGTCTGCATCAAGCGCGTAGCACTTATTCGCATTTTCGAAGGGAATCATGTAGTAGGTGTCATCATCAGCAGCTTCGAATGTCCACTTCTGATTATTACCACCACTGGTTTGCCAAAGGCAGAGTTGATTGCTAAAGCCAGCGTGATTGGCCGAAGGGTTGTCAATATTGAAGTTGCCTAAGGCAGAGGTAATGCCCCAATAGTCGCCATTGGCAGTGAGGGTCCACACTTGTCCGCCATCAGTGTCGCTGAGGTCGGCCAACGTGAGGATAACGTCATTTTTGGCTGTAGCGCCACAGGTGAGGGCCTTTGCGCCGTCGAGTGTAACAATCTTATATTGTTGCCCACTCACAATGGCATCGGCCTGCGCCGTAAACGTGACGGCTAACAATGCGAGAAGGGTTAAAAATATCTTTTTCATTTCGTTGATTTTATTTTTTGTTGACAAGTTGACGGGTTAACGAGTTAACAAGTAAGTATGTTTTTTATGGTAACTTACCCGTTAACTTATCAACTTGTTAACTCGCTAACTAAAAAAGTTACTGCAAGTCAATATAATCAGTAGGCATAGAGAAGGTGATGCCACGGCGTTGCAAGTCGAGCATGATAGGACGTGAACGCTTCAGGAAGCCCTTCCATGAACGATTTTTCTTTGCACTCCAACCTGCTTCAGCCAAGATGAGCGAACGGGGATAGGCTTGGTAGAAGATACGTTCGGGAGAGTTGATACACTCGCTCCATAACGTGCCAGCTACGCCAAAGAGATTGTTCTCCTCAAATTCCGCACCCATGTTCCAACCTGGGTCGAATTGGTAAACGGTCTCGAATGTGCGCACGGGCATACCCCAGTTCGTTTCGGGCATATCGCCTTGTGCCATAGGATAGTCAAAGTAGCAATAGTCACCGGGGCACATCATAATCTTGGCATTGTTCTCAACTGCAGCATTGATAGCAGGTTGGGTCAAGCCATTACGCCAAGCAAAGGTAACGCAGCCTTCTTGTATCTCTTTGAAGTCGGTCTCGTACCAAAACATAGGCACCTTGTCGTACTTTGTGCGGAGCGTATCGATTACGCGGTCGAACATGTACTTCTGCAACTTCCAGTTTTCTGAACGGTCGGTAGTTGTGATGCCCAATTGCTTCTTCAGCGCCTTATCCTTTTCGCAGTTTGTCCAACAGTCGAGGGCAGGATTACCCGCCTCGTCGCCACCAAGGTGAATGTACTTGCAAGGGAACACGTCTGCTAATTCACGGAACACGTTGCCTAAGAATTCGTAGGTAAACTCGTTGCCTGGGCAGAGCAGTTCGTTTGATACACCACAAGTAGTGCGAATGGGCACTTGCTTGCCGCCACAAGTGAGTTCGGGGAAGGCGTGAATGGCTGCTACTTCGTGACCGGGCATTTCGATTTCGGGCACTACCATCACGTGATACTTAGCGCAGTAGGCCACGAAGTCCTTCATTTGTTCCTGCGTATAGTAACCAGAGATAGGCATTTGCATATCGTCCATTCCCACACGTGAGGTTGACTTTTCGATAAGTTCGGGGTACTTCTTTATCTCGATACGCCAAGCTTGGTCGTCCACCAAGTGGAGGTGGATACTATTGAGTTTATAACGCGCCATTTCGGGCACAATCTCTTTCAGTCGCTCGTAGGGAACGAAGATACGGCAAGGGTCGACCATGAGTTCACGCACGTGGGTGCGGGGTGCGTCTTCGATGTCGATAGCAGCTGTTTCAAGGCAGCGAGCTGACGCATTGTCGTCGATCATGAGTTGTTCGAGCGTCATTACGCCATAGAACACGCCAGCAGCCGTCTTACCTGCTATCTCAACGCCGTCGGCATTGAGGTGGAGCGTGTAAGCCTCATCGTCAGTGAGGTCGGGATTGATGCTAAGCGTAATCTTTGCCGTACCATTCGTATTGAGTTCAGAGATGCCTGCGCGATCTTTGAGAATGCGGAGCAAATGTTCCTTTTCGTTATTTAATGACTCGGGGCAATCGATTGTTGCCACGTTGTACCACACCAATGGTCGTTCATTGGCTGCGGTTTGCATCTTGAGGGGAATGGGTACCAAATTTTGTGCCGTCATTTGCTGACTAACACCGCCCAATCCCAAAAGTAATGCTATAGAGAGAATAAATTTCTTCATGAATATATGTTTGGGTTTAATGAGTTTAATAAGTTGAGTGAGTTTAATGGGTTGAGTGAAGTAACTTTTTAACCTTCTAACCTCATAACCCTATAACCCTCCTAACCTACTTCTTAACCTTAAAGCTTCGTCCATTAACATTAACTACATAAACGCCAGGCGTCGTGAGTTCGAAACTGGTTTCGCCCTCGGCCAAGACGGTGGCTTGCAACTTACCTTGCGCATCGAAGAGTTGAACCTTTGAGGCTTGTGGCAAGTTCTTCACCCAAACGCGGTTGCCTTCCATTTCTACCCCTACGTTGGCCAAAGCCTTCACGTCGTTAATGGCTGTAACAGGCTGAATATTAAATTCGCGCCAAACGGGAGCTTCACGATAGGCATCAATGCTACTTTCGGGCACGTTGAGCACTACGCTCTCGCAGTCAACGCCCACAAAGGCCGTTGCATCAGCAGCAATAGGCGTTTCGGCATAAAGCGTAATTGACTTCAGTCCTGTGCAGTGAGCAAAGGCAGCAGTAGGTACGCTGCTAATATCGGCAGGCAGTACAACTGATTCAATCTGCGTGCAACCTGCAAAGGCTCCCTTGCCAAAGTACTGTACGCTACCGGGCAAGGTAATGGTGCCTGTCAATCCCGTACAATTCATAAAGGCTGCATCGCCAAGGCTTTGAAGGGCGCGAGGCAATGAAATACTTTGTAAGCTGGTGCAGTCGGTAAAGGCACTGGCCCCGATACGCGTGAGCATACGTCCCATATTGACGTTACCCGTCAAACTGCTACACCCCGCAAAGGCATTGGCACCAATGCTCTGTAAGTCGTTGGGTAGACCGATACCTGTAAGGTGGGTACAACCTTCAAATACGCCGTCGCGCAATACGACTAAGCTATTGGGCAATGTTATCTCGCCCGCAAGGCTTTCGCAACCTTTGAAAGCATACGAACCTAAGTTGACTAACTGACTGTTTGAAGGCAATGTGATGCCTTGTAAGCTCTTACACATAGAGAAGGCACTCGCACCGATGCTCTTCACCGTACGTGGAATGCTGAGTGTGCCCGTCATGGCATCGCAAGCGAAGAAGGCTTGTGAACCAACGTTTACCAAATTGTTGGGTAAAATAAGCGTCTTTAAATTATGACGTGAGTGAAGAGCGTTCTTAGGAATGTCGGTACAGTTGGCGGTTGAGAGGTCAAGCTTTGCCATTTGGTAGCAAAGGTCGCGCAATTGACGAAAGTCGCCATTAGCTGTCTGCGTTAAGTTGCCAGTGAGTTTTACGTTCACTGCCGCAGCTTTGTTGTCGGCCGATACGCTGGTGATGTTGCCCGATGTTACGTTTTGTGCAAACGCCATCTGGCCTCCCCAAGCGCTAAGGCTTAACAGAATAAGTGGTAGGCTTTTTTTCATAGTTTGTTTTTAAAAAATATTTATGGCGCAAATGTACTAATTAATTGTGATTTATAACGTCAAAAATAGGTAAGAACCGATAAAAGCCCCCCCCCTAACCCCCTCCCCGGTCGGGGAAGGGGTTAGGGGGAGAGGCTTTTATTATGTTTTATACCAAACTAGGGCCTATAACGAATCGTGTGGGTAGACTGCAATTTGTCGAAGAGAATAGGAATAAACATTAAGGCGCGCTTTGAGTCTTAAACAACTAATAGTTATATTGCAAGAAACGCAAGGGCGTAGCCTGTTTGTATATGCCTTGTGCGTAAGCACAAGGCATAGTATATAGTATTTATAAATGGTATGTCGAAGTATGTAAAAAGTATGTTATGTTTGTTCTCGCGCTAAGCGACTTTTCTTAACAATCGCATCAACTACTTACTAATTTTCGCTTAGCGCGAGAACATACTTCGACATAAGGTTTA
>JBNMKQ010000163.1:0-5722 GCA_050874425.1 Alloprevotella sp.
AACATACTTCGACATAAGGTTTACATACTTCGACATACCATTTATAAATACTATACCTTGTGCTTACGCACAAGGCATATACAAACAGGCTACGCCCTTGCGTTTCTTGCAATATAACTAGAAGTTGTTTTAAGAAAGTGCTAAGCGCGCCTTAATGTTCATTCCTATTCTCTTCGACAAATTGCAGTTTGCGCTACTCTGCTTCGCGAAGGTAGGCTGCGGCTCGGAAATGAAAATGAAAGTTTTTAGGACTTTCATTTTGCATTTCGCTCGCCTTGCACTACTCTGCTTCGCGAAGGTAGGCTGCGGCTCGGAAATGAAAATGAAAGTTTTTAGGACTTTCATTTTGCATTTCGCTCGCCTTGCACTACCTTTGCATACAATAATAACACTAAAGATAAACATATCAGTATCAATATGGAAAAGGTTGATCAGCTGGACCTCAAGATCTTAAAAATCATTTCGGTGAATGCACGTATCCCGTTCAAAGACGTGGCTGCTGTGTGTGGTGTATCACGCGCTGCTATTCACCAACGCGTTCAGCGCCTTATTGAAGCTGGGGTCATTACTGGCTCTGGCTACAACGTCTGCCCGAAAAGCATAGGCTATAGCACTTGTACTTACGTCGGTATAAAATTGGAACGTGGCTCTATGTACAAAGGTGTGGCCGAACAGTTGGAAAAGATTCCCGAAATCGTTGAATGTCACTTCACCACTGGTCCGTACACCATGCTCATTAAACTCTACTCTCGAGACAATGAGCACCTCATGGACTTGCTCAATAACCACATTCAAGAGATTCACGGCGTTATCTCAACCGAAACGCTTATTTCACTCGAACAAAGCATTAGCCGTAGCGTTCCCGTAGTGATTGAACAAGAAGATTGAGTTTAGAGTTTAATAAGTTTATAAGTTTAATGAGTTTATTAGTTTAATGAGGGCCTAAAAAGTCACGGCCAATAAAAACTCAAAACCCATTAAACTCATTAAACTTATTAAACTCATTAAACTCAAAACTCATTAACCCCATTAAACTCTTATGACCCTCACTGGCGCCCTTATCGGTTTGGGCACCTTCTTAATAATTGGCTTGTTCCACCCCATTGTAATAAAGGCCGAATACTATACGGGCACTCGCTTTTGGTGGGTGTTTTTACTTGTAGGATTGGGTTGCATCGTTGCGGCACTGTTTATTCATAACGTGTTGGCAAGCGCATTGGTTGGGGTAACAGGCTTTTCGTGTTTATGGTCCATACTCGAACTCTTTGAACAACGTACCAGAGTTGACAAAGGGTGGTTCGCTGCAGGACCAGGACATCAACCCAAAAACATCAAGAAGTAATGAACTGTCGTAAGCCTATTATTGGCATAACAGGTAATTATAATGACAACGAGTTGAAACTCCTACCAGGCTATTTTCGCTCAGTCGAAGCCGCTGGAGGCACGCCCGTAGTCATTCCACCCCGTCGCAAGGCTAATGCTGAAGCCATTGATGCTATACTGAATGGCATTGATGGCTTGTTGCTTTCGGGGGGGGCAGATATTAACCCTATCCTTTTAGACGAAGACCCTGTGCCAGCCCTTCATGGCATTAATCGTGAACGTGATGAGTGGGAACTGGCCCTGACGAAGGCAGCCTACACGCACCAAGTACCTATGTTTGGCATTTGTCGTGGCATACAAGTACTGGCAGCAGCTTTAGGGGGCAGCGTGATGCAAGACATACAGACTTCCTTACCTAACACCTCGCTTATCAAACACTCACAAGATGCAGATAGAGGTGTGGCAACTCACTTTGTAGAGGCTGTGGCCGATAGCACCTTAGCAAGCCTCTTGGGCCGACGCTTTGCCGTCAACTCCTTCCACCACCAAGCGGTGGACGAAGCAGGCCCGCACTTTCGCGTAACAGCACGTTCGGCCGACGGCGTGGTTGAGGCGATTGAAAGCACAGAGATGAAAGACATCATCGGTGTGCAGTGGCACCCAGAATGCTTCCTACTCGATGATGATGACTGCATGATGCCACTCTTTCGTCACTTTGTGCAGTGTGCACAGTCGTTCGCTGAGGCCAAATGGGTACACACACACGTACTTACGCTCGACTCTCACTGCGACACGCCGATGTTCTTCGACAAAGGCGTAGAACTCACCCGTCGTGACCCTCAACTCCTGGTCGACTTCGTCAAAATGCGCGAAGGCCACCTCAATGCCACCAATATGGTGGCCTACATTCCACAGGGCGACAATACGCCTACGGCAGCTGCAGCGGCTACGGCTATGGCGCAACGCTTACTCGACGAGATAGAGCAGCGTGTCAGTGCAGCTCCCAATGTAGCTTTGGCGCACACGCCAGCCGAACTCTATCGCAATAAGCGCAACAACGTGTTATCTGTAATGCGCGGTATAGAAAATGGCTATGCCTTGGGTTACGACCTTAATAATGTGGCACACTTTGCTCGTATGGGACTCACTTACATCACCTTATGCCACAATGGCGACAATGCTATCTGCGACTCCGCTCGTCGTTCCTCACAGACGCATGGCGGACTCTCGGACTATGGGCGAGAGGTGGTGCGTGAGATGAACCGCTGCGGACTGATGGTAGACCTCAGTCATGCAGCCGAAACGTCCTTTTATGATGCTTTGGAAGTGAGCCAAACACCCATCGTTTGTTCACACGCCTCCAGCCGTGCTCTGTGTAATCACCCACGCAATTTGACCGATGATCAATTGCGTGCCTTAGCCCAGGCGGGCGGTGTGGCGCAAGTCACGCTCTATCATGGCTTTCTCCGTTTAGAAGAGGAAGGCGTACCAGCAACGCTTGACGATGCCGTGCGTCACTTGCTTCATATGATTGACGTAGCGGGCATTGACCACGTGGGCATAGGTACTGACTTTGACGGCGATGGTGGCATCATGGGGTGCGCCAACGCCAGTGAACTAATAAACTTTACGCGTCGCCTCTTGGCTGAAGGCCTTTCGATTGACGACCTTGAAAAGGTGTGGGGCGGCAATTGGCTGCGTGTGATGCAGCAGGTGCAACTTCTTCCTTTTAGTTGACAAGTTAACGAGTTGACAAGTTGACGGGTAAGTTACTATTGTGTAAACTTCTCACCCCTATCAATACAAACTTACTTGTTAACCAAACTTCCTAAAAAAGAAAAAATGAGAACCTTTTTTATCCTTCTTACAATAGCTACGGCCCTCTTCTCGTGTAAGAGTCAAAAGAGTGCCGACCCAGCTGCGGAGCAAGACACAATAGCCGTGACGCAGGTGCAGTTTAATGCCGACTCGGCTTATGCTTCAGTTGAGAAACAGTGCAGTTTCGGACCTCGTGTGCCCAACTCTACGGCACACCAGCAATGCGGTGATTACATCGTAGATGCCTTTAAGCGCCTTGGCCTCAGCGTAACCGAACAGAAGGCTGACCTCAAGGCTTGGGACGGCAAAGTGCTTAAATCGCGCAATATCATTGCGGCTTATCGTCCTGAACTTACGGATCGCATCATTATCTGTACGCACTGGGAGAGTCGTCCTTGGGCCGATGCCGACCCCGACTCCTCACGTCATCACCAACCCGTCATGGCAGCCAATGATGGTGCTAGCGGAGTAGCCGTAATGCTCGAAGTAGCACGTCACCTAAGTGAACTGAAGCCGAACGTGGGCATTGACTTCATCTGTTTCGACTCTGAGGACTATGGTGCCCCCTATTGGGCTGAGGACAAAGCCCCTCAAGACGGCTCAGACTGGTGCCTCGGTTCGCAATATTGGGCACGCCACCCACACGTGAAGGATTACAAAGCGCGTTGTGGCATACTGCTCGATATGGTAGGTGGCCAAGACGCTCGCTTCGCCTATGAAGGGGTAAGTTTGCGTTATGCACGTGATGTCGTGGTGCAACTCTGGGACGCTGCCACACGTGCGAAGGCCGACAACCTATTCCAAGCTATTGAAGGCGGATATGCACAGGACGACCATGTGCCGATGAACGAGATTGCGGGTATTCCCACCATTGACGTGATACCTTTCATTGAGGGGGAACATAGCTTTGGGGTAACTTGGCACACGACGAACGATACACCTCAGAATATTTCCAAAGAGACACTTCGTGGTGTAGGTCAAACTTTGTTGCAATATATTTCTGAACAGTAATGAAGTTGACGAGTTGACAAGTTAACGAGTAGATAAGTAAGTGTGTTTTTTTAAGTAACTTACCTGTTAACTCGTCAACTTGTTAACTTGTCAACAAAAAAACAAAAGAAAGATGACAATTAACGAAATACAAGACGAAATAGTAGAAGAATTTTGCGAGTTGGACGATTGGATGGATCGTTACCAACTGCTCATCGACTTAGGTGAAGAACAAGCACCACTCGATGCGGCTGATAAGACGGACCAAAACTTAATTGATGGTTGTCAAAGTCGTGTATGGATTGTTTGTGAAGAGCAAGGTGGCAAACTCCACTTCCGTGCCGAAAGCGATGCTTTGATTGTGAAAGGCATTGTGTCATTGGTTATTCGCGTCGTGAACGACCAAACACCTCAGGACATACTTGACGCACAGCTCTACTTTATCGACAAGATAGGACTCACCGAACACCTTTCGCCCACTCGTTCTAACGGTCTGTTGGCCATGATAAAGCAAGTGCGCATGTATGCCTTAGCATTTAAGACCAAATTAGAAGGATAAGAGAAGGGTAAGAGAAGGTTAGCGGGTTAGAAGGTTAAAGGGAGTTTGAAAGTTCCGTTTCATATAGTAACCTTTTAACCTCCTAACCTCCTAACCTCCTAACCTCCTAACCTCCTAACCCCCTAACCTCCTAACCCTCTAACCCTCTAACCTCCTAACCTCCTAACCCCCTAACCCCCTAACCTCCTAACCCCCTAACCTCCTAACCCTCTAACCCTCTAACCCATTAATCCATAAAAATATGAAAAAGACATTTCTATTTGCAGCCCTTGTAGCTGCCCTTTCGCTCACCACAGCTTGTGGTGGCAACAAGACGAGTGATAACGAGTCTATGACCGACACCGTAGCAGGCGATGCTGCAACAGAAGAGGCCGCTGCAACGGAGGCTTCCCCCTCAGTAGCCGAAGCCAACGAAGCTGCTACCGCTGTAACGGCTCAGTTGGACGAAGTGTTGAACAGCAAGAATGCTGACCCCGCTAAGGCGAAGGAAGCTATTGCTACGATTCAGCAGAAGGTAGAAGAACTCAAGGCTGCAGGCGATACAGAAGCCGCTGCTGCATACGCTTCAAAGGTGAAGACTTACCTCAGCGAACACGCTGAGGAGTTGAAGAAACTCGACCCACAGACTGTCACTGTAGCAAGTGCCGTTAATGCCATAGCCAATGCTCCCGAAAGCGTAAAGAAGGCGGGCGAAGCTATCAAAGCGGCTGCAGAGAGCGATGCCAGTGACGTGAAGAATACGGTAAAGGCAGTTGGTAAAGCTGTTGAGTCTGCTCCCTCTGCCGTGAAGAATGCTGCGAAGGCAGCAGGCCAGAAGGCCGTAAACAATGCAGAAGCCAAGGCTAAAGCCGACGTAAAGGCTGCTAAAGAAAAGGCCAAGGCTGATGCCAAGGCCAAAGCCGATGCTGCTGTGCAAAAGGGTGCTTCAAAAATATCGAACGCACTCAATAAGGCCTTGCAGTAATAAAAGCCTCTCCCCCTAACCCCCTCCCCCACAGGGGAGGGGGAATAAGTCACTCTTACTTCTTGAGT
>JBNMKQ010000164.1:0-5689 GCA_050874425.1 Alloprevotella sp.
ACCCCCTCTCCTTGAGGAGAGGGGGGACTGAAGTTACCTTTTTCTCCCCAGTTTCTTGCTTGAGATATTTCCTGAAAATGAGCAAGAAAAGGTGACTTGTCCCCCCTCTCCTCAAGGAGAGGGGGCTAGGGGGTGAGGCCCCATCTCTATCCTTATTTATATGTATATATTTCCGTTTCCCCTCTCCTTAAATGTTTAATTCCAAAATTAAACGTACATTTGTCCCCACGAAACATAACAATCTGTAGGAAAACATGACACAACAAAAACACCGTTACACGGGACTTACCACAGCGGAAGTCAACCAAAGTCGTGCACAATACGGCGCTAATGTACTTACACCGCCCGAGAAGGACCCTCTATGGAAACAATTCCTCGAAAAGTTCTCTGACCCCCTTATTATCATCTTACTCATAGCCGGTGTGCTTAGCATTGGCATCTCGCTCTACGAGCGTTTCGGACTCGGTGAAGGAGCAGAAGTGTTCTTCGAACCCGTAGGCATCTTCATCGCTATCTTCTTAGCCACTGGACTCGCTTTCTATTTCGAACTCCAAGCCGATAAGGAATTTAGCCTATTGAATCAAGTCAATGACGACGAACAAGTAGAAGTCGTTCGTGACGGCAACACCACCCAAGTACCACGACGCGACATCGTCGTGGGCGATATTGTCATTCTCTCTACAGGACAAGAGGTGCCAGCTGATGCACAATTGCTCGAAGCCACCCACCTCAGCGTAGACGAATCTACCCTCACCGGGGAACCCTTGTGTCAGAAAACGACCGACCCCGCTCAGTTCGACTCCAATGCTACCTACACCTCTAACCTCGTGATGAAGGGCACCAAGGTGATGGAAGGACACGGCATCTGTCGCATCACCGCCGTGGGCGACCACACCGAACAAGGAAAGGTATTCGAAGCCGCACAAATCGACTCTTCTGTTAAAACACCGCTCAACGAACAACTCGACGGTCTAGGAAAACTCATTTCCAAAGCCAGTTACGTTATCGCAGCCCTTATCATCGTAGGACGTATCGTCATGTGTTTCGTCGATGGACTCGACATCAATTATTCCCTCCATATTCCAGGCTCAGAGATATTTGCCACCACTACGAACATTGTCGCCTTCGTAGCCTACGTGTTACAGACACTCATGATAGCCGTGACACTCATCGTTGTCGCCGTGCCAGAAGGACTCCCCATGGCCGTCACCTTGAGCCTAGCCTATAGTATGCGTCGTATGCTTCGCACCAACAACCTCGTGCGCAAAATGCACGCTTGCGAGACAATGGGGGCTACCACCGTTATCTGTACCGATAAGACGGGTACACTCACGCAGAACCAAATGCGCATAGACGAGGTCAACTTCTACGCCCTTCCCGACGGTAAACTCACCGATAACGATGAAAGCCGATTGATTAAGGAAGGCATCGCTGTCAACTCTACCGCAGCACTCGACCTCGCCGACCCTACTCACCCCACTGTCCTGGGCAACCCCACCGAGGGGGCCCTCTTGCTTTGGCTCAATGCGGCAGGAGAGGACTACGTTGCGTTGCGCGAGGGGACACAAGTGGTTGAAGAATTGCCCTTTACCACCGAACGTAAGTACATGGCTACGCTCGTGCGTTCTGCCCTCTTACCCGGCAAACGTATATTATATGTAAAGGGCGCTCCCGAAATCGTCCGTTCTCTTTGTGCCAAAGTGGAGGCCAATGTGGCTGACGACACCATCAATGCCCAACTCTTAGCTTACCAAAGCCGCGCCATGCGTACCCTCGGCTTTGCTTATCAAATCGTTGATGACAACGCTGCTCCCCTTATCAATGAGGGGAGGGTAGTGGCCACCAATCTACAGTTTATGGGCGTTGTTGCCATAGCCGACCCCGTGCGCCAAGATGTGCCCGCAGCCGTTAAGGAATGTTTGGACGCAGGTATCAGTATCAAGATTGTAACGGGCGACACACCGGGCACAGCCAAAGAGATTGGGCGACAAATCGGACTGTGGCAACCCACCGACACCGACCGCAATATCATCACAGGCCCAGAGTTTGCCGCACTCTCTGACCAAGAACTCGAAGAGCGCATTCTCGACCTCAAGATTATCTCGCGCGCTCGTCCTATGGACAAGAAGCGTTTGGTCGAAACCCTACAGCGTCTCGGACAAGTCGTGGCCGTTACGGGCGATGGCACCAACGATGCCCCCGCCCTCAAGGCTGCCCACGTCGGTCTCTCTATGGGAGACGGCACGAGTGTTGCCAAAGAGGCTTCCGACATTACCATCGTTGACAACTCCTTCTCAAGCATTGGAAAGGCCGTTATGTGGGGGCGTTCGCTCTATCAAAACATTCAGCGCTTCCTCCTCTTCCAACTCACCGTCAACGTGACGGCCTGTCTGCTCGTTCTCGTAGGTGCCTTCATGGGTACAGAGTCTCCCCTCACCGTTACGCAGATGTTGTGGATCAACCTCATCATGGACACCTTTGCTGCCATGGCTCTTGCCTCGCTGCCTCCCTCAGAGAGTGTGATGCTTGACAAACCGCGTCGGCGCACCGACTTCATTCTCGGTGGCGAAATGTTGCGTGAGATAGTCAGCGTAGGGGTTATCTTCTTCCTCCTACTCGTAGGAATGCTCTACATCTTCCAACATGCTGACGTGCATTGCCTCACCGACTTCCTCCACCTCCAGCTTGGAGCAAAGGGAGAGGTAACGCCCTACGAACTTACTCTTCTCTTCACCACCTTTGTCATGACCCACTTCTTCTACCTCTTCAATGCGCGCGCATTCAAGACAGGACGCAGTGCACTCCACTTCAAAGGTTGCAACGGACTGCTCACCATCTGTGCGATCATTCTCATAGGTCAAGTAGCCATGGTAGAGATACCTGGGGTCCAGCAGTTCTTCAACGTAGTAGGTCTGAGTTTCCTTGATTGGATCATCATCATCATCGGCTCTTCTCTCGTCCTCTGGGTACGCGAGGCTTGGAACCTACTCACGCATAAGTAAACCTATAACTTTAGTTTTAAGTTTTGAGGTTATAAAGTTGGTTCTATAACGAATAGTGTGGGTAAGAACAAAAAAGATTAATGAATCGATTAACGAAAAAGATTAATGGAAAGATTAATGATAGATTAATGAAACATTAATGTTAACAAAAGCGCGTAGCGCAAAAAAACTTTACGTTACGCGCTTCGCGCTTAGTTTTAAACATTAATGTTTCATTAATCTATCATTAATCTTTTTCGTTAATCTTTTCCATTAATCGTCTCATTAATCTTTTTCGTTAATTATTTCGTTAAAAACGCGGCAATACCGTCTTCATCGTTTGAGAGGGTGATGTAATCAGCCTCAGCACGCAGTTCGGGCACAGCATTGGCCATGGCAACACCTCGCCCTGCAAAGCGTATCATGGTGAGGTCGTTATATCCATCGCCAAAGGCGGTGAGGTCGGCGGCTGAAAGGTGAAGCACATCAAGTAAGCGTGCCAACGACTGTGCCTTGTCTATGCCTTTGGGCACTAACTCTACAAAGATAGGGGCGGAACGGAACACTTCCATTTTGTCAGCCACTAAGGCAGAGAGTTCTTTCTCAGCCTGGGCTATGCGTTCGGGGTCACCGGCTAATAAGAGTTTGGTAGGTTGCGCCTCAATGCTTTCCAACAAGTTATCAACACCTCTAATAGGCATTTTGTTAATATGGCTCTCGACTTGCACATGTTCGTCATCGGGCATCTCTGTCACAATCTCCTTCCCTACATATCCCAACAGAGCGATATGATGCGTGCGCGCATAGTCATGGAGTATTGGCAGTACTTCAGCGGGTAGGTGTTTGCTATACAATTCTTCCCCCGTGGCGCAATCAATAATTTTGCCGCCATTATACGAAAGTATATATCCACCGCGTTGTTGCATTTCTAAACATTCGGCCACAGGCATGATGCCATACGTGGGGCGTCCTGAGGCCAACACGATGGCTGCCCCATTAGCCTCAGCTTGCAAGAGCGCCTCACGCGTTCGAGCGGTTACTTCTTTTTTGCTATTGGTAAGTGTGCCGTCAAGGTCGAGCGCAATGACTGACGTTTTCTTTGTTTGCATATTTTGTTTTTTTAAAAAGGGTAGGGGTTAGTGGGTTAGGGGGTTAGGGGGTTAGAGGGTTAGTGGGTTAAAAAGTTTGTTTGAAAGTTTGAGCTATTATACTTACCTTTTAACCCACTAACCCATTAACCCACTAACCCATTAACCCACTAACCCATTAACCCATTAACCCTTATTTACTCTTTCCACCTCCCACATGACGATGCCAGCGGTAACGCTTACGTTCATGGAGTGCTTGGTGCCGTATTGAGGAATTTCGAGCGCTTGGTCGCACGCATCGACTACGGATTGTTGTACCCCTTTTACTTCATTGCCCATCACCAAAGCATAACGTTGGGCAGGAGTGAAACTAAATTCACCCAACTTTAGACTCCCCTCCACTTGTTCTACGGCCAATACGGTGTAGCCCTCAGCTTTGAGTTCGTTGACAGCTTGTAGCGTGTCATCATAATAACGCCACGCAACGGAGTCTTCAGCACCGAGCGCTGTCTTATGAATTTCGGGGGAAGGAGGCGTGGCCGTTATGCCACACATATATACGGCCTCCAATCGAAAGGCATCGGCCGTACGCAACACGCTGCCCACGTTGTGAAGGGAACGAATGTTGTCAAGTACGATAATGAGGGGCAGCTTCTCGGACTGCTTAAAGGTGGCTATGTCAATGCGGTTGAGGTCTTCGACGGTAAGTTTTCGCATAGAGTAATAGGATTATTGCTTTCGCGTGTTCTAATAATAGGGGTTTCTGTTTGGAGGTTATAAGGTTATAAAATTACATCACGTTGCTCTTCAACTAAACAAACTTTATAATCCTTATGAACTTCAAACGTAAAACAATTCTACTAGGCTGCGAAGTTACAAAAAAGGCGTGGAAAACCCCGTGTATAACTCGTTGAAAAGCTGTTGAAGGGAATGGTGAAAACTCTCAGCGCGGCGCGGCGTTTGGCCGCTGAACGTTTTCAACGAGTTAACAGCGTTTTACACCGCTTTTAAGCCATGCTCTCCACAAAAAAAGGAGGTTTTCAACCCACTTTTTTTATACTCACAATCGTTTTCAACAGGGTGTGGATTATTCATTACTTAGTATCGCATAAGGGTAGTATTTAAGGGCGTAGTCACACGATAGCGAGTGTGGATAAGAATGTGAGTAACCATGTGTATAACGTTGATAAGTTAATGGCCAAATTTTAGGGCTGAAAAGTATCCACACTTTCCACAGACAAATATACCTATCATACATTCTTCTTTTATTTATCTATAGAATAAAAAGAGAATAGAATATATGAATATAAAAGAGTGAACGGGTGAGTGTGGAAAAAGACGAAAGTGGACGAAATGGGGGGAGGGTCTTTAGAGGAGCAGCCTTGCCCAACGTTTGAGACCGTGGTCAAAGCTTTCTTTGCTCTATAACGAATCATGTGGGTAATATTGCGTTTAATAACAGATACAAACTGCAATTTGTCGAAGAGTTACGTAACACCCCGTTAGGGGTGAAATAAGGTAGCCAGCTATGCAAAAGGCGTTAGACTTTTGCATGGCTGGTTTATGGTTTGCCCTCCAATGGACGACGCACGCCGTAGGTGTGCCGATTGGGCTTAGGTG
>JBNMKQ010000165.1:0-5683 GCA_050874425.1 Alloprevotella sp.
TAAGTAGGTGTTCATAATTAGTTTATATCAAAAGTGCTCTATTGGGGTGCAGTTTGTTTCTTTGTTCGAGTGAGCATAGCGGGCTATGCGATCGAGAACAAAGGAACAAAATGCGCTCCAAGAGAGTGCTTTTGATATAAGCTAATAGTGAACATCTAAATATGAACTAATTTTGAACACCTACTTAAATACACATGCAAAGAGCATATCATTTACTAAAACAGTTTCGCTTCACGGCATTTTGCGTATTGCTCATTTGGTATTTATGCCTATTTCGCCCACCACGTATTCATACGTTTGACAATATAGCATTCTTCGACAAGTGGGTACACATGTCTATGTATTTAGGCACGTGCAGCGTATTTTGGGTAGAATACCTTCGCAGTCATCGTCATTGGAGCAAAGTGCGTTTAATCCTTTTGGCCATTATCTGTCCCATCCTGATGAGTGGAGTAATAGAGTTGGCACAAGAATATCTTACCACCTATCGTTCGGGCGATTGGGCCGACTTTGCCGCCAACAGTACGGGTGTACTCCTTGCCCTTGTTGTGTTATGGGCGCTCAAGAGAGTGCACCCTAAGTGGCTTATTAAATACAACTTTCATGCTTTTACACATACGAATATCCGATACAGACATTTGCTTTGCACATTACGAAAAGGCAGGTGACCCCGAGTTTCAGTTTCAGCCTTATCACGTGCGTCCACAAGCCTCGCTTACAGTTAACCTTCGTTTAGCGATGCAACAAGTAGCCTTGCTGCAGCAACAATATGAGCGCGTCGAAGTGTATGTCAATGCTCCTGTCACTCCCATTCCTTTAGTAGAATTTCAAGAGGAAGACGTCGAGACGACCTATAACTTTTGTTTTTCGCCAGGAGAGAAGCGTCGCATCTTTTACGACACCGTACCCGCCTCTAATGTGGTATTCCTTTTTGCCTTGGCCGAGAGCACTTGTCATACGTTAGAAGAAGTGTTTGGCGAAGTACGTTACACCTCAGCTCTCACCCCCGTTGTGCAGCACTTTGCACAGAAAGGATTGGCCACGACCAATGGTCGGCGTCTGTTTGTCTACACCCACGATGGCGTAATAGATGTGATGGTGTTGGACGATAGTCGTTTGGTGATGCTCAACACTTATACTGTGCGCACTCTTACCGATGTAGACTATTACGTGTTTAATTTGGCGCGCCACTTAGCGCTCAATATGAACGAAACCCCTATCTTTGTTGCGGGTATTCCTTCCTTGCGAACTCCCGTTATTGACGAGTTACAGAAGTACGCTGCACGTGTTTACCCCGTCAATCCTTCGGCTGAGTTTAACCGCGACATTGTTTCAACCACCGAGGGCGTTCCCTACGACTTGATGTGCGCGATACTTAAATGATGCTTGTTTAATGTGCAAATGTGCGAATGCCTGTTTAATGTGCGAATGTGTAAATGTGCAAATGTGCAAATGGTCGCCTTTACTTGCATTTTTCCACAAACGCAGCAAAAGAAAGCGACAATTTGCACATTTGCACATTCTCACATTAACAACATATTTGCACATTAAAAATGTAAATGGTCGCCTTTACTTGCATTTTTCCACAAACGCAGCAAAAGAAAGCGACAATTTGCACATTTGCACATTCTCACATTTGCACATTAACAACGCATTTGCACATTTGCACATTCTCACATTTGCACACTAACAACACATTTGCACATTTAAAAATCTTCTCTATGCGAATCATAACAGGAAAATATAAAGGACGACACTTTGAAGTGCCCCGTACGTTTAAGGCACGTCCAACTACCGACTTTGCCAAAGAAAACCTTTTCAATGTATTGCGCGCCTATGTAGACTTTGAAGACGTTACTGCGCTCGACCTCTTTGGCGGCACAGGCAGCATATCGCTCGAACTCGTATCGCGAGGTTGCCAGCGCGTTACTACTATCGAAAAAGATCGCAAACACTTCGCCTTCATTCAGCAGTGCCAACGCACATTGGGTGATGAGGCGTGGTTGCCCATGTGTGGCGATGCCTTGCGCTTTATCGAACGCTGCAAGGAATCGTTCGACCTCGTCTTTGCCGACCCTCCTTATGCACTACCCGAATTAGGCGAACTCCCCGATCGCGTGATGAACTCGGCCTTGGTCAAAGAGGGCGGGCTCTTTGTGCTCGAACATGGCAAGACTTACGACTTCTCCTCACGTCCTGACTTCGTAGAACATCGCGCCTACGGCAGCGTCAATTTCAGTTTCTTCCGCAAGGCAACGGACGAAGAACATACAACAGAATAATCATCTTTTAAAACAGTTACATATAACATGAAGCACATTACAAAACTATTTTCAGCGCTCTGCCTCATGGCTTCTGCTACGCTTACGGCTAATGCCCAGTTGCAGTTAGTGAACGAGGTAAAAGCAAATGCTGAAAACGAGCCAGCACCGGTTCACCCCGTGCCCTCGCCACGCCAGCTCAAGTGGCAATACACAGAGTTTTATGCCTTCTTCCACTACGGCATGAATACCTATACGGGTAACGAGTGGGGTATGGGCAACGAAGACGAAAGTCAGTTCGCCCCTACCGCAGTGCCCGACCCTGAGCAATGGCTCGAAGCCGTTAAGGCGGCAGGTATGAAGGGCGGCATCGCCGTTGTGAAACACCACGATGGCTTCTGCCTTTGGCCTACTGCCACTACTACACACAACATCACTTCATCAAGCAATGCCAATGCTAAAAAGACCAACATTCCGCGCGACTTCGCTGCCGCAGCTAAGAAGTTGGGCATGAAGTATGGCTTCTACGTTTCACCCTGGGACCGCAACAATGCACTCTACGGTAAGGACTCTTACGTAAAGGACGTATTCCTTCGTCAGTGCGCAGAGTTGGCAGCTTATGGCACCGACCAATTCGAGATGTGGTTTGACGGCGCTAATGGTGGTAATGGCTACTATGGCGGAGAGGGCGGTACACGCAACATCGACCGCGAAACTTACTACGACGTGCCCAACTTACGCGACACCGTACACAAGGTGTGTCCCGACTGCGTCCTCTGGGGCGTAGGTGGTGAAAGTCGCTGGATTGGTAACGAAGAGGGGTGGGCTGGCGAGACCAACTGGAGCCCCGAAGAATATGGCTATGCTGCCGAAAAGAATGGTATGTATGGCACACAGAATGGTTGGGTGTGGGAACCCGGTGAGAGCGATGCCAAGCTTACCACAGGTGGTTGGTTCTGGCATCAGGGCGAAGGCGTGTTGAGCAACGAACGTCTCTTCCAGATGTACCTCGAAACGGTGGGCCGCAATGCAACCCTCATTCTCAACTGCCCGCCCGACAAGAGCGGTAAGTTGCCTACAGCTACTGTAAATGCACTCAAAACGTTTGGTGAAACGCTCAAGAAACGTTTAGGAGGCACCAACTACGCTACAACGGCCGAAATCACAGCAAGTGAGACACGTGATGCGGGTACAGGCCGCAACTTCGACGTGGCTAACCTCATCGACGGCGATTCGCTCACTTATTGGGCTACTAACGACGGTGTGAAGAATGCGAGCCTCACCTTTAAGTGGGACGAGGCACAGCCCCTTCGCTACGTGGTATTGCAAGAGCACATCAAGCTCGGTCAACGTGTGAAGTCGTTTACGATCGAAACGAGCAACGACGGCAAGTCATGGACCAAGCGTGGTGGCAACATCACCACTTCTACGATTGGTTACAAGCGCATCATTCCGCTTAACGGCAGCACGCAGAGTAGCTATCCTGCCAATCCTAACAAGGTGAAGTACTTGCGCGTAACTATCAATGATAGCAAGGCTTGTCCTACACTCGAAAATGTAGCTATTTTCTAACACCAAACGAATCATTACAATGAATACAAAATATTTCGCGCTTGCAGCATTGGCCCTGCCAATGAACTTAATGGCGCAAACAACTAAGGTGGACTTTGAAGACGTTGCTGGCTACAAGTCGGTGGGCGTTTACGACACCTGGGAGGAATCTCCCTTCCGCACGGGCGAACTCAAGGGCAATGCGGCTGTTATTGACAACTTCTTGCCTACTACTAATGACAATGGCGACGTAGTAAACGACTCAAAGAAAATTGTCGGTGTACAGCGTTCACGCTTTGGTAGCAACACGTTTGGTGTGCGCGTCGACCTCAACACGCCCTTCGACCTTACTCCTAACTACATTTACGTTCACGTCAAGATGTACAAGCCGCTTGAGGGCCGTGTTATGTTAGTCGGCTTGGGTAAGCGTCCCGACCGCGCTGGCCAAAGCAACGATGTAGAGCAAGTGTGGGTTTATTCTTCTAACAGCACCGTAGCCAATCAATGGTTTGATGCCGTATTCCCTATCAAGGCGTGCAATGGCGTACAGATCCATAGCCTTGTCATCGTGCCCGACGTCAACTCTCCTCAAGAGATGACAAGCGACTATGCCGCCTATATTGACGATATTGAGGTGAACAATAGTGCTGAACCGCGTATCAAGGTGGCCTCATACTATGGCTTAAATTATGACAAAGAAACGGCAGTTGATAAACCCGAACGTTACGTCCAAGCCATTACGCTTCAGCCTAATGGCGAGACGACACAGTCGATCAGCGTAGGTTCTATTAATCCACAGCTCATCTATCGCGACATGACCGACCAAACGTTTAAGGCCAAGGCTGGTCAGAAACTCACCCCCTCTATCAACTATCAAGGCGGTGCTTGGATGAATGGCTTCGTCTACCTCGACAAGGGCGACGACGGTCAGTTCAATGCTTCTTACGATGAGTCTACCCACAAGGCCACTGAGGGCTGCGACCTCGTAAGCTATTACTACCTCGAAATGGTAGAGAACCAAAGTGGTTATAAGTATGATGGTACAGCTTTGAGTGGTGGCGACCGCAACAACCTTAGCACACCAGCTTTCACCCTTCCCGCTGACCTTCAGCCAGGTTTCTACCGTATGCGCTACAAGGTAGACTGGGGTAACCTCGACCCTGCGGGCCGTAATACGACGACCAATAGCATTAAGTCGAATGGTGGCTTCATTGTCGATACGCGCTTGAACGTTCATACTGATAAGGTAAGTCTCTCTGCTGCCAGTCGTAACGGCTTTATCACTTTGGAAGACGGAACGGAACTCGTTAGCTATCAGACAGACTTTGGCAAGGCTGTAAAGATTAAGGCTACTCCGGCCAATGGCTTCGAGATTGACTCTTTGATTATTAGTCACGGCTACAATCTCACGGGCAATCAATACAATAAGTATGGCACGAAACAGTATGACGAGTATATCGTCCGTGCTTCTGACTTCAACGCTGACGGAACCTTCACCATTCCTGCTCAAATCATCGACGGAGAGGTGAGCATTGATGGTCAATTCCGCAGTACAACGGGCATTAGCAACCAACAAACTGACGCTAAGAAGCTAAATTTTAAAATTGCGGCTGAGAAACTTCACCTCAGTGCTGCTCAACCGATTCACGTGTTGTTGGTTGATGATCAAGGCCGCGTAATTTTTAATGACACGGTGAATGGTAAGCGCACCCTTCGTCTGCACAAAGGGGTATACGTATTGAACGACGAGAAGATTTTAGTAGATTAAACATCTATCGTTACGAATAAATAGAAAAGTGGCAGTAAGCATGAACGCTTACTGCCACTTTTCGTCTGTAGGGATGGGCCTCTCCCCCTAACCCCCTCCCCCA
>JBNMKQ010000166.1:0-5623 GCA_050874425.1 Alloprevotella sp.
ACTGCAATTTGATGAGGCCTCTCCCCCTACCCCCCTCCCCCACTGGGGAGGGGGAATAAGTAACCTTTACTTGCTGCGTTTCTATTTGAAAACCAACAGAAAACTCAAGAAGTAAGAGTGACTTATTCCCCCTCCCCTGTGGGGGAGGGGGGTAGGGGGAGAGGCCTCATCAAATTGCAGTTTTACCCATACAATTCGTTATAGAGCCAATTTAATTGGAGTTACCCACACGAAACGTTACAGAGCCAGCAAAAAAAAGATCAGTTTAACAGAACGCATCTCAGTATGCGTTACGTTAAACTGATCAGATATATATACGGCTTATTCTAAATAAGTGTAACCATAAAGGCCAGAGCGATAGTTGGAGATAAACTCTTTGCCCTCTTCGTTGGTAATCTTTTCTTCCTTTACGGCTTTGCTTACCCACGCTTCAAGACGACGTACAAGGCGCTTAGGGTCATACTGCACGTATTCAAGCACATCGGCTACGGTCTCGCCGTCAATAGTCTTGTCGATGCTATATCCCGTCTCGTCTACTGTAACGTGAACAGCGTTGGTATCGCCAAAGAGGTTGTGCATATTGCCCAAAATCTCTTGATAAGCACCTACCAAGAATACACCTATATAATAGTGTTCACCTTCACGAAAAGCGTGCAACGGCAAATAGGAAGTCTGTTGGTTGTAATTGACGTATGCACTAATCTTACCATCCGAGTCGCAAGTGATGTCTTGCAGGGTGGCCGAGATGGTAGGCTTCTCATTCAATCGCTCAATGGGCATAATGGGGAATAATTGATCGATGCCCCAAGAGTCGGGCAAAGACTGGAAGAGTGAGAAGTTGCAGAAGTACTTATCAGCCATCATCTTGTCCAACGTGCGTAACTCGTCAGGTACGTGCTTCTGGTGATGAGCCAACTCACTAATCTCGCGTGTGATGCTCCAATAGAGACTTTCGATCTGTGCACGCGTCTTAAGGTCGATAATGCCGTGGCGGAATAGGTCGAGTGCCTCGTCGCGAATGTCTTGTGCGTCGTGCCAATCTTCAAGCATAGAGCGAGGCGAAAGTTTATCCCAAATTTCGGTCAAGTCGTGTACTAATTGGTGATCT
This sequence comes from Alloprevotella sp., assembly GCA_050874425.1. GTDB lineage: Bacteria > Bacteroidota > Bacteroidia > Bacteroidales > Bacteroidaceae > Alloprevotella. Next base: position 1,109 of record JBNMKQ010000166.1, read on the forward strand.
TGCTCCGTTGGGTGAAAGTTCTCGTCCATGTGGGGCATACTCACACATTCCATTACATCGACAATGAGCACAGAGTGGTGGGCCGTAAGCGAACGGCCGCCCTCAGTAATGAGGTTGGGGTGGGGGATATTGTTCTTGTTTGCAGCATCAACGAAGGTATAAACGCAGTCGTTGACATACTCTTGTATAGAATAGTTGACCGAACTCTCAGAGTTGCTTGAGCGCGTTCCGTCATAGTCAACGCCAAGGCCGCCACCACAATCAACGAACTCAATCTTAAAGCCCATAGCATGTAGTTGCACGTAGAATTGTGCAGCCTCACGCAGAGCTGTTGATATACGGCGAATTTTGGTGATTTGCGAACCGATATGGAAGTGGATAAGTTTCAAGCAATCGTGCATGCCCATCTCGTCGAGCTTGTGTAAGGCTTCGAGCAGTTCTGAAGAGTTCAAACCAAACTTTGAGGCATCACCGCCACTCTCTTGCCACTTCCCCGTGCCACTAGCTGCCAACTTAATGCGAATGCCGAGGTTGGGACGAACGCCTAACTTCTCAGCCGTTCGAGCTATGGTGATGAGTTCAGGCATTTTCTCTACTACTAAGAAAACGCGCTTACCCATCTTTTGTGCCAAGAGAGCCAGTTCAATAAAGTTTTGGTCCTTATGGCCATTACAGATAATCAAACTGTCAGAGTCCATGTTGGTGGCCAGCACGGCGTGCAATTCAGGCTTTGAGCCAGCTTCCAATCCGAGGTTATACTTCTTGCCGTGGCTAATAATCTCTTCAACCACCGGACGCATTTGGTTCACCTTAATAGGATAGATAATAAAGTGCTCCGCTTTAAAGTCGTACTCTTTTGCAGCCTGATTAAAGCAGTCAGACGTCTTTTCGATACGGTTGTCGAGTATGTCGGGGAAGCGTAGCAACACGGGGGCCGTGATGTCGCGAGAGTTGAGGTCGTCAACCACCTCTTTAAGGTCTACCTGTACGCCGTCTTTACGTGGCGATACGTAAGCATGTCCCTTTTCGTTGATGCCGAAGTAGTTAACCCCCCAGCCTTTTATATTGTAAAGTTCTTCAGAGTCTTCAATTCTCCATTTTCGCATGGCAAAACTTGGTTAATGTGCAAAATGTGCAGATGTGTAAATGCGCAAATGTGCAGATGTGCAGATGTGCAGATGTGCAAATGGGTTAATGTGCTAATGTGCAAATGTGCAAATGTGCAGAGGTGCAAATGGGTTAATGTGCTAATATGTTGTGTACTAAGCAATCATTCATCAATGAGTGAACAAATGTTGTCGACAACGAGTGATATCTTGTCAAAAGAGTCAAGCACGTCGACATTGACCACGTGTCGGGCCTTTGCATAGAAAGGTTCCCGTTGTGCCAGTTGCTCTGTCACAAAGGTGCGCAACTCTTCGGGCGACTTGTCATTGAGCAAAGGACGATTGCCGCGACTCATGGCCAAATGTTGCAGAATGATTTCGGGCGAAGCCTTTAGGTAGAACACGTTGCCCACCTCGTTCATATAATCCATGTTGTCGAAGAAGCAGGGCGTTCCGCCACCACACGATACGACCACATTCTCGAAGGCTGCCACTTCGTGCAGCATACGACGCTCCAAGTCGCGGAAGTGTTCTTCGCCCTTTTCGGCAAAGATAGTTGCCACCTTTGTGTGGAAACGCTCCTCTATATACCAATCAAGGTCATAGAACGTGCGTCCTAACTGTTTGGCTAAATCGCGTCCGATAGTGGTTTTGCCCACACACATATAGCCTACTAAAATAATGCTTTTATTCATATCAGCTTATTTTTTAGCAGTGCTCTTAGTTGCACGACCGCGCCCACGCGTAGCGGGCTTTTTGTTGGCTTCAGCCTCAATTATCTTTTTACACTCATCGTAAGTCAATTCAGTAGCGCGCTCAGCATCGCTCTTGGGCAACTTGTAGTTCTTGCCTTTATAAGCAATGTAAGGTCCCCAACGGCCAGCACGAACCTCCAGGTCGGGGTCTTCGTCAAACTGCTTCAAGTGGCTTTGTTCCTCTTTCAATCGTTTCTCTTGAATGAGTTCGGCAGCACGTTCCATCGTTATGTCCATCGGGTCTTCCCCTTTGGGAATTGACACAAACAATTTGCCTAACTGCACATAGGGACCAAATCGACCTACGTTAGCCTTAACCACTTGACCTTCCAACTCGCCGAGCGTTCGGGGAAGTTTAAAGAGTTCAAGTGCCTCTTCGAGCGTAATCGTCTCAATGCTTTGTCCCTTAGCTAAATTGGCGAATTTAGGTTTCTCGTCATCGCTGGGAGTACCCATCTGAACAACAGGGCCAAAACGACCGATCTTCACCGAAACGGGCTTACCACTCTTGGGATCAACGCCCAACTCACGTTCGCCCACACGATGTTCCGTCTTCTCGTTCAAGGTGCGTTCAACTTGAGGCTCAAAGTCTTGATAGAAATTGCTAATCATTTCGGTCCAGTTCTCTTTACCCTCAGCCACTTCGTCAAATTGCTTTTCGACGTTAGCCGTGAAATTATAGTCCATAATTTCGGGGAAGTACTCCATTAAGAAGTCGTTCACCACCAGACCGATGTCAGTAGGCACCAACTTGCCACGATTGCTACCAACGTTTTCGCTCAGCGTCGTTTCGCTAATCGTATCGCTTTGTAAGGTAAGTTGGTCGTAACTACGTGGCGTACCCTCCGCATCACCTTTCACCACATACTCGCGGTTCTGAATAGTTGAAATCGTAGGAGCGTATGTTGACGGACGACCGATGCCTAATTCCTCCATTTTATGTACCAACGAAGCCTCGGTGTAACGTGCGGGCTGTTGGCTAAAGCGTTGTTGCGCTACTACCTCACGGCGTTGAAGTGTCTCGCCCTCGTTCATAGGAGGAAGGAGTTTGCTCTCGTCGGCATTCGTATTTTCATCGTCGCCTTGGCTTTCGCGATAAACGCGCAAGAAACCGTCAAAGCGAACAACCTCGCCTGTAGCCTGAAACATTTCGTCTGTTCCGCTTACGGCAATGCTTACCGTCGTGCGTTCGAGTTTGGCATCGGCCATTTGACACGCAATCGTGCGCTTCCAGATTAATTCGTAAAGGCGTTGCTCACGCGCATCGCCCTCTATCGTCTGACGTTTCATGTCAGTGGGGCGAATGGCCTCGTGTGCCTCTTGCGCTCCCTTAGAGTGGGTGTGGTAAGTGCGGCGCTGATGATATTCATCGCCCATGAGCGAACTTATCACGGGACCACAGCTATTCAAGCAAAGGTCAGATAAGTTCATAGAGTCGGTACGCATATAAGTAATAAGTCCCGACTCATAAAGGCTTTGTGCTACACGCATCGTAACGGCAACGGGGAAGCCCAACTTGCGAGCCGCCTCTTGTTGCAATGTAGACGTAGTGAACGGGGGCGCAGGATTGCGCTTCGTCGGACGTGTAGTGATTGCATCAATGGTAAAAGTAGCGCCTTTACACTTCTCAAGAAAAGCTTGCGCTTCATCGCGTGTGGTAAATCGCTTGTTCAGCTCGGCCTTTAATAAGGTAATGCTACCATTGTCTGCCGGCACTTCAAACACGGCCGTTACGCGGTAGTTCGATTCGGGTTTAAACTGTTGAATTTCGCGTTCGCGCTCAACAATCAGTCGCACCGCAACACTTTGTACACGGCCAGCCGACAGGCTTGGACGCACCTTGCGCCATAACACTGGCGATAGCTTAAAGCCCACCAAGCGGTCGAGCACACGGCGTGCTTGTTGTGCATCAACCAGATTAAGGTCGATGTGGCGTGGGTGTTCGATAGCCGACAGAATGGCAGGCTTTGTAATTTCGTGAAACACGATGCGTCGTGTCTCTTTCGGATCGAGTCCGAGCACCTCAGCCAAGTGCCACGAGATAGCTTCTCCCTCGCGGTCCTCATCGGATGCGAGCCACACCGCCTCCGACTTTTTAGCCTGAGCGCGCAGTTCGGTTACCACCTTTCGTTTGTCTGTGGGAATCTCGTATTGAGGTTCAAAGGTTTTGAGGTCAACGCCAAAGTCTTTCTTCTTCAAGTCGCGGATATGTCCGTAGCTAGACATAACTTTATAGTCTGCACCAAGATACTTCTCGATGGTTTTAGCTTTGGCAGGAGACTCAACAATTACCAAATTCTTTTGCATAGTTTTCTTATTTTGGTGCAAAAGTAGTGCAAACCGAAAGCATAGCAAAGTAAAAAACTTTTTTTTTGGTTTGCGATGCTGAGGTGCTGCCTGCTTTTGGCTATGTGATGAAGGGAACAAATTGCAGCTTGTAAAATGCGTTCCACACCTATAATATATATAGGGGTGTTCTAAAAATTCTGGGGCTATGTTGATTCGTGTGGGTAAAACTGCAATTTGTCGAACAGACAAAGATTAATGAAAAGATTAACGAAAATAGATTAATGAGACGATTAATGAAAAAAGATTAATGGAAAGATTAATGATAGATTAATGAGACATTAATGTTTAAAACTAAGCGCGAAGCG
>JBNMKQ010000167.1:0-5589 GCA_050874425.1 Alloprevotella sp.
CCCCCACAGGGGAGGGGGAATAAGTAACCTTTACTTGCTGCGTTTCTAGTTGAGAACCAACAGAAAACTCAAGAAGTAAGAGTGACTTATTCCCCCTCCCCTGTGGGGGAGGGGGTTAGGGGGAGAGGCCCCATCAAATTGTGGTTTAAAAGTTTCTACTTATCTTACCACCTTCTTTACCACATTGCCTTGGCGAATGATGTATACACCCTTGTTTGCGGTTGAATTGGTGCGAATGCCCTGCAAGTTGTATACCTCAACGGGAGCACTCTTCACTTCATTCTTCACACCATGAATACCTGCCGTGAGGTCGGTATAAGCATCGGTCACGATCTTCATCATAGGCATGTATTCGCCAGAATCATAGTTGTAAGTGCTAACGACGAGTTCCTTTTCAGCACCCGTTTCGGGGTCGTAAGTATAGTCATAACGTGTGCCGTCAATCTGTTCAAGATCCGTACCCTCATCATTGAGCATGTAGTTTGCCTCAAAGATAAGATTATCGTTCTCATCATAACGGTTGATTGTCTTCTCGTATTCTTGCAAATCTTCCTCTGTGAGTTCTACACCTTCTTCGCTACCCTCATAATACTTGTGTTCATAGACCGATTCCCCATTATCATCGTTATAAGTAATGGTGGTAATCTCTTTGCCAGGGAAGGCTACAGAGTAGTCAATTACTTCCTGATAATTGCCATCGGGGTCATAATCTACCGTGATATAACCACCTGTCACCTCATCACCATTCTCATCGTATACGAAAGTAGCTGAAGAAATGATGTTATCATAATTGCTCCATTCACTATAGTCGCTGACCAACTGACCATTCGTCTCGTTCCACTTGATATCCTTCAGCGCGTTGGTTTCATTCCATACGAGGTCAGTGCCTTCGTCGTTGTAACCAAGTTCTTCAAACTTATAGGTGTCACACAATTTCGTTACGGGGTCAAAAGTATTTGTAACACGTTTTGTGTCCTCATACTGTCCATTGTAAGGCACAGAAATAACGACCGATGTAACATTGTTATCAGCATCACGCGTAATAGTGCGCTTATAAGCATCACCCGTTTCTGCCCAATCGCTACCATTCCACTCATAGCGGTTCTTTTCGATGACCAAGTCCTCAACTATGGGATCGAACACTTGGTCGCGCTTCTCAGAGGGTGTATAAGTCACTCCGTGATCGGTTGACTCTGAATTTAACAAGCGGGTAACATTGAAATTGTCGTCGTACGTATACGCTGACTTAACAATTGTGGTGCCGTCGTCAGTGAGTTGTGTAGCAACTTCACCGTTTGGGGCATAAGTAAAAGTATACTCAGCCGACTTCTCATATTCACCCGTGTCGTCATTAACGAGATACTCTATTTGATGTTGGGGTTTGTATAGGTGGAATTCCTCTTCTTGCGCAGCGCGGCGCTGACGGGCCATGATGCCCAAGCGAACGGCTGCAGCACGTTGGTCCTTCACCGTCTTGATATCCTTAAACGAGGCTTTGCCCATTGAGCGAGCCACCTTCGCCTTCAACGTTTCAAGAGGGGAAACGCTATGTGGGGCACGACGAACTGTCATCTGTGCTTGCGCACTTACGCTACCTAAAGTAAGTAGTAGCGCAGAAAGGAGTGTAATGTTTTTCATAAGCCACATTTTTAAAATCTTATACACTATTGTTATGATAAAACCTAACACAGCATACAAAATGTTTATTAATACTACAATTCAGTTTCTTTTTGCAAATATAGTGACTATAATTGAATAAGAATAAAATATTTTGCACTTTTCGAACTATAACAAAAAAATGCTCCACTCTTTTAAAACATTAAAAGAGCGGAGCGAACAGCCTATGAATAAAAATATAAAGATAGAGTCTTATTGATTAGGCATTGCCTTCGGGTACACCAAAGGGAGTAGCGGTGCGACCACCTTGTTGTGCAGGTTCTGCAGCACCAGGCAAGTTGATAGGACCGAAAGCCTTTTCGTACTTCTGAATGTTGTCCTGGAGGGCGAAGAGCAAACGCTTAGCGTGCTCGGGAGCCAATACGATACGGCTCTTAACGTTGGCCTTAGGTACACCAGGGAGTACACGGATAAAGTCTAATACGACCTCAGCGCTTGAGTGAGTAATGATAGCAAGGTTAGCATAAGTGCCTTCTGCTACTTCAGGAGTCAGCTCAATCTTCAACTGACCATCATTTTGTTCTTGATTTTCCATGGGAATGAAATGATTTTATGTGATTTTTAAATACGTTTACGTGTAACGAGCACTCTGTGAGCGCAAATTTCACACCACAAAAGTAACTTTTCACATTGAAATAGCCAAAACAAGAGGTCGAATTTTCAGAAAAAATGCTCCATTTAGTATATAATCAGAAAAAAGCGTGGAATTTTTTGTTTCTTTATGTATTTTTGCACCCCGAAAGCGGAAACACACATTCATTACGATTATATATCCCATTACTTGAGGAGGATGATAGCGCAATGTGATGCGCACAATTTTATATATACATATAATAATATAGCAAAACGTGTTGTTCCGTTTATAACAATAGCATATCAACTAAACATTTTTATATAACAACCACAATGAAAAAGTTCTTTACTATTGCAGCAATGGGCTTAGCAGTGCTCACTGCAAGTGCTCAAAAGAGCGTACAAGGTTCACGTTTCTTTGACAATTGGTCAGTAGGTCTCGTAGGCGGTGGCATCGTGCCCCTTACGCAGTCTGACTACATCAAGGACGTTCGTGCTACCTATGGTGTCGAGATTAATAAGCAAATCACTCCTATCTTTGGCTTAGGTGCACAATTCACTGCAGCCAACAACGTTACTCCCAGCAAGAATATATTCGATGCTCACAACCTCACCTTAATGGGTCGTTTGAACCTCTCTAATATCTTCTGCGGCTACAAGGGCGAACCTCGTTTGTTCGAGACTGAACTCGCAGTAGGCTTCGGTTGGGGTCGTAATTACTATCCTGGTGAAGACCACGACTACCTCACCAGCAAGTATGGCGTAAACTTTAACTTCAACTTGGGCCAGAAGAAGGCTTGGACTATCGGCATCAAGCCCTCTATCGTGCTCAACATGACCGACGACAAAGGTTTCAACCCCATCGAACCAGGCTTTAGCCACAAGAACATGGCTGCCTTCGAACTCATGGCCGGTGTTGCTTATCACTTCAAGAACAAGAGCAATGGCAAGCACTACATGAGCTTCATCAAGGCTTACGACCAAGCAGAAGTTGACGGCTTGAATGCAAAGGTAAACGACCTCCGTTCACAAGTTAACGACAAGGACGCTCAATTGGCTAAGCTCGCTGCTGACAAGCGCGACCTCCAAAAGCAACTCAACGACGCTCGCAATCAAAAGCCCATTGTTGAGACTAAGACTATCACTAACAGCACAAACTCACTCGAACAGACTGTTACCTTCCGTCAAGGCAAGAGCATCGTTGACGCTTCACAGCTCCCCAACGTTGAGCGCGTTGCTACTTTCTTGAAGAATCACAAGAATAGCACTGTCGACATCAAGGGTTACGCATCACCCGAGGGTAGTGCTGAAATCAACGCCAAGATTGCTAAGGCACGTGCTGAAGCTGTTAAGACTATCTTGGTTAACAAGTATAAGATTGCTGCTGACCGCATCAACGCTGAAGGTCAAGGCGTAGGCAATATGTTCTCTGAGTCTGACTGGAACCGCGTCAGCATCTGTACTATCAACGAGTCTAAGTAAGTTCTACTTATACTTTAAGATTAAAGGTTTATAATACACGTGTACTGCAAGTACTCATTCATTGAGTACTTGCAGTACTTTTTTTGCTTGCAGAAATACATGCGGTAGTCCAATCTCTTACCCCAATATTTTACCCCAATATCTTACCCCAATATCTTACCCCAATCTCCAATATCTTCACGATTTTACGGCTCAGCGTAACGCGTTTGATAAAGATGTTGTACATTTGCTAATATAAAAAATACTTTATGGAAAAGACGGAACCTATCACACGCATTCGAAGCATATCAGAGTATAACGACCTTTTTGGTATTGAGACGCTCCACCCACTGGTCACAGTGATTGACTTTTCAAAGTGTCCCCCCGTGCGCCACCACCGCAATATGTTCGACTTCTACGTCATCTTCTTAAAAGACACCAAGTGTGGCGACCTTATCTACGGCAAACAGACTTACGACTATCAAGAAGGAACCATCGTCACCTTGGGTCCTGGGCAAGTTGTAGGCAGTGTCGACAATGGCGAGGTGTTCCAACCTAAAGGCTATGCCTTGTGTTTTCACCCCGACCTCATTCACGGCACTTCATTAGGGCGTCATATTAGAGAGTACACCTTCTTCTCGTACGACGTACACGAAGCGCTCCACATCTCTGAACGCGAGCGTCACGTCATTGACGATTGTCTGATGCAGATTAAGCAAGAGATCGAACACAACATCGACCGCATGAGCAAACGCCTCATCACCAAGAACATTGAACTTTTCCTCGACTATTGTCTACGCTTTTACGAGCGCCAGTTCATCACTCGCGAACATGTCAACCACGACATACTCACCCAATTCGAACACCTGCTCGACACGTACTACACCTCTGGACAAGCTCGTCGCGAAGGACTACCAAGCGTCAAATTCTGTGCCAACAAGTTGCACCTCTCGCCCAACTACTTTGGCGACCTCATCAAAAAGGAAACGGGCCAGACTGCCACCGAACACATACAAAAATATCTCATCAACCAAAGCAAAGAGCTCATTCTCGACCCCACACAGAGCATTAGCCAAGTGGCCTACAACTTAGGCTTTCAATATCCGCAGCACTTCACACGCATGTTTAAACGCATCGTGGGAGTCACCCCTAACGAATATAAGAAAGCACAATAAATGCCTACGTTCCCCCTATCAGTAGCGCAGCAACTGAGGATAAATCTTCCCCCACTGCTGCGCTACTGACATTTTAAACGTTGGGTTTTACGTATTTCTTATTTCTCACTTCAGCTTTGAGGCCCCCTTAGCTTTTACTACCTTTGCACTTGTTACCTTTATGTTCAATATCTCTATCCCCACTACATGAAGCATTTCTACCCCACTCTACTCTTTCTTTTTCTCTCATTTCTCCACCTGCCCACACACGCACAGTCTTCATTGCCAGCCGATGCGGTACAGCCCAACTGGTTAGACGAAGTACCTGAGGTAGTTTTCCCCGACACAGGATTGGTCAGTCTCTACTACAAAACGTGGCAAACTGCTGCGGGACGTGTACGACGTGGCCCCAAGGGGCTACCAGCCTCCCCTTATTTGGACGAAAACTGCTACGAAGATCAAATATGGATATGGGACACGTGTTTCATGACCCTCTTCTCTAAATATTGCCCCACTGCCTTTCCTGGCAAGCAATCATTGCTCAACCTTTACGCACCACTTCACGACCACCAAGCGACTCCCCTCAGACTGTCCGAGAACTCCAATTTGTTAATCCGATAGCTTACAATCTGCAACGAAATATACGTATTTATGATATTTATGTCTTACATTAAAGTATAATAGTTCCAAAACGAAAGTTTCAAAAATCAAAAATGGAGTTTTC
>JBNMKQ010000168.1:0-5551 GCA_050874425.1 Alloprevotella sp.
ACTCTGAGAACATGGGCTGCGGCTCAGCAATTAGGGGCGCGGGCTACAAGCCCGCGCCCCTAATTGCTGAGCCGCAGCCCATGTTCTCAGAGTAAAAAGACACTTTCGAGAGGGGGCAAATCAACCGACAGAATTAGGACATTCTAAAAACAGAATTTTTAGAACACCCCGTAAATCTTTTCATCATAAAAAAGCTATTTTACCACTTTTCCTTTCTAACTTTGGCCAAACAATCTAATACTTGACAATTCGCTATGCCACTTATTTCTTCCATTACACCTCCACTGCCCGATGCGATTGGACGCAGAATGCCTTTGCTAAAATTTTTGCTGCCATTGGCAGGAGGCATTGTTTTGGCTTGGGCGTGTAGAGACGTGATAAATAGGTGGGAATGGCTGATTGCAGCACTGATTTTCACCCTCACGGCCATAGCAGTAGTGGTGGGAAAACGAAAATGGAATGGTTGGACATCAGTTATTGCGATGACGATGGCGCTTATCTGCATAGCTGGTGCGTGGAGCATGCAACGCTATAATGAGATTGTTACGCATTGGCCGCAAAACGAACAGGTTTGGCTAGGACAGGTAGAACAGGTTAAAAAGATAAAGGACTCACACACCACGGTCATCGTCAAAATTAAAAGTGATGAGAAGCGATATAACCAAAAGCACATTCAAGTAAGTCTACAAGGAAGCGAAACGCTCAAGTTGCAAAGCGGAACGAACATAGCCTTTAAAGCGAGAATTAACAAAAAGAATCGTCCTGGCAACCCTGGTGACTTCGACTACGCGACTTACCTTTTGCAACACGGACTAAGTGGAAGCGCTTACTGCCACGCAGCGCAATGGCAAGTACTTAGTATAGCTACTGCTTCTAATTGGCACACAAGGTTTCTCCACCTGCGACAGAAACTTATCAATCAATATGCGCAATACTTTCACGATACCGACCTTTCACTCTTAGCAGCACTCACCTTAGGCGACAAATCACTACTCACCACCGATACGCAACAACTCTTTTCTGACACGGGAACAAGCCACGTTCTTGCACTCTCAGGACTTCATATTGGCATCCTCATCAGCCTTTTCAACCTATTGCTACTCAAACGATTGCGCCGTGGCTGGAAGCATGGGGCAGCCACCTTCTTCTTGTTAGCAGCCCTTTGGGGCTTTGTCCTATTAGCAGGAGCCCCACTCTCGCTCTTACGCGCTGCACTGATGTTTTCGTTCATGCAAGTAGCACAAAGTCTACAACGTATCCAAAGTCTTTCACTCAACAACTTAGCCCTTGCAGCTCTTCTACTACTCATCATCGACCCCTTTACACTCTTCGACGTAGGCTTTCAACTTTCGTTCACTGCCGTATTTTTCATCATTTCCTCCAATGATTATCTATGGCAGCGCCACCGCATTCCGTTTTGGAAAGACGATATCACCCACTTTTATACACCACGAAAGGAGCACTACACCCCGAAGGCCTATTTTCGTTACTTCATTCTCCCCTCATGGAAGTATCGCATCAGGAAACACGGCTATCATTTTTTCCGTTCTGTTCTGCTTCCCTTCGTTTGCATCTCGCTCAGTGCGCAATGGGGCACAGCGCCTTTGGTATTACACTACTTCCACACGTTGGCCCCCTACGCTTGGTTGGCCAACTTTATGGTTATACCCGCGGCCTATATACTACTTAGCGCTGCCCTATTGTTCTTGCTATTGCCCTTCTCTTTCACACAAATAGCATTAGCCAAAGTGATAGCGTGGACGCTTCACTTACTCACACAGGGACTACAAGCTATATCGGAATGGCCCTTTGCTACGGAGCACGTCTACGCCACCCCCTTTACGCTTGTGTGTATCTGGTTAGTACCCATATTGCTTTTCTTTTTCTTCGAAAAGCGCAAACCTATTACGCGCAAAGTACTTCTTATCTGCTCCACAGCACTGCTGATAATCAGCATCGGGACTGAAACGCTCTCAACATTGACCATTCGTCATATCACACCCCGCATTTGCGTTTACAAAGCGACGCACACGAGTTTGATACATTTCATACAATCTAACGCAACCTCTTACCTCTTATCATCTACCACTGCAGACTCTACACAGCTGCACATGGCTTCTATTGAGCAAAACTTCCTCAGGCCCAACCGCATCGCCCCTCCTACTCTCATTGCACAAAGTATAGTCAGTTTTCCTACACTGCAACGCGCCAAGGGATTATTCCTATTTCATCACAAACGCATTGTCTATCTTAACCTACCATTTACACTAAATGCGATTGCCCCTATCGATTTGCTTATCGTAGCTAAAGGATGTCCTACAAACGCTACACTGTGGCTTGCCAACACGAGCGTAAAACAAGTCGTACTCGATAGTTCTCTCACTTCAGGTCAACGCAAAATATGGGCCAAGGCTTGTCGCGCCGTCCACATACCATGCCATGACGTACAACAACAAGGGGCTTTCATTTGGACATTGCCATAAAGGCTATTTCTAAAAATTATAATCTCATAACCTCCAAACTGAAAACGAAGCCTTTATCCGTTGTGCTAATCAATGCTTCCCCACTTCGCTTCAAAGTTACGTTTTTTCTCTGCCAATCTCTGCAAGAATTGTTGGTGGGCTTCACTATTGGGGTTAATTGGACGATGCTGCATATCGCGCAGTATAGCACTGCGTTCGCGAGCATAAGCCGTAAGTTGCGGCGTAAAAGACCAAGCGGTGAATTGCTCCCACACATAGTCAATGGCCTGCTCTGAGGGGTGGAGCATGTCGGGCGCATAAAAGCGATAGTCACGTAATTCATCGGTAATGATTTCGTAAGCAGGGAAATAACTTACGAAAGCGCCAAACTCCCTACATAACGTATCAATCAACAATAGCAATCGTGATTTGCTCAACGCATTTTCATGCATACCGTATTTTGCATAACGATAAGGACTTAGCGTAAAGACCACCTTTTGCTTGGGATAGTCATGATGATAAGCAGAAAGAAACGCTGTCCATTGTGCACACAATGTATTCCAATCAGCCACTTCTTCACGGAAAAGGCGCATCGGCTGCTTGTGACAGTTCGCCACACAAGCACCACGATATTCGCCTTCGCGCAAGCAATATACGTGGTCGGTACTGAGCGTGATGAATAGTGCATCGGCGCGCCGCACAAAGTCGGTCATGCGCTGCCATTCCTCGTGCAACATCGCAGCCAACGCGGCACGCGACGAGGCCGTATATTTTGTAGCATAATCCCAATGTCGCCATTCGTCACTACCCAATTGAAAGAAGCCCGCTTCGCTAAAGGGGATAGCCACTTCATCAGCTAAATAGGTGGCCAACACATTTCGTATGCTCACGGGGTTATAAAGTGTTCCATGCGGATTGATGCACACTTGATGGGTTGGTAAACACGCAGCCAAGCGTTGCCCCACATGGTCGGCAAAGCACGAACCGATAAATAATACGCGCGACTGCGGCTGGAGTTGCAAACTACCTTCAGGCAACTCTACTGGGGTACGAAAGTTCATAACACAACAAAATAAAAAAACGCAACCAAACCAGTAAAAGTTTGATTGCGCAAAATGAAAAAAGATTGTTGGGGTATCCGGACTCGAACCAGAAAAGGCAGGACCAGAATCTGCAGTGTTACCATTACACCATACCCCAAACTTGGGATGTAAACAAGAGAACCTCTCTCAAATACGGGTGCAAAAATACGGCATTTTCTGAAAACTGCCAAATAAAACTAACTTTTTTTAATCACGCATATACAAGGAAACCGCAATCTCTATACGTTTGCAAAACCTTTGTTTTATCTTTCATGTTTCATTTTTCTTTGTAACAAGTTGAATATCAGCTATTTAGAAAAGTGAAACATAATACTTTCATGTTTCATTTTAAGTTTCATGTTTCATTTTCTAAAACACTGAGGAAGCGTTTGATCGCTCCCACTGTGTTTTGAATTCGCTCCCTCAGTGTTTTTGAATCGCTCCCTCAGTCTTTTTGTTTTTCTCCCACTGTGTTTTTTGAAATGAAACATTGAAACGAAAAGTGAAACATTAGAACGCTATGTTTCATCTCTTGAAAGCATTGATAATCAATAGGTTGAAACACAAAAATGAAACATGAAACATAAAAATAGCAAAGGTAAAATATACGTAAGCAAAAGTACCTATTTAGGGCGTTCTGAAACGTTTTGTAGAGGGTTTTGTAGAGGGGACAAACTGCAATTGGGCCTCACCCCTAACCCCCTCTCCTTGAGGAGAGGGGGAATAAGTCACTCTTACTTCTTGAGTTTCCTGTTGGTTCTCAACTAGAAACGCAGCAAGTAAAGGTTACTTATTCCCCCTCCCCTGTGGGGGAGGGGGTTAGGGGGAGAGGCCCCATCTATATTATTCTTTTAAGAACTCGCTGACGATACGGACGGATTCGTTGAAGGCCGTGGGCTGGCCGGGGACGGTGATGAAGAGGTGAGTGGCGGTCGGAAAGACGTGATACGATAGCGGGTGAGCTAATGATTGTAAACGGTTGGCCCAAGCAGTGGCTTGGTCAAACAAGATGTCGTGACCTGCTGATAGGAGCAGCACGGGAGGTAATTGCTGCAAGGTTTCGTCTGTGGCCAAAGCTACAGAGACGAGAGGATTTTGTTGTTGACCGGCAGCATAGGCCTCGTTAAAGGCTTCAAGTAATTCGGCATCGTCACCATAACCTTGGGCGAAGGTGCGCCACGAGGAAGTTGGACGAGTGAAGAGTTCCATTACGGGATAAATAGGGATAAGGCTATGAACACTGCTCTTGCCACCTACAGTCATGGCAGTGGCGATGGCCAAGTTGCCACCCGCACTATCGCCTCCAATGCTAACGCGCGTGGTGTCACCCCCAAATTCTGCGGCATGGCCTTTGAGATAAAGGAAAGCCATGCGGCAGTCGTCGAGCGGAGCGGGGTAAGCGTGTTCGGGTGCTAAACGATAGTTAAGTGCTACGACGCAGATGTTGGCCCTCTTGGCTACGGCAGCACAGAAGCGCGCGCAACTATTGATGCTACCAAAGCACCAACCACCCCCGTGTAGATAGAGCAAAACGGGGCGTGGCTTTGAGGTGGGTTGCGTTGATCTAAATAAAGTCATAGTGGGAGTGAGCGTAACGGCTTTTACTCCTTCGGGCAACGTAGGAGGAACGTTGCGACTTTCGCGAATTTGTTGCAACGTGCGTGCATCTCCCTGCATAGCCGCGCGTACGGCCAAGGCTTGCGTATGTTGCAGTGTGGGCGACATTGACTGCAAGAAGGCGGTCTCATCGCGCTGCATAGCTTGTTGCAAGGCTTCGCTTGGGTAGGTTTGGGCGCAACAAGGCGAGAGCAATGCGATAATAAATAAGAAGATTGAAAAGAGACGTTTCATGAGAATCGGTAGATATAGAAGTCGTCTAAACTTTTCTGACGAAGATTTGATTTGTTGTTTTATCTCTTCTAAATTCAATCTTCACCTTTCTTTTTGGCCGTTTTTTGACCTTTCATCGGTCGTGTAGCTCGCTACACTCCCTCTTCAAGGTCCAAA
>JBNMKQ010000169.1:0-5514 GCA_050874425.1 Alloprevotella sp.
AAAGGAGTTGGCACAAAGCACTAACAACCTCGATGCAGCGAAGCAAGCTATGGCTGAGGCTACACGCCTCGAGGGTGAACGGAAGGCTTTGGCCATTAAGGTGGGCATTGAGCAACCTGAAGCGCCTGAGGTAAAGACCGCACTTGAAACTTTGCAAGACCAACTCAAAGCAGCGCAGACGGACTTCGACAATGCCGTGACCATTGAGGCGAAGGTGACGGCTATGGCCAAGGTGGACGCGCTACAAGCGCAAATAGCTGAGGCGACGAATGGCCGCCTAACGATTGAGGCGGAGGTGGAACCTCAATACACGGTGAAGGGCTCTAAGACTGATATGCGCAAGTCGTATGCTAACGCACAGACTAAAGCTTCACGCGTTAAGAATGATTACGACATTGGCCTTATCAGTAAGGAGGAGGCGCAACGACAAGTGGACGACATCAACAAGGTGTTATCGTCGCTGAAGCTGAAGCCTATAACGGTGGATTTCGACACAACGAGCGTAGAAAAGGGTACAAGCAAGTTGGGCGAGGGGGCACGCAGCATTCAGCAGTTGGGCAGCAGCATCGCGCAGCTGGGCTCTCAAATTCAGGCTCCCGCGCTCAACATTGCGGGCACAATTGCTCAAGCTATCGCGACTATGGTGTTGGGCTACGCTGAGGCTTCAAAGGACGCAAGCAAACTTACGCCTTTCGGCTGGATAGCCTTTGCCGCCACTGGCCTTGCTACATTTCTCACGATGATAAGTTCTATCAAATCAGCTACGAGCGGCAGCTACGCGCATGGTGGTATCATACCTGGGGGCAGCTATTCGGGCGACCGATTGACAGCAAATGTCAATTCGGGGGAGATGATCATTAACCGACGCCAACAGTTGCAGCTGTGGCGCATGGTGCAAGCGCCTTTGGCCTCAGCGCCTCAGTACGCCACTCCTTCGAGCGTGATGCCGAGCCTCAACCTCGCTGCCTTGCGCAGTAACCTTGGCGCGCAACGTGTTGACGTGAATGTAAGTGGGCGTATTAGCGGACGTGACTTGCAACTTATTAGCGATAAACGAAACAAAATTGTAGGACACAAAGTTAACCTCTAATGATTGGAATTGCCCATGACAGCAAGAGTTGCAATCTTGGGGGGTGAAAGTTGGGCTAATGGTGACGAATGTTATGCGCAATAATAATGAGTATCTTGGTAAGTTGTTAGCATTGTGAAGAGGAAAGGTAAACGCAAGTGGTGTGAATACGCAAGGTAAAAAGAAATTATAGATATAAGCAGATGAAGAAAAGAGTAAGGCTGTGTCTTTATTCAAAAAAAGAGGTGACAACTAACATAAGTTGTCACCACAAACGTCACTACGATTTCATAACTTTTTGATAATCAATAGTGAAAGTGGACCAGGAGGAACTTACTAAGTATTCTTTGTTGTTTGTGTATTGTGTGTAATGTGTTGATAATGAGGTTGTTTTAAAAATGTGGTTGTTAGTAATAACGTAAGTAAACATGAGAAATAGCACGCATTTTTGCACGCATTTTGTTATATGCGTGTATGGGGCTGATTTTCATGTTTTGTAATATTGTATAGGGATATATTATTCTTAACTTTGCAGTGCTTAAATAAAAAAGGTCGCAAACATTTTACTTTTATAAAGTATTTATTAGAACACCTAACAGCCACACGTGTTTGCCGTGTGGCTGTTTTTGGTACGCTCGGCATGAGCATTATCTAATGGGTGCAAGTCCCTAGTATGAGGCTCTGATGTGCGTCTGTCAGTCGCAGACGACTTGTGCATTAAAAAAAAGTAATATATCCAAACTATGCACAAGAAATCGTGTTTTCTTGTGCATAGTAGTTTTTATATGCACAAAAAATGGCTTTTCTTGTGCATAGTCCATTTTATAGGCAAGCTTTGCATCTGCCCTGTGCGGCACCAAGACTTGCTTTTGCTGATTGATATCTTTATTTATGTAATGTTTTAAAAATAACTTCCGCAATTTTTCTGTTGCAGTTTATGTTTAGTTCTATTGCCAAATCATCAGATGCTCTTGATTGCAGATTTTCTGCGGAAGTTATTTTTTGAACATTACTAAGCAAATAAAATTCTACAAATTTAGTTGCGTTTTAATCTTTTCGAGTAGTTGTTTGTCTTCTTTGGACATGAGGCCGTCGTTGGTGGTGCTGGCGTTCGGTATGGGGTCGCTATAGTCTTTGCCGTATGCGACTCCGTTTTGGCTCATCAAATAGCCGTGGTGGTCGGTGCTCCATTCAAGGCGGTCGGCAAACATAAAGGTCCAATCTTCAGTGTGCTCTTGGCTCGTTAGGGTTTCGTCAGTGAAGTGTATTAGGCGAGAGAAGGCTCGGGCTTTGTTAAAAATAAACTGTCGGCACTGTTTTCCTTCAATTGATTGTATGAGTATGAGGGTGTTTCGGGCCGATGCGTTGTCAGTGGCGTAAGTTAGGTGGGCGTGAACAAGTTTTTTGTTGGCGCAAACGTCTAATTGGCCTATTCGTGTTAGCGCTTCGTTTTCGTTGGCGTAGTCGCCTAAGTCTTGAATGTGTGTGCTTAGGCTATTGAGTTCTTTAACGTGTTCGGCCGTCATGGCTCCTGCTTTGGCGGTGGTGGCTTTTGATATGATTAGCGTGTTTGCTCCTCCGTTGGCAAAGTTGGTGTAGTTAATTTTTACGGCCTCGGTGGTTGAGCCTACTTCGCTGAGTGTGTTGTTTGTGATGCGCCCATACACGTCGTGGTTCATTGCTCCATCGGCACTTGTGTTGACTTGTGGAAAATTGGCGCTATGCTTGTGCGCCTCGTCGTAGTTGGTGGCTGAGGATCCCCAAAGCTTGTGTTGCAAGATGAGCTTGCCTTGGTTTTGGTAAATGCGGAAGGCGCCCGACAAGGCCTCGTGTGCAGTATCACCACTTTTAGAGTAGATGTAATTGGCGTTGGTTCCAGCAGCATCGGTTTGTACGGTTGGCAGGTCGCCTGTGAGTGCTGAGGCTTTCCATTCGCCCCATGCATTGTCGGCATAGATGCGGCTTAGTATGCGTGTGCCTTTTGAGGTGTTGGCGTGTATTTTGCCATCGTTGCCGATAGCTACTGAACCCTCGACCCATTGACTGAGAACGTTGTTGGCAATGTTAAGCACTTCGAAGGTGACGAAAAGTGGCACATCGCCTACGGTGGCAAAGTAGCGGCCGTTTTGGTGAGAGGTTTGTGTCATGTTGCTGAGGGCAGTGTCAAAGGCTTCAGAGCTATCATATTTGCCCAACTCGCCAATGATGTAATTTTGTAAGGTGTCGGTGTAGGAGCTGATAGCGTTCACACCTAATTGCGCTGCTTTGGCGGCCATAGAAGCAGAGTTGGCTGAGCGTTGTGCGGCGGTGACAAGTGTGTTGACTTCGAGCACACGAGAATTGAGCGAGGCGATGTCGGTTGTGGCTTTGGTGAGTGCGTTTACTTGGTCTACCGTCATTACGCCCGCTTTGGCGGTGGTGGCGGCGGTGAGTGTGAGTGTTTTTGTGCCTCCGTCGGCAAAGTTGGGGTAGGTGATGTTAACGCCAGTGGTGGTGCCTGTTTCGGTCATGGTGGCATTACGTAGGCGCACGAGGTATTCCCACTCCATTACGCCGTCGGCTGAGGTGGTGCAGTAGGGAATTTTGGCGGTAACATATTGGCCATCGTCGTAATTGTCGGAGGAGCCCCAATATTTGTGGCGCAAATAAAGTTCATGGTTGTATTGATAGACCTTGAATACACCCGAAAGCGCGCCTTTCGTTTTGTCGTTGAGGTTAGAATAGATGTACTTGTTAGCCATGCCAGCTGCATTGGTTTGCACGGTTGGTACGCCAAGGGCGGTTAGTAGTTGGGCGAGCGTTATGGTTTGCGCCTTTTCGGTTGCGTCCTTGCCAGCTACTACCAGGCGCACAGTAAGGCCGCTTACGCTTGCTGCGGCTTGTAAGGCGGCAAGCGCCTCGGAGAGTTTTGTTGTTGCCATACGTTTGTTTTTTTATCTTAGTTATTTGTATAATCGTAGTACTTTTGCTATCTTTGCAATGTTGAATTACAAACAAAGAGTTCTATGAAAGTTGTTAAATGTTCTATCATCTTGTCTAAATTAAAGGCAGATGGGTGGTATTTATGTCGTCAAAGAGGAAGTCATAGGCAATTTAAGCACCCGACCAAAAGTGGAACAATCACCGTTAACGGTAAACCAAGTACAGACTTTTGGGGACGGCTTCTTGACAACATCGAAGCCCAATCAGGTATAGTATTCTAACTATACCATGGGCTTCGGCCCACTTTCGTACACTCTTTTTATTCAACATTACGGCCTACGGTCGTAGGCCGTTTTAACATGAACTTTTACAACCTCTTATTATATGCAAAAAGTAGTTATAAACGTAGCTCGGACGGATAAGGGATATAGTGGTAATTGTGACCTTTTGCCCTCATGGATAGTTGCTACAGATGGCGACTTTTCACAGTTTTGTGATTACGTAAGAGAAAGCATTGACTTTTATATCGAATGTGCAAAAGAAGACGGAGAGAAGTATCCTTCTGTCTTTGATAAGGAGTACGAGTTGGTGTACTTATTTGATGTGCAATCAATTTTGCACTATTTACGTGGTTTAATGACCTTTGCGGCTTTAGAGCGCATTACAGGTATAAACCAAAAGCAGTTGGCCCATTATGCTGCGGGGCGTAGTCAACCACGTAAAGAACAAGCCGTTAAAATTGGTGAGCGGCTGCATCAGTTTGCTTCTGAACTTTCATCGGTCACTTGTTTTTAATTCAACACTCTTGAGGCACGACCGAGCCTCAGCTAAGGTGCATCTTGCTATAAGTGGGGTGTGCCTTTTTTATGTTTTATTGCGCACCTTAACGTAGAGTGGGCGCACTACAACGTTGCCAATCGTCTTTTCATCGCCAATGATGATGTCGCCAGCGAGGAGCGAGTCGCGAATAAATTGCGCTTCGCTTGTTGGGGTGAGTCCTTTCATTACGACGCGTAGGTTGGAGCCCGACTTGTCGCTGTTGGCAATGTAGCCTGTGCGGAATTGGTTGCCGCCCGAGTTGGCGTTGATACCTGAGGCGGAGAGCACGAGGTCGCCAACGTTATATTCGTAAAGGTTGATGCCGTTGGCAAAGAGGGTGGTCTGTCGGTCGTTGTCGTAAGAGACGAGCTTCATGGCGGCCGACTGCGTTGTTGCTCCGCTATCGTAGAAGAGGCTGAACACGGTGTGGTCGTCAACGTTTAGCTGTATGGGTTCGGTATCGGCTGAGATGCTGAGCGTTGAGTTGCGGTCGGAGTTGTATTCGGTGAATGAGCCGTCTTTGATATTGAGCCGTCCGTCGGCACTCATGCTCCATGCGTCTGTTGAGCTTTGCACGTTGGGCTTGACCTTTACCACCTTGCCGTCGTAATAGATAGCCCCTTGCCCCAGGGAGAAGGTGCCGTCGGGGTTGAGGCTGTAGTGTGTGGTCTGTCCGTCTGGCGAGAGCGAGATGACTTGCCCAT
>JBNMKQ010000170.1:0-5496 GCA_050874425.1 Alloprevotella sp.
GCCGCAGCCTATCTTATTCAAAGATAGTGCAAGGCGAATGCAGAACGCCAAGCTTGCTTGAGCGTTATGCTGAGCCGCAGCCTATCTTATTCAAAGATAGTGCAAGGCGAATGCAGAACGCCAAGCTTGCTTGAACGTTATGCTGAGCCGCAGCCTATCTTATTCAATGATAGTGCAAACCGAGCGCAAAGCAAAGAAAAATAAGCATTTTCTTTTCTTTGCGCTCGGTTTGCACTATCTTTGCAAGCAAAACGTTTTACAAGAATCTACAATGAGTAGTATATTTGCTAAAGTTTGGAGTGCGATTCGCTGGGTCGGTCGTGGTTTCCATAACGGTTGGACATGGTATAAAGGACAGTATAAAGGTCGGCCTTGGTGGTATAAAACGATTACGGCTGTGTGGTCATTCTTTGCCTTTATTATAGTCTACTGTTTTGCCGTTTATTTTAATTTGTTTTGGCTTTTTGGTAAGTCTCCTTCTATTAACGACATCTTAAACCCCAAGACTGCGGCAGCCTCCGAAATATACAGTGCTGACGGTAAGTTAATGGGTAAGTACTTTAATGAAAATCGTTCGCCTGTACCTTACGATTCTATTAGCCCTGCCTTCTTTGAAGCCTTGATAGCGACTGAAGATGAACGCTTCTATCAGCATCATGGCGTAGACTATCGTGGTATGTTTGCTGCGGCTAAAGATGCCGTACATGGTCATGCTCGCGGAGCTTCAACCATTACGCAGCAGTTGGTAAAGAACATGTTTCGTGTTCGCACGCAGTATTCTACGGGCTTGTTGGGTAAAATACCAGGTCTGAGCATTGTCATTATGAAGAGCAAAGAGATTATCATAGCTCAGTTAATCGAACTCTTCAGCGATAAGCAAAACATCTTGGAGAAGTATGCCAATACGGTAGACTTTGGTTCTAATGCTTATGGCATTAAGACGGCGGCGAAGACGTATTTCAATAAGACTCCTAATGCGCTCAATCCCGAAGAGGCCGCAGTATTAGTAGGACTTTTGAAAGCGACTTCTGCCTATAATCCGCGTATTAATCCCGAACGCTCGCTCAAGCGTCGTAACACGGTGCTAAATAATATGTACACCCACCGCGCAATGTTAAAGGAACGCTTTGGTGATGTGTACGTAGCCGATGCTGAGACTTTGGCACGCTTGCAGGCGATGCCTATCAAGCTTGACTTTAGTGTAGAAGATGCTTATGATGGCATGGCACTTTACTTCCGTGATGCATTGAAGGACTACATGGAAAAGCAGTTCCCTGACTTAGACGTGTTCTCTGACGGACTAAAGATTTATACTACGCTTGACTCACGTATGCAAGCTTATGCCGAAAAGGCTGTGCATGACCAGATGAAGATGGTACAGCGCAACTTTGATGCACACTGGCGTGGCATGGGCGATCCTTGGCGCGACGCAAAGGGCAATGAAATACCAGGTTTTATTGAAGATAAGGTGCGTAAGACTGATGCTTACAAGATGTTGCAGGCGCGCTTCCCTAACAATCCCGATTCGATAGATTACTATTTAAATAAGCCTCACGAAGTAAAACTCTTTAGCTATGATGGGCCAGTCGTGAAAACGATGTCAACCGTCGATTCGCTTAAGTATATGGTCAAGTTTATGCATACAGGCTTCGTGGCTATGGAACCTGAAACGGGCTATGTACGTGCCTATGTGGGCGACATCGATTTTAAAACGTGGAAGTACGACAAGGTACGTTCAATGCGTCAACCAGGTTCTACGTTCAAACTCTTTGTTTATGCCACGGCGATGAAGCAAGGCATGACACCGTCTGATACGCGCAAAGATGAATACATTCGTATGCGCGTATACGATAAGTTTAAGCATGATAGCGTATATTGGCAACCGCATAACGCTAATGGACGCTTTTCAAATGCTGAGATACCTTTGCGTGCAGCTTTTGCACAGAGTGTCAATACCATTGCCGTTAAGTTAGGTCAAGAAGCAGGCATTTCGAATGTTATACAGACGGCTCACGATATGGGTATTCAGTCTCCTCTTGATGATAATCCCTCTTTGGCATTGGGCTCGAATGATGTCAATCTATTTGAATTGGTAAATGCCTACGGCACGGTAGCTGATAATGGTTTGCATGTAGCTCCGGTTATGGTAACGAAAATCATCGATGCTGACGGCAATACCATCTTTGAAGCAAAGACGGATGAGGGTGTGCGCGCTTTGCCACAGACGACTGCTTTCTATATGCAGAAGTTGCTTGAAGCTGGTGTACGCGATGCTGGTGGTACGTCACAAACTTTTGGCGCGGGTATGTACTTAGGTCCATTCTCTAATCAGTTAGACATGGGAGGTAAGACGGGTACTTCCAACAACCATTCCGATGCTTGGTTCGTAGGTGTAACGCCGAGCCTTGTAGCAGGAGCATGGGTCGGTGGAGAGTATCGAAGCATTCACTTCCGCACAGGAGCTTTAGGACAAGGCAGCCGCACGGCACTCCCTATCGTGGCACAATTCTTCCGCAGTGTAATGGATGATGCTTCTTTACGCACAAAGTACTTGCATAAGTATGGTATGCCTCCTGCCGACATTGATGCTTCTACTTATCAAGCCACTTACACACCGACAACCGCCAAGTCTGATTCATTGGAGAATGACTCTCTGTCAGTAGAAGAAGGCGAATATGAAGGTGAAGACTTAATGGGTGGTGAAGGTAGCGAGTCGCATGAATCGGCTATTGAAGGTAACGAAACGCACAGTGAGTCGTCAACATCAGCTACACATAAAGAAGCGACAGAACGTACTTCTCACTCGAATGCTGCAAGTAATAGCAACGTTAGTTCTTCTACTAACACGAAGAGTAGCAAGAAGTCAAAGAAGTCATCTACAAGCAGCAATGCTGAGTCGCTGTTTGAATAAAGCATAAATAGTTTAAGGGGTGTTCTAAAAATTCTGTTTTTAGAACACCCCTTAAGGTAAAGTTTACGCCCCAATTAATCCATTGTACAAAGTACACAGATTAGTTGGGGCGTATGTTGTGGTGATGAGAACGTATAGGAACGATAAGCTGCAAATTATCCCATCGCGCTTTTGCAAACATCGCGCAGTCCGCATTTGGCACATTTAGGTGAGCGTGCTGTGCAAGTGTAGCGTCCATGCAATAGTAGCCAATAATGAGCAGAGGCTACGAGCCGTTCGGGTATGAACTTTTTTAGCTCCACTTCAACGCTATAAGGCGTGGTACAACGTTGTGGAACCAATCCTAAGCGATGACTAACGCGAAACACGTGTGTGTCAACCGCTAAAGCTGCTTTGCCAAAGGCTACGGCTTGAATAACATTGGCTGTCTTACGTCCAACGCCAGGCAGTTTGGTTAGTTCTTCGAGCGTTGAGGGCACTTCTCCGTTGAACTCTTCTACTAACATTTTGGCCAAGCCAACTAAGTGCTTCGCTTTATTGTTGGGGTAGCTTACCGAACGAATGTATTCGTATATTACATCAGGCGTAGTAGCTGCCATTGCAGCAGGGGTAGGGAAGTCGGCAAACAAGTAAGGCGTAACTTGGTTGATGCGCTTATCGGTACATTGCGCCGAAAGAACCACAGCGACTAATAGCTCAAAAGTATTGCTAAAGTGTAACTCCGTTTCGGTGGCATCCATTGTTTGCTCAAAATAGTTGAGCACATAGTTAAATAGTTCTTTCTTACGCATAATCCTTTAAATTTAAGTAGGTGTTCATAATTAGTTTATATCAAAAGTGCTCCAAGAGAGTGCTTTTGATATAAGCTAATAGTGAACATCTAAATATAAACTAATTTTGAACACCTACTTATAACCTTGCAAAAGAAATTGTTTTGACTGCGTATAATCCCGCTCCAACAGCAGAAAGTCCGATCAAAAGCGACAAAGCCATATAGCTAAAAGCTGTTGTATAAAGTCCTTGTCGCATCAGTTGAATGCTTTCGTTTGAAAATGTGGAAAAGGTCGTAAATCCGCCACAAAAACCAGTGACCAAAAGCATATAAAGCCAATTTGTGTGAGCACGTTCAAAGTAGCCCATTAGCATGCCAATCAGCAAGCAGCCTAAAGCGTTGGCGGCAAAGGTGGCCCATGGTATACGAGCCTGTGAGGAATGAATAAGGTAAGCCCCCACCGAATAACGGCAAATGCTTCCTAATCCACCTCCAATGAATATGCACAATAGTTTGAGCATATTCTACTTCGTTAGTTCGTTCATTCGGCTGATGTACTTACCTAAAATGTCAAATTCCAGGTTTACTTTGCTGCCCACCTTGATGTTGTGAAAGTTGGTGTGTTCGAAAGTGTAAGGGATAATGCACACCTTAAAGCTATCTCGTGTGGGATTGCACACGGTAAGGCTAACACCATTTACCGTAACTGAACCTTTGTCAACCGTAAAGTAGCCACGCTTAATAAGTTCATTGTCCGTTTCGTAGCTAAAGGTGAACTCATAGCTACCATCAGCGTCCTTGATGTCGGTGCAAGTGGCGGTAGTGTCAACGTGCCCTTGTACGATGTGTCCGTCCAAACGGCCATTCATCTGCATAGAGCGTTCAACGTTCACCTCATCACCAGGTTGGAGCAAGCCTAAGTTAGAACGCTTCAGCGTTTCGTCCATGGCAGTGACTACGTATTCGTTGCCTTCAATCTTTACAACGGTTAAGCAAACACCATTGTGTGCCACACTTTGATCAATTTTAAGTTCGTCGGTAAAGGGGCATGAAAGCGTGAAGTGCTTATTCTCTCTGTCCTTTTCAACAGCCACTACGCGAGCTATTGATTCAACAATTCCTGAAAACATATTGCGTCTTTGATTATTTAAAATACTTATCAAGCGCCACGGTGTCACCTTTTACTATTAGTTTGCCGTTGACGATTTCGTAATCTTTAAGTTTCTTATCTAATTCTGTAAGGTTGATGAGCACCCCCAGGGATTCTCCATTATCGCGTGTAGTCATGGCATAGCGGTCGCCATATTCAATGCTTCCATAGATATTAGCATCCGTTCCGTCGTTAGCCGTTCGGCATACTTGCAGTGTGTCTCCTTTGTCGGTGATGAGACAGAACGTGCTCATACCAAAGTCTTCACCCGATGTGCCATAAATGGTCGAGTCTGCCACTTGTTCAGCAGCTATGGTGTCTGCTGTAGCTTCGTTAGTAGTGTTAGGGATATTGCTTTCTCCCTTCTTGCTATTGCAGGCTGTGAGTAGTGTGAGCAGGACAATAGCTCCAGCTAAAAGTCTGTTTTGTAGCATATCAGTAAAAAGTAAGTGTATTAAGTAGTTGCGAAGTTACGAAAACTTTGTTTGCTTACCATATTTGATTATGAAAAATGTATTTTGTTAAACTGCAATTTGATGAGGCCTCTCCCCCTAACCCCCTCCCCCCAGACTGTCCGAGAACTCCAATTTGTTAATCCGATAGCTTACAATCTGCAACGAAATATACGTATTTATGATATTTATGTCTTACATTAAAGTATAA
>JBNMKQ010000171.1:0-5403 GCA_050874425.1 Alloprevotella sp.
GCCTATCTTATTCAAAGATAGTGCAAACCGAGTGCAGAACGTCAAACTTGTTTGAACGTTATGCCGAGGTGCAGCCTATCTTATTCAAAGATAGTGCAAACCGAGTGCAGAACGTCAAACTTGTTTGAACGTTATGCCGAGCCGCAGCCTATCTTATGTAAAGAAAAGCATGCGTTATGTAGGCGCGTTCGTGGCGCGATTTTTTGATAAATTGCAGCTTATCCATACGATTCTTTATAGGAGCCTTTTTAATGATATTACCTCAATACAGAGAGAGCTATACGTTCTTGTGGATAGAAAGAGGAAACCATCTAAAATGGGTTATGAATTAGATAAAACGTCTTGTATCTCAGCTTCAGCCCTCTTGTAGAGTTGGGGAAGCATTTGTTCTATTTTGCGGCATTTCACGTGGTTGTAATAAAAGTCGATGTCGTCAAGGAGTTCGTCGACTAATTCCTCAGGCATGTCGCCACCATAACCACCAGCTACCATAAAAATACCAGAGAGCTTACGAGCATCTTTGTCGGTAAGAATATTGTATTGCGCAGTTAATATTTGGGGGAAGAGATTGAAAGTGAGATTACAATAATGAAGCAACTCAGAGAATTGATCGGACACCGTGAGATAGGCCTCCAACATTTCTTCTTGGTATTGACGAAGAAGGAGAAAGTATCGCTCCTTGGCTACATGCCCCTTCATGTTTTGCGTCATCACCCAGAATAGGGCGTGAGAAAGGACAATGCGGTCCTCAGAAGAATGAAAATAGAATGCATCCTCTTTTGGAGTACTGCCAAGGGCGAATCGTTTCTCTAGTTTGTCAAACATTGCCTTACGCTTCGCCATTAATTGTGGCTCTACCATATACTTATTTATTTTATCAAAAACTTACACAGTTTTTTGTTCTAAAAGGTTATTACTACTTCATCAAATAATCTAAATCCGTTCTTTTGGAAAAACTTTTGCTTTAGTTCCTTATTACTATACGCAAATTGCGGATGTCGCTTGTTGCAAGCAAATGCTCTTTTATGTGCGAATTTACTCACATCATTATTTGACTTAAATACGTCAATAGTAGTTTGCAACTGCTCTACAGCATGGGAAAGCCAATTCTTTCTTTCGTCTTTAAGTTCAACAAAGACTAAGTTTTCTGCATTAGTAAGCATTGCATCACAACGATTTTCCATTTCCCCATTATCACGATAAACAACCACACAATTGTCTACTGCAGTAAAATTTATTGCTTTACCACTATTATTGACAACTGTCGCACACCATTTATCTTGCTGCTCATAACTTACATACGCAGGAGTCTTTTCTGCTTTATCCTCATCGTCACATATGCCAAAAACAGTAGCATCTATACCTTCTGTTTGGCATTGAGGAGTAAAAAAATCTACCTTTTCCCTGTCTTGTACCACTACTTTATTTGCTCTTCTATGTCCAACAATTCGTCAAACAATTCATTTGTTTCTATCATCTGTTGATTTAGAAAATTTGCATCTGAAGGCAAACCATCATAGTTATCAAGTAAGCATGCTTTTCCCCCTTTCAATTCATATATTGCCAAATCTTCTGATTTGAGCATACTACATGCTGGAACGATGCTATACAGACTCTTTAACAACGCTTTATCAGTTATCTTAGCATTCAGCATAGACGCTTTAACAATAAGAATTATATAATTGATAAGATATGGGCTATGTGTTGTGAGCACAAGTCTGTTAGCATTAATCGCAGCATTTATTTGCAACAAATCAAGCAACACCTTTTTTTGTGACTGAGGATAAAGATTTTGCTCCAATTCCTCCACAATATTAACAAAGGAAGAGTATTTGAATCGAGATGATAGATTGCGTAAAACAGCATTCTTGACCGACTCTGAAAGCGATCCATTAGCCATGATCTTATCTACTTCCTGTTGCAAGAACTTCTGTTCGTTGTAATCTACTGCACCTAATTCTCTTTTAATCACCAAGTCTGACAAGTAATGACTTACTATGATTAAAGGTAAAAGTGATTGAAAGCCACTTGCAGCCTCCTTTAGCATAACTTTATAAGGTGCACCATCATTTGCTACCCCATTTATCCAACTCACCTTATTTAGCCTATCGTAAGAAAAGGTTAAGTTACCTATAGGCAAGTCTAATCCTTTTGCGAAACTAATTTTAGCATTGTTAAATTCCTCCATCAACGTTTGCATAGCAGCAGATAGACCACTTTGCAGTTTACTACTTTCAATAACACTTAGTAAATTACGTTCTGCGGGAACATACATTACCTTTGCAACACATTCCTCTTGTTTCGTTTGTTTCTTTTCAATAAACAAATGTTCATTCTCATATGTAAAAACAAAGAAATCACCATCATACATTATATATGATGATGCAGACATATACGAATCTAAATTGTGATAAGCTGCATATTTGTTTTTGAAGCGATTGTTTTTGGTGATTGCATCTAAAGAAAGCATGTGCCTAAGTAGTCCTTTTTCAAGCCAAGTAAAAAGAGAGCACAACTTTGCTATTGTACTCTTACCTGCTCCCTGCTCACCGACAAAAATTGTACACTTTCTAAACTCAACCTTCGCTTCGGCAATCGGACCAACATTTTTAACGAATATATGTGGCATTTACTTATAAAATTCTAATTATTATATAGGTGCAAAGATAAGAGTTTATAATTACTTTCGCAAATAAAGGTAAGCAGTCTATTGGGGACATGCCCCAAAAGTGTAGGCACTTTTCATTGCTTACAGTTGCCAAGATTGCTGCCGATAAAACCAGCCGCTCCTGTCACGAGGACAGTTTTGCCTTCTAAGTTTACATTATATTCTACCATAGCATTAGTCTCTTCTGAAAATGTCGCGTGTGTAAACTTTCTCTTCTACATCTTTCAGGCAGTCATCAAAGCGGTTGGCGATAATGGCCTTGCTCTGAGCTTTGAAATCTGCGAGATTGTTTACGACCTTGCTACCGAAGAATGTTGTGCCGTCTTCAAGAGTTGGCTCGTAAATGATCACCTCTGCACCCTTGGCCTTTACGCGCTTCATGATGCCTTGAATGGCCGATTGGCGGAAGTTGTCGGAGTTTGACTTCATCGTCAAACGATAGACACCAATCACACATGCGTGTTCCTTATCGGCGTCCCATTGACCATTTTCTGCATAATAACCAGCTTTGCGAAGAACAGCATCAGCTATGTAGTCCTTGCGCGTCTTGTTTGATTCCACAATGGCCGACATCATATTCTGAGGCACATCCTGATAGTTGGCAAGGAGTTGCTTGGTGTCTTTGGGCAAGCAATAACCACCATAGCCGAATGAGGGATTGTTATAATGGGTACCAATGCGTGGATCAAGGCCAACGCCTTCGATGATGGCTTTGCTATCAAGACCTTTTACTTCTGCGTAGGTATCAAGTTCATTGAAGTAGCTTACGCGGAGAGCAAGGTAGGTATTGGCGAAGAGTTTTACAGCTTCTGCCTCCTTCATGCCCATGAAGAGCGTGTCGATGTTTTCCTTGATGGCACCTTCTTGTAGGAGGGCAGCAAAGGTTTTGGCCGCTTCTTTCAACATTTCTACATCGGTGACGGATTCTATAGCCTTGTTCTCTTCCTCAAATTCGGGAAGGTTGATAATCTTGGGATAGCCTACGATGATACGACTGGGGTAGAGGTTGTCGTAGAGGGCCTTGCTTTCACGTAGAAATTCGGGTGAGAAGAGCAAGTTGAACTTCTTTACACCTTTCTGCGCGTATTTCAAGTAAAGATTGCGAGTGTAGCCAACGGGAATGGTGCTCTTGATGACCATTACGGCATCGGGATTTACTTCCAATACAAGGTCTATTACTTCTTCCACGTGGCTTGTGTCGAAGTAGTTCTTTACTGGGTCATAGTTGGTAGGAGCAGCGATCACCACGAAGTCAGCATCAGCGTAGGCTGCACGACCATCGAGTGTGGCGGTGAGGTTGAGTGGCTTCTCCGCCAAGTATTTTTCTATGTAATCATCTTGAATGGGAGAGATGCGGTTGTTGAGTTTCTCTACCTTTTCGGCAATGACATCCACTGCCGTTACATGATGATGTTGCGATAGCAATGTTGCTATGCTCAGTCCTACGTAGCCAGTACCTGCTACGGCGACTTTTATATCTTTGAAATTGTGCACGTTATTTAAGTATTAAGGATTAGGTAAGCAGGCGATTTAGGGCGTAACCCTAAGTTGGCAATACTCTTAATGCATTGCCATGTTGGGGCCTCGAGCCCCAACATGGCAATACCGACGCGGGGACGCGTCGCCCCCAGGTTAGCTTGCGTCCGAGACAGCTGGCCACGCGTTAAATTTCGCCATTAAAATTTGCGCCACACCATTTTATTGACAATGCCCACGTAGCTTTGTACAATCTTCACGACTTTTGTTGATACGTTTTCGTCTACGTAGTCGGGAACGGGAATGCCGTGTTGGCCATCACGACACAACTCTACAGCCGTGTCTACAGCTTGAAGGAGGCTCTTTTCGTCTATACCTGCGATGATGAAGTCGCCCTTGTCAATGGCTTCGGGACGCTCCGTTGAGGTGCGAATGCAAATGGCGGGGAAGGGGTGACCGACACTGGTGAAGAAGGAAGATTCCTCGGGGAGGGTGCCAGAGTCGCTCACAACGGCAAAGGCGTTCATCTGGAGGCAGTTGTAGTCGTGGAAACCGAGGGGCTCGTGCTGGATAACACGTGGGTCAAGTTGGAAACCTGAAGCGGCAAGGCGATTGCGGCTGCGGGGGTGGCAACTGTAGAGAATAGGCATATCGTACTTCTCAGCCATGTGGTTGATAGCATTGAAGAGGGAAAGGAAGTTCTTCTCCGTGTCAATATTCTCTTCGCGGTGAGCAGAAAGTAGAATGTATTTGCCTTTCTCCAAGCCGAGACGTTGGTGAACGTCAGAGGCTTCTATTTCGGCGAGGTTGTTGTGCAATACTTCTGCCATGGGCGAGCCTGTGACATAGGTGCGTTCTTTGGGCAGACCACAGTCAGCAAGGTAGCGACGTGCGTGTTCTGAGTAGGCCATGTTCACGTCAGAGATGATGTCAACGATGCGGCGGTTGGTCTCTTCGGGGAGACATTCGTCTTTGCAGCGGTTGCCTGCCTCCATGTGGAAGATAGGGATGTGCAGACGCTTGGCTCCGATAACGCTCAAGCATGAGTTGGTGTCGCCTAACACTAATACGCCGTCGGGCTTGGTTTGGGCGAAGAGTTTGTACGAGCAGTTGATGATATTGCCACAGGTGGCACCGAGATCATCACCTACAGCGTCCATGTAAACTTCGGGTTCTGCGAGCTTTAAGTCCTTGAAGAAGATGCCGTTGAGGTTGTAGTCATAGTTCTGTCCTGTGTGGGCAAGAATAACGTCAAAGTA
>JBNMKQ010000172.1:0-5344 GCA_050874425.1 Alloprevotella sp.
GTCATAAACAAACAGGCTACGCCCTTGCGTTTCTTGCAATATAACTATTAGTTGTTTAAGACTCAAAGTGCTAAGCGCGCCTTAATGTTCATTCCTATTCTCTTCGATAAACTGCAATTTGATGCGGCCTCTCCCCCTAACCCCCTCCCCTGTGGGGGAGGGGGTTAGGGGGTGAGGCCGTCTATCCTTCCGAATTGCTTTGTATCAGATTAGTTTACACCTTGTTTTGCTATATTTGCTATGCAAAACGGTAGGTAATACGTTGAGAAATGTAATAACGTTGTATTTTGTAACATTAATGTTGCAATGTATCAAAATTACAAGTAAATGCAACATTTGTGCTTGACAAAAGTGTTGGCTCTCAGTAGTTTTGCAGCACAAACGCCACATGGGGTGTAACATTTGTTGCACGTCAAATTTGTTATCATACGCGGCAAAGAGGTGCAAATGAGCCCTCACGACGTACGATAAATGTACACGCCATGTGGCATTAAACTCATCTTTTCTTACACCAATTTACAGTTACCATGACTTACCCAAAGAAACAATTGCAACGCGCAGCCTTGTTAACCTTTATGGCTGCTATTAGCGCGGGAGCAATGGCACAAGGAAAAGTTACAGCTGCCGACAGCACAGCCACAGAGAATGCTGCCAAAGAAGAGGGCAACCGCAACGTGATGCTCAACGCAGCGTCAGCAAATGGCCCACGCGAGATTTCGATCGGACTGCCAGGAGGCGATGTCAACGTGCTCGAAAACGGACTCCCCGTCGTATTTAACTCCAACCCTCACAACGTGAATACCCACTGGAGAGGCGATGGCTCGTTAGCTCACACAGGACTCTTAAAGATATCAGAGACGGCCATCACGACGGGCAACATTGGTTACGCGGTCAA
This sequence comes from Alloprevotella sp., assembly GCA_050874425.1. GTDB lineage: Bacteria > Bacteroidota > Bacteroidia > Bacteroidales > Bacteroidaceae > Alloprevotella. The sequence goes on from JBNMKQ010000172.1 coordinate 896, forward strand.
TTCGTTTGACCAATTAGGCACGGACAAAACAAAATTCTTCAACGGCACGCTGAATTATAACACCAACCACTTTGGCAAGCAGCAGTTCGACCTCAACCTCAATGGCGCCATTGGCAAGGGTTGGTACTACTCTGGCAGCGTTTACCAAAACTTCGACCCGGGTTCGTTTAAGTTGCGCTTTGCGCAGTATCAAGACCGCACGGAGATATACAAATTTGCGTTGACCAAACTTTATAACGAAGGCCGCGGCCGCCTATCAGCCATTTATCATTACTCCAACTCCCACTGGCTGTCGAACGCTACAACGGGAGCCCCCTTTATCTATAACGGTGATGGATCAGTAAAGGAAATACCTGGTTTCAGCCTTGGCACCAGTTCTTACCTGCCCAACGTTTCGACCATACCTTATATGGACATGCGCACGGGCGAGGTAAAGACCACCTCGCTTTACGATGCCACTGCCAGCCGAGGCAATCAGTTTACGCTACAGAACAACTATCGTTGGGACAACGGCTTGGAGTGGGACGTGCGCTTTAAGTACGACCACGCACAGGGGTCGTACCTCTACCAAACGCCTATGTCGCTGAGCGAAGTGACTGCGGCCGATGGGTATTATACGAAGGGGGCTGACGGAACGCTTACTCCTTATGCTGGCCACATGCAGAGCCGCATGTCGTGCTTCAACCGGGGTAAGATAGACGAGACGTTCCTCACCTCAGAACTCAAACGTAAGTATGACAACATGACGTGGCGCGTGGGCTTGAACCAATGGCACTACCACAACGACTACGCTTCGTGTACAACGATGTACGACCACACGGTAGAGGCGATGCCCTCTATCTTGTTCCACCCTGCTGCCTTGGCCGAGAAGCATTATTATGGCACTTCGGCCTATTATAACTTCAACCAAAACGCGTCGGAGTATTACAAAGGCGATGAGAACAAATTAGCTATCTTTGCCACACACGATTGGGACATCACACCGAAGTTCAACCTCTATTATGGTGCCCGCTTAGAGTGGCAACGCTCGAAGGGCGAAAATGCTGCCGTGCGCAATGCGGAGGGCAAGTATGTGGGCCGCTTTGCCAATTATCACTTAGGCGCTACGGCTGCCGACGGTACGGTGATTGCCCCAGTTGACTACGCTTACAATTGGCTCAACACGGTCTACACCGCTGCCTTGACTTATAAAGTGACCAAGCAGTTTGGCTTTACGGGCGACTTTACTTATAACACGCAACGTCCCGCCATGAACTCATTTGCACCGGCCGAAATGCCGAACGTGAGCAAAATTTCTATTCCCTTAGGCCGTGCAGGTATCTATTACAACAATGATTGGTTGAGCCTCACCTCGCTCTTCTCATACATTGCGAAGTCGAACAACAACTCTACGCTCAACCTCATCAATCCTAACAATGCATCTGACATCAAGGCCTCTGCTTTGACTTATGATATTAAGACGCTGGGGTGGACTACTGATGCCGTAGTGAAGCCATTCCGCGGCTTTGAGTTCCACTTCTTGTTCACTTATCAAAAGCCGACTTATAAGAAGTACGAGACGAGTGTAACCTTCTCTGACGGTACGGTGAGCGGCATTAATGCTACGGGCAATATCGTCACGGAGATACCGAAGGTGTTAGTAGAACTTGACCCTTCGTACACCTTCCTCAAGAATGATGCATTGCGCATTTGGGCTTCGTTCCGCTACTTCTCTAAGACGTATGCCAACATTAAGAATGCTTACTACTTCAGTGGCCGCTGGGAGACGTTTGGCGGTGTAGACTGGAAGGTTAATCGCCACGTGCAATTGGGCTGCACCGTTATCAACTTCTTGAACCAAACGGGTGCGAAAGGCTCTATCGCCGGTGCAGAGTTGGTGGACAAAGACCATGCCGCACAGTATAATGGCGCATGGATGGCAGGTTCGTACATTCGTCCCTTCACCGTGGAATTTTCAGCAAAGATTAATTTCTAATTCAGTTAACAAGTTGACGAGTTAACAAGTTGACGAGTTAACAAGTTAACGAGTAAGTTTCCGTTAACTTGTCAACTAAAAAAACAAACTTACCTGTTAACTCGTCAACTCGTTAACTCGTTAACTAAAAAAACAAACTTACCTGTTAACTCGTCAACTCGTTAACTTGTCAACTAAAAAAACAAACTTACCTGTTAACTCGTCAACTCGTTAACTCGTTAACTAAAAAAACACCTGTTAACTCGTCAACTCGTTAACTTGTCAACAAAAAAAACAAAACCATGAGAACTTTATCAATACTTTTTGGCGCAGCCCTATTGGCTTCATGCGCATCAAATAATGGTTCGTTTACGTTGAACCAACCGAGCGATACGCTCACTATCGTAAATATTAAAGACGCTCCGAAGTATGCGCTCTTACCCATTGAGGAGGAACAACCCGAGGCCCAAGTGATGCTCAACGGCACACCGATGGACGTGCGCTTGGCCGTTAACAAAGTGGACTATATGGTGCCCTTCCCCCTTCATACAGGGGCTGCAGAGGACTCACTTGTCATCAAAGGTTTGGCACGCACGGCAGTAGCTTGGAAGCACATAGAGTTGGCCGACACGTTCGATACGAAAAATCGTGAGACCTATCGTCCGCTCTATCACCACACCCCCACGTATGGTTGGATGAACGATGCCAATGGCCTTGTATATAAAGACGGTGAATACCACCTCTACTTCCAGTACAACCCTTACGGTTCGAAGTGGGGCAATATGCACTGGGGACACTCCGTTTCAAAAGACCTCGTACATTGGACGCACGAACAGCCCGCCATTGCACGCGATACGATGGGACATATCTTCTCAGGTTCGTGTGTGGTTGACGCTAACAACACGGCAGGTTTTGGCAAGAATGCTATCATTGCCTTCTACACCTCTCACAAGGGATTGGCCGGTGGCCACCAACGTCAGCAACAATGCATGGCTTATAGCCTTGACAATGGACGCACCTTTACGAAGTATGAGAAAAATCCTGTAGTGACGGCTTTCGACGGACTCGAAAATTTCCGCGACCCGAAGGTATTCTGGTATGCACCACAGCAAAAGTGGGTGATGATAGTCAGTGCTGACAAGAATATGCGCTTCTATGAGTCAAAGAACCTGAAGGACTGGAAGTACATGAGCCAATGGGGCGAGGGCTACGGACCTCAACCCAATCAGTTCGAATGTCCTGACTTCTTCGAGATGGCCGTTGACGGCAACGAGCAAAACAAGAAGTGGGTGATGATCGTCAATATCAATCCGGGCTTTGTGTATGGTGGTAGCGGTACGATGTACTTTGTAGGACAGTTTGACGGCCAAAAGTTTACGTGCGACACCGCGCCCACCGACGTGAAGTGGCTCGACTGGGGCAAGGACCATTACGCCACAGTGACTTATTCTAACACGCCGGGCCGCGTAATCGCTATGCCGTGGATGAGCAACTGGCAGTATGCGAACCTCACCCCGATACAGCAATTCCGTTCTCAAAACGCGCTGCCACGCGAGTTGAAACTCTACACGGCCGATAAGGGCGAACTCTTGCTGAGCGCAGCCCCTGTAAAGGAAACAGCTGCCTTGCGTGGCGAAGCAAAGAATATCGGTTCGTTTGAGGGCGAAACGCAAGTGGACTTTGCCAATGAGGGGGCTCTTGAGTTGGACTTTGACCTTACTCCCGCCAATGCTGATAAGTGTGGCGTTGACTTGGTAAATAGCAAGGGCGAAAAGGTAAGTCTCTACTACGACGTGAAGGCACAACGCTTCGTAATGGATCGTGCTGAGAGTGGCATTACCGACTTTGGTAAGAAGGTAGAACCTCATCAGCTCGACAACGCCGAAAGTCTGAAACGTTATAAGACGCTTACCGTCGACTATAAGAATGCTTTCGCACTGGGCACATGGGCTCCCGTGCCTGTAAAGGCTGAGACGCACCACGTACAAGTGTTCGTTGATAAATCGTCCGTTGAACTCTTCGTCGATGGTGGCCGTATTGCTATGACCAACCTCGTATTCCCCACGGAACCTTACAACGCACTCCACTTCTTCGGAGGTAAAGTGAAAGAAGCTAAGGTGTGGAAGATAAAGTAAACGCGCTCTGCGCCCCTCACCTGGGGGCGACGCGTCCTTCCCTGGGGCGACGCGTCCTTCCCTGGGGGCGACGCGTCCTCGCGTCGGCATTTGCTTGTCAAGGCTCGATGCCTTGACAAGCAAATACAACTAAATAAAGGGGTGTTCTAAAAATTCTGTTTTTAGAATGTTCTAATTCTGTCGGTTGATTTGCCCCCTCTCGAAAATGTCTTTTTGAAAGCAAACTCAGTCACATAGCCCGCTATGCTCCTTCGTTTGCTTTCAAACATGGTGCAAGGCGAACGCAATCAAGCGTTAGCTTGAATTGCTGAGCCGCAGCCCATGTTCTCAGAGAAAAAATACACTTCCGATAGGGCACAA
>JBNMKQ010000173.1:0-5337 GCA_050874425.1 Alloprevotella sp.
AAGTATTGCCAACTTGGGGCATCTAACCCCAAGTTGGCAATGCCGACGCGGGGACGCGTCGCCCCCAGGCTAGCTTGCGTTTGCAACATTTTGCTAGCGCGTGCTGGAATTATCGTGCAAGGCGAATGCAATCGAGCTCGCTCGAATTGCTGAGCCGCAGCCGATAATGTCAAAGAAAAGCACGCGTTACGTAGGCGCGTTTGTGGCGCACATCTCTTCGACAAATTGCAGCTTATCTAAATCCGAAACCTGAGATTGTAAAATAAAATACTAAAGTTGCCCACCCTATGCTATAAAGCCATAGTTGGTTGATATTGAATTAAGAAGCGTTCAAACTCCAATTCAAATCTTCGTCAGAAAAGTTTAGACGACTTCATAAACTGGGGCCTCTCCCCCTAATCCCCTCCTCGACCAAAGAGAGGGGTAGGGGGAGAGGCTGTTAATTTGCAGTTTATCCCCTGCGATCTGTATTTGTTCACATAAAATGCCACGTTCCTCATAAAGTTGCGTAACTTTGCCACACGAAATAGAAAAAATAACATACAGATAATCAATGGTATTAAATTACATTTGGGTGGCCTTCTTTATGATAGCTTTCGTTATAGCTATCATTAAATTAATATTTATGGGCGATGTGGAAGTATTCCCCGCCATAATGAACTCCACCTTCGACAGTTCAAAAACGGCTTTTGAAATTTCATTAGGTCTTACAGGCGTGTTGTCTCTCTGGTTGGGGATAATGAAAATCGGTGAGAAGGGTGGCGTGGTCAATGCTATGGCTCGTGTGCTTAGCCCCGTGTTTAACAAGCTCTTCCCCGAACTTCCCAAAGGACATCCCGTTTATGGCAATATCTTTATGAACATCGCGGCAAATATGTTAGGACTCGACAATGCTGCTACCCCCCTTGGACTAAAAGCTATGGAGGGACTACAAGAGTTAAACCCTAAAAAAGACACTGCTTCGAACGCCATGATTATGTTCTTGGTGCTCAATACTTCAGGGCTGACCCTCATACCTGTAAGCATCATGGTATATCGTGCACAAATGGGGGCAGCGCAACCCACTGACATTTTTATTCCAATTCTAATCGCTACCTTCGTGTCCACCTTAGCTGGCATTATCATCACCAGCCTCTTTCAGCGTATCAACTTACTACAGCCCGTATTGTTGGCTACATTAGCAGGTATGTCGGCTGCTGTGGCCGCCATTATATGGGGCTTCAGCCGTTTAGATAGCACGATGATGAACCTCGTCGGCACAACAACGGCCAACGTATTACTGCTGACCATTATTATTAGTTTTATCTTGGCAGGGGTACGCAAGCATATCAACGTCTACGATGCTTTCGTCGAAGGTGCCAAAGAAGGATTTAGTACAGCCGTGCGCATTATTCCGTACTTAGTAGCCGTATTAGTGGGCATTGGCGTATTTCGCGCCTCCGGAGCTATGGACTGGCTCATCAATGGTGTCACATGGTTAGTAGGCCTCACAGGTTGTAATGCTGATTGGGTGGGAGCCTTACCCACGGCATTGATGAAGCCCCTTTCAGGTAGTGGTGCACGCGGCATGATGGTCGATGCGATGAACACCTATGGGGCCGACTCATTTGTAGGCCGGCTGAGTTGTATCTTCCAAGGTTCCACCGACACGACCTTCTACATTCTCGCCGTCTACTTCGGTTCGGTAGGCATAGCCAAAACGCGCCATGCCGTAGCTTGTGGTCTCTTAGCCGACTTAGCTGGCATCATTGCTGCCATTGCCATTTGTTATCTGTTCTTTGGATAAAGGCAATAAGTTAGTTTTACGTTATAAGGTTATAAGGTTATAAGGTTATAAGGTTATAAGGTTATAAGGTTATAAGGTTATAAGGTTAAAAAGTTAGTATTGTTGATTATCAATGTGAAGTAACTTTATAACCTCATAACCTCCAAACTAAAAACCGAACTATTAGCACATTAGCATATTAGCACATTAGCATATTAGCACATTAACTCATTAGCACATTAACTCATTAGCACATTAGCACATTAACTCATTAGCACATTAGCACATTAGCATATTAACTCATTAGCACATTCTCCCTTTATGGCAAATATGAAATCTTTGGCCAAGGACACGGCCATATACGGAATGTCAAGTATTATCGGACGTTTCTTAAATTATCTGTTAGTACCCCTCTACACAGCCAAAATCAGTGCAGCAAGTGGCGGTTATGGTGTCATTACCAATATGTATGCCTACACGGCCCTATTGCTTGTGATACTAACCTACGGAATGGAGACTACCTTCTTCCGCTTTGTTAACAAAGAGGGGGAAGACGCACATAAAGTCTACACCACCGTACTCTGCATGGTGGGTTGCACCTCACTCCTATTCATTGCCTTAGTCATGGCCTTCATTCATCCCTTGAGCAGTCTCATGGGGTATGCTGACCACCCTGCTTACGTATGGACCATGTTTGTAACCGTAGCTATTGATGCCTTCCAGTGCATCCCCTTTGCTTACTTACGTTACAAGAAGCGCCCCATGAAGTTTGCCGCCTTCAAGCTATTGTTCATTCTGCTCAACATTTTACTCAACGTACTCTACTACGTTGTATTAGGCGGCACCGAAGTAGGCTATGCTTTCTATATCAACTTAGTCTGCACTGCTAGCATCACCTTCTGCTTCTACAAAGAACTCAAAGAAGGCTTTATGGGCGAATTTGCTACATGGAGCGAAACGAAACGCCTCATAAGTAAAATGCTGCGTTACAGTTGGCCCATACTCGTATTGGGCATTGCTGGTATTCTAAACCAAACGGCCGATAAGATTCTTTTCCCTTACATCTATAAAGGCAACGACTCACACACACAATTGGGCATATACGGAGCAGCCTCAAAGATAGCTATGATTATGGCTATGATAACGCAAGCCTTCCGCTATGCCTACGAGCCATTTGTATTTGGCAAGGCCAAAGATAAAGATAGCCGCGACACGTATGCCGCAGCTATGAAATACTTTCTAATCTTTACCTTGTTGGCCTTCTTAGTGGTGGTGGGTTACATCGACGTGTTGCGCCACATCATTGGTCGCGACTATTGGGACGGACTACGCGTTGTGCCTATTGTAATGGCTGCTGAAATTTTGATGGGCGTTTACTTCAACCTCTCTTTTTGGTACAAACTCATTGACCGTACGATTTGGGGAGCATGGTTCTCGGGCATAGGTTGTGTTGTGCTGATAGCCGTAAACGTTATTTTTGTACCGCAGTATGGCTACATGGCTTGCGCTTGGGCGGGCTTTGCAGGGTATGGCACAGCGATGGTGCTCAGTTACTTTGTTGGGCAGAAGTATTATCCTATCAACTATCCGCTCAAGAGCATTGGCGTATACGTTGCCATTACGCTATTATTCTTTGTCATCATGCACTTGGCCGAGGTTTACGTGCCCAATATGGCACTTCGATTGGCCATTAATACGGTCTGCATCGTACTATTTGTAGCACACACCATACACTACGACTTTCCACTCCACAATCTACCTGTGGTGGGGAAGTACTTTAGAAAGTAAGGGGTAGAGGGTTAGAAGGTTAGGAGGTTAGAAGGTTAGAGGGTTAGAGGGTTAAAGGGTTAGAGGGTTAAAGGGTTAGAGGGTTAAGGGTTAGAGGGTTAAAAAGTTTGTTTTGAAGATTATCAAGCATCAATTGCAACTTTATTCCCCTTCAATCATCTCCAAAAACTAACTTTTTAACCTCCTAACCCTCTAACCTCCTAACCTCCTCTAACCTCCTCTAACCTCCTAACCTTCTAACCTTCTAACCCCCTAACCCTCTAACCTCCTAACCTCCTAACCTCCTAACCTCCTAACCTCCTAACCTCCTAACCTCCTCTAACCTCCTAACCTCCTACCCACCCCTAACCCAATACCTTCACCTCATGCAACATAACGAAACGACACTCCCGTGTGGGCTACGCGTCATACACGAGACATCCAACTCTCCAGTACTCTATTGCGGCTACGTAGTGTGTGCTGGTACGCGACATGAATCCCCCGATGATAGTGGCATGGCTCACTTCATAGAACACATGACCTTTAAAGGCACACAACGACGTCGTGCCAGTCAGATTACCAATGGACTAGAATGCGTTGGAGGAGACCTCAATGCTTTTACCACCAAGCAAGAAACGGTATATTATGCCACCGTACTTAAAGAAAACTTTATTCGTGCGGTCAGTCTATTAACTGACATCGTATTTCATAGCACTTATCCTCAAACTGAAATAGACCGCGAGGTAGAGGTTATCTGTGATGAGATTGATAGTTACAAGGACTCTCCTTCAGAACTCATCTTTGACGAATTTGAGACGCTCATGTATCCGTCGCAACCCTTAGGGCGCGACATTCTAGGAAAAGCTGAACGCTTGCGACAATATACCACGGCCGATGCCTTACGCTTTGCTCGTCAATATTATCGACCAGAGAATGCCATATTTTACGTATACGGCGACGTTGCATTCTCTACCATAGTGCGTCGATTAGAACGTTTGCTACCCACCTCTGACTTTGCATCACTCCCCCCCTTTGTTCATAACGAGCAACAAAGCCCGGCTCCCCAAATGTGTAGCAACATTCACCGTATTGAACGAGGTACTCACCAAGCTCACGTTCTGATTGGCGGCCCTACCTTTGCAGGCACCGATCCTCGTCGCTTCGCGCTTGTTCTGCTCAATAATATGTTAGGTGGCCCTGGCATGAACTCACGTCTTAATATCTCTATGCGTGAGAGAGCGGGTTTGGTTTATAGCGTTGATAGCTACTTAAACACTAATCCCGACACGGGCTTTTGGAATGTATACTTTGGTTGCGACACGCATGACACTTCACGCTGTAGTCGACTATTGCGCCGCGAACTGGATAAGTTAATGAACAAGCCGCTCTGTCCCGCTACTCTCAATGCAGCCAAGAAGCAACTCTGTGGACAAATCGGCATTTCGACCGATTCCTCCGAAGCTTACGCTTTAGCTTTAGGCAAGACCTTTGCACACTATAATCGCTATCGCTCCGTGCCTGACATCATCAATGCCATTCAGCAAGTTAAAGCTGAAGAGGTGCAACAAGTAGCCCAAGAAGTGTACCAAGCCGAACGGCTTACAACTTTGATGTATGTGTAAGACTTCTGCTTGTTTTTATGGGGCTATAACGAATCGAGTGGGTAAACTGCAATTTGATGAGGCCTCTCCCCCTAACCCCCTCCCCCACAGGGGAGGGGGAATAAGTCACTCTTACTTCTTGAGTTTTCTGTTGGTTCTCAACTAGAAACGCAGCAAGTAAAGGTTACTTATTCCCCCTCCCCT
>JBNMKQ010000174.1:0-5328 GCA_050874425.1 Alloprevotella sp.
GCAAGGCGAACGCAATCAAGCGTTAGCTTGAATTGCTGAGCCGCAGCCCATTTTCTCAGAGAAAAAAGACACTTTCGAGAGGGTGCAAATCAACCGACAGAATTAGAACATTCTAAAAACAGAATTTTTAGAACACCCCTATAATTTTTCAGCTATGCGCAACTTAGCAGAGCGGCTGCGCGGGTTTTCCTCTTGCTCTTGTGCTGAAGGTAAAATCACTTTGTTATTAATAGCGCGCCACGGGGTAAGTCGGCGACCATAGAAATCCTGCTCTACCTTACCGTCTATGCGACCTGCACGTATAAAGTTCTTTACCATGCGGTCTTCCAACGAATGATAAGTCAGCACGCTGAGCCTTCCTCCAGGACGCAACACTTGCAAAGCTGCCTCTAACATCTCTTGCAGTGCGTCCATTTCGTGATTTACCTCTATACGCAAAGCTTGAAACACTCGAGCTAAATCTTTCTTTTCACGTTCGCGAGGCATCAATGGTTTTACTACCTGGAGCAGGTCGTCAATCGTATTGATTGCACTTTGGTTACGCGCCTTTACCAAGGCTGAAGCAATGCGCCGACTGTTCTTCATTTCACCATATAGGTAGAACACGTTGGCCAATTGTTCTTCGTCATATTTATTGACGATATCGGCCGCTGTCGTACCCGCACGCTCGTTCATGCGCATATCAAGTGGAGCGTCAAAGCGGAAGGAGAAACCACGCTCTTCGGCATCGAAGTGATGGCTCGAAACGCCCAAGTCGGCCAATATACCGTCTACTTGTGCTACGCCATAATAGCGCATCCAATTTTTCAGATAGCGAAAGTTGCTACGCACAAAGGTAAAACGACTGTCGCCTTCTGGCACGTTTTGCTCTGCATCAGCATCTTGATCAAAGCTATAGAGATGCGCCGTCTCGTCGATACGACGCAGTATTTCGCGGCTATGTCCACCTCCGCCAAAGGTAACATCTACGTAGATGCCGCCCGGCTGTATGTTGAGTCCGTCAACAGTTTCGGTTAGAAGAACAGGTACGTGATACACAGTTTGGGGTTATTGGGTTAGGGGGTTAAGGGGTTAGAGGTTGATGTCATAAGTTCGGCCAACGACTGACCATAGGCATCAGCGTCCAAGAATTGCTGTTCCATTTGGCTTTTACTCCATACTTCTATACGGTCGTCTACACCAATGAAACGCACTTCGCGGTTGGTAATACCTAATGCTTCGATTACTTGTCGTTGCAAGATGAAGCGTCCACTGCTATCGAGGCTTATCACTTCGACATTGGCCATAAACTGTCTGAACACCATGGCTTGGCGTGGGTCCCAACGATTTAATCGTGCACGCAAGGTATCTACCTCCGCATTCCAAACGCTATAGGGATAAATTACGAGACAAGGCTGATAGGCATCACGTTTCAGCACAAGTTGTTGGTCCGGCCCTGCAAGTTGCTTGCGAAAGTCGGACGGCAAAAAGACTCGACCTTTTACATCAAGTTTAGCGTCTATCGTGCCTACAAACCTCATCTTCTTTTCTTAGAATTTCCAAAAGTACGGATTTTTCACCACTTTTCCCCACTTTTCTTCTAACTATTTTAAAATATTCTTAACAAGGAAAGAATACATCACACTTAACGCATTGATTTTCATCAATAATCACATTCGATATTTTTTAGAAAATTGGTGGGGGGACACATAAAGGAATAGACGCTAAAGGAGACTATAAACTACAATTGGGCCTCACCCCCTAGCCCCCTCTCCTTGAGGAGAGGGGGAATGAAGTTACCTTTTTCTCCCCAGTTTCTTGCTTGAGATATTTCCTGAAAATGAGCAAGGAAAGGTGACTTGTCCCCCCTCTCCTCAAGGAGAGGGGGCTAGGGGGTGAGGCCGTTAGGGTAGTTCGTGGACTCTTCGACAAATTGCAGTTTGTTAAACAGATTTTACCCCCACGATGTGTTATATGGCCTTGTCCTTTTTCTTATTATTGAAACGATACATCACCTTCAACATAGCATAGCGATGTAGTGAATTATGCCACGTTTCAATTCGGCCATTGGCATTTACTTTTTGTTCCATATTGTTCAAGCCTTTGAATATATCGAATCCTAATAATTGAATCGTTAAAGACTTGTTGCGCAAGAATGAGCGAGATAGAGCTGCATTCATTACAAAGGTCGTTTTATTCAAAGCTCTTGATTCGTAGCCATTAAGGTCGTATAGAGATAAGTCGGTAGAGAAGTTGATACCCCATACCAATGGAATCGATGCGGATAGAGCATAACGCATTTTACGAATGCTAGCATTGGAAACAAGACTATTAGAGGAAGTTGCGTGCAGCCACTCATGTTGAACAAAGAACCGAACGCTAACTGCTGATGTTTGATACTTTATTCCTAATAAGTTATTAAGTGTGACGCTATTCATTGTATTTTTTGTGAAGTATTGTTCCTCATTATAGGCAGCGAAGCCAACACTTTGTGCTATGTTATAGTTAATAGCAATTTCTGGTATCCATCTGTGTTGTTTATCAATGGCTTGTGAATAACTTCCGTCCAATTGTACGTTCCAATTACCATTTACATTAATAGGAGAAAATGTGTTTATTCCTGTAAATGCATTATATCCATGTTGAAGCGTAACTTCGTTGTGTACAAGGTTAAAAGATGCTCCTACACCAAAGTTTTGTATCTTTTTAGAATTGCTCTTGGCGTAATTGGCTTGTAAAAGGTGCTTGCCGACATTCTTAAGGTTTATATTCCCCCTAATAATGTTTATAGGATCAGCAGAGTCTGTAAATCCTGTGAGATAGAATAGGTCAGGGTGTTGCACTTTATAACTATATAGCAAGGTTACTCCCTTTGCTGCTGTTATAGTTACATTTGGCTCAAATGCGACATAAGTACGATGAGGGTGTGCAGTAGCTTGCGTAAGACGTATCTCATTGAATTTTACGTTTGCAAATCGCACAGGAAAATGAAAAGACATCAACCACTTGGGCGAGGTATAGCGTAGCTGTATTTCTGGTTGATTGCCAAATGTCGTCTGAGTGCGAGTGTAACTATTACCTAAATCACGTGACAATAGACTCAGTACTTCTGGAGTGGGAACGCTTTTAAGCGTATCGAGTAGACGATTACTTTCATTTCGTTCACCTTGAAACTCGTAAGCTGCAACAAGTTTTAAATATTTTACAAGATCATACTCATAATTTATGCGAAGCTTTCCTGAGTAATTCTTTACAGAAGTAGAGTTGCGCTCGTCAAGATAAGTTACTCCTGTTTTTGATTGTAAATCAAACAGATTGTTAGCGTTGCCTTTTATATGTTCATAACTAGCTTCAGTATAAAAACTTATAGGAGAATTGGTGAAGGGCGATTTCCATTTAGTCATAGCTGAGGCAATAGCCGCATAACGTTGTGTGTTTGAACTCGTTTGCTGATGTAAACGACTGATAACGTTTTGTAGCTGATTGTAATGCCATGTTGGATTAAAAACACTATCAAGTGCAGCTATTCTATTAGCTTCAAGTGGAAGTCTATCAAAATCAGCGTTTTGATATAATTCTTGCACTTTATTTCTGCCGTATTCCCCTGCTAATGTAAATTCTGCATACATTTTAGGCAATGGTAAACAAAGTAGGTTGCGCCAATGCATATTCGTTCGCTTATTGTTGTTAGTCATTCGTGAACGATTGAATGTTTGTTGCAATCCCAATATACTATTGCTTGATGTTTCAGTTATGACGTCTTGAATGTGATTTGAAGCAAGTAGTGAGGTGTTATATGTTAGCCTCTTTCTACCGAATTCAATTCGAAAGTCAAAACCTGCAGTTCTTTCTTTGGAAGGAGTAGTTGCAAGTTCTTCAATAGAAGAGGGGAAACTCTCCCCTAAGTTGGTGTTTGTTCCAATATTGTTGATATTTCCAAATGCAGCAAAGTGAGAACGATCAGATAGGTGCATAGCAAAGGCTCTACCTTGATAATGGTTTCTTAATCCATAGCCAACTTCTAAATTCGTTAACCATGATTTATGATACTCACGTTTTAAGTTAACGTCAATAACTAAATCGTCTTGTAGGCGTTCTGTTGAATCGCGTTGAATCAAGTAGTCACTCTTTTCTCCTCGGTGATAAGTTTTTACTTTGTCAACAGTATAAGCAGGTAGGTTTCTTAAAGCAATTGTAGGATTACCTTCAAAAAAGTCCTTGCCATCAATCAACAGGCCACTTACATATTGCTCATTAATAAAAATTTGTCCTTCATTTGTGAGGCGAACACCTGGTAGTTGAGCGATTAACTGGTCAAGCATTGACCCTTCATTGAGTTGAAATGCAGAGGCATTGTAAATGAGTGTATCCCCTTTATTTATCATCATAATTTTTGAAGCACGTACTTCTGCTTCTCCTAAAAGTTTCGGTTTACGATTTAGTGGTATGTCAGGAACGTCAAAGGAAGTCGTTCTCTTTCCATTTATTTTTTCAGGGATAGAAAGGTTGTAGTAAGTTGTTTCATAAAGAGGAGACTCTATACGAACGATGTAATTGCCAACTGTTGGTACGGGTATACTATAGGTTATGATAACTTGGTCAGCATCATCAATACCATACTTCTTATTCCAATTTATGGGACGACAAGTATTTACTACCGTACTATCGGTTTTCATAAAAGTTAGGTCTGCATCTTCAATTTGATCATTGCTAATAGCATCAACAATGGCACCGCCCACCCAAACAGAGTCTTGTGGAACTGCTTTGAGTGAAGCGGTATATGTTATAAATAAAAGGATAGTAAAAAAATAACGCATAAGAATATAGGTTAAAGGTTAGTATGTGGCAAAAGATAGACATCATGGTTTATCCTTTGCCAGAATTTGCTGCAAATATAGCATTGTGGCATGCTCATCTACTAAACATTACTAAACAAAATAAGATTTGTAGCAATTTTATTAGGATTATATGCAAAAAGGCTAACTTTTTTTGTGGATTATATGTTTGTTGTGCTTTGACTCTTCGATAAATTGCAGTTTACCAACCTCTACAAAACCCTCTACAAACTCTCTACAAAACCCTCTACAAAACGTTTCAGAATGCCCTAAATAGGCACTTTTAGCCTACGTAAATTTTACCTTTGACGTTTTTATGTTTCATATTTCATTTTTATATTTCAACTCGCTGATTATCAATATCTTCAAGAGGTGAAATTAAGATGAGAATTTTCAATCACATGCCCACGAGATAAAAAAGGAACTGCAGCAAAACATAAATCAAGCCCGCTTCAGTTTTCTATTGGCAAATGTTGCCAAAATCCCGTATATTTGCGGAAAAACAGGCTCTAAC
>JBNMKQ010000175.1:0-5278 GCA_050874425.1 Alloprevotella sp.
AATCTGCAACGAAATATACGTATTTATGATATTTATGTCTTACATTAAAGTATAATAGTTCCAAAACGAAAGTTTCAAAAATCAAAAATGGAGTTTTCGGACAGTCTCCCCCTGTGGGGGAGGGGGTTAGGGGGAGAGGCCGCATCAAATTGCAGTCCATAGTGTTAATAAATGCGTAAAATTTGGCAGACGCTCTGTTTTTATAGTATATTTGTACGAATTTAGCCCTATTCTATTCAAAAAAGAAGAATGAACAATGAGTAAACAACATAAAAAGAGGCGTAGGAGAGGCCATTTTGGCGCGATTACTACTTGCATTAGCACCACATTGGTGTTGGTATTATTAGGCATTGTCGTCTTATTCGTAAGCGTAGGCAATAACTACAGTCGCCAGTTGCGCGAAGGGTTTACTGTCGAGGTAATGCTCAATGATAGCATACAGCCCGTGCAACAAAGTGCCACCCTTACGGCTTTGCGTAAAGCCCCCTATGCGCGTGAGGTAAATTATATATCAAAGGAGCAAGGCATGCGCGAGATGAACGACGTAATGGGAGGCGACCTCGGCACGTTCGATGGCTCGTCGCCCGTTCCAGCGGAGTTTGAGGTGTTCTTAAAATACGATTATGCCAATGCCGACTCCTTAGCTCGTTACGAAAAAGCAATGCTTGCCCTGCCAGGCGTGAGCGAAGTAAACTATCCACGCGACATTATGCGGAGCCTCGACCGCACGATACCCGCTATTGGCCTTGGCCTACTCATCGTTGCAGGGTTGTTAGCCTTGGTATCATTCTCGTTGATTAATAATGTCATTCGCATGAGTGTCTATGCCCGTCGTTATAGCATACATACGATGAAGTTAGTAGGTGCCAGTTGGGCCTTCATTCGTCGTCCCTTTATCGCTCAAGCGCTGCGCATAGGTATAGTAGCCGCTATTATAGCTTGTGGCTTGTTAGGAGGTATGATATACTACCTACAGTTTGAGGCTGGAGCTGGCGACATCTACATTAACCAGCTCATCACCCCCGAAGTGTGGATTTATACGTTGGGTGTCATTGTCGTCTGTGGCATTTGTCTTACCATCTGGTCAGCCTACCTCTCTGTCAATCACCACCTAAGCTTACGCGGAGGTGAGGTATACGTTAGATAACGAACAAGTAACAAACAAGTAACAAACAACACATATATATTATATGAAACCAACAACCAAGAAGGTATTTGCCTTCGACCGTATGAATTTTATTCTTTTGGCCATCGGTATGGCTATTGTTATTATCGGCATGATACTGATGTCGGGTTCGGGTTCTGACGAGACAACGTTCAACCCCGCCATCTTTGATGCCCAACACGTGAAGGTAGCTCCCGCAGTATGCCTTTTTGGCTACCTCTTTATGGTCTATGCTATCGTTAAGAAGCCAAAAGATAAGAAAACGGAAGAGTAACTTTTTTAGTCTGTTAGACAATAGATAGTTTTACGTTTTAAGGTTATAAGGTTATAAAGTTTGTTGAGTTGATTATCAACGTAATGTAACTTTATAACCTCATAACCTTCAAACTAAACCCCGAATTATTTAAGCAACAATGAATACAATTCAAGCCCTATTGATGGGCCTTCTACAAGGACTTACCGAATACCTTCCCGTGAGCAGTAGTGGCCACTTAGCCATTGCCTCAGAGCTGTTTGGCGTAGACGGTGAGAGCAACCTCGTTTTTACCATTACCGTACACGTAGCCACCGTTCTGAGTACACTCGTTATCCTTGGTGGCGAAATCATCAAGATTATAAAAGGTACATTCTCCCCCCTAAATGCTACAGGTACAGGCCTTAACCGCCTCAATGATGACCAACGCTATGTGCTTAATATCATCATTTCAATGATACCTATTGGCATTGTAGGCGTATTCTTTAAGGATAAGGTAGAAGAGATATTCGGTTCGGGATTGACGATAGTTGGCATATGCTTGCTCATTACGGCAGCTTTGCTCACCTTCTCTTACCTTGCGCGTCCGCGTCAGAAGGAGAATATTTCGCTCCGTGATGCCTTCATCATCGGTGTGTCACAAGCCTTAGCCGTACTGCCAGGTCTAAGCCGTTCGGGCACTACGATTGCCACAGGCCTTATGTTAGGCAATAAGAAGTCAAGCATGGCACAGTTCTCATTCCTTATGGTCATCCCCCCCATTTTGGGCGAAGCACTGCTTGATGTAATGAAAGTAGTGAAAGGGGAAGACTTAGGCGGTGAGATCGGCATGATGCCCCTCATCGTAGGTTTCATTGCAGCCTTCCTTTCAGGTTGCGTAGCTTGTAAGTGGATGATTGGCATCGTTAAGAAGGGCAAACTCATCTACTTCGCTTACTACTGTGCATTGGCCGGTGTAGCTACGCTCGTTTATTCTTTCTTTAGTTGACGAGTTTTTTTTGTTGACGAGTTAACAAGTTGACGAGTTAACAAGTTGACGAGTTTTTTTTGTTGACGAGTTAACAAGTTGACGAGTTAACGGGTAAGTTAGCATAAAAGCAAGTTCCCCTATTCACTAAAAAGGACAAACTTACCCGTTAACTTGTCAACTTGTTAACTCGTCAACAAAAAAAACCGTTAACTTGTCAACTCGTTAACCCGTTAACTTGTCAACTCGTTAACTTGTCAACTCGTTAACCCCAAAAATCACAAACGACAGAATGGCAAAAAAAGAAATAGTGGCCGATTACCTATTGCCCCAAGCCGCATTGGAGGCACTTAGTGCCGATGAGCGGGCCACCTTGCCCTATGCAGGCATTTCAGCCTTGAAGGACTTCTTGGCCCACCCCGACCAACTCACCCCCGATGGCAATCCCATAGCGGGCGGCATTATGCCGGCCATTATCGCTTTCGATAAGCCCCTACATATCACCTCCTTCCAATTGGTAGCAAAGGTAAGGTGGCTTATCAGTCGAGCCATGGGACGTAAGAAGATAAAGATAGGTCATGCGGGCACGCTCGATCCTTTGGCTTCGGGCGTGATGATTATCTGTTTAGGACGCGCCACCAAACTCATAGAGCAAATGCAAGCGGGCGAAAAGGAGTATATCGCTACCTTACAGTTAGGTGCCACTACTCCCAGCTTCGACCTCGAACACCCTATTGACCAAACTTATCCTACCGAACACATCACCCCAGAAGCAATTAATGAGGCATTAGAACAGTTTCGGGGCGACATCATGCAAGTGCCCCCTGCCTTCTCGGCCTGCAAGGTAGAAGGCAAGCGCGCTTACGACCTCGCCCGAAGTGGCGAAGAGGTACAGCTTCGCGCCAAACCCCTTCACATTTCAGCACTCGAAATGACTCACTGCGACCTCGCCAACAATCGTATCACCTTACGAGTCGTCTGCTCTAAAGGCACTTACATTCGTGCCCTCGCTCGCGACATTGGTCAAGCACTCAACAGTGGGGCTCACCTCACAGCCTTGCGTCGCACTCGTGTTGGTGTGTTCGATGAGGCTCGTTGCTTCTCTCTCCCCGAATTTGAAGACCTGCTAAAGGGGGTATAGGGGTATGAGGTTATAGGGGGTTATGAGGTTATAGGGTTATAGGGTTATGAGGTTATAGGGTTATGAGGTTATAGGGTTATGAGGTTATAGGGTTATAGGGTTATAGGGTTAAAAAGTTACCTTTATTGACCTGAGTACAAGCGATTTTTATTGCTTTCCCTAACAAATCTCTAACAATCCCTAACAGATCTCTAACAATCCCATAACAATCCCATAACAATCCCCTAACAATTCTCTAATAATTTTCTAATAATTTTCTAATAATTCTCTAACAATTCCCTAACCATCCTCTCTTTCTTTAAATACTCCTCTCTCTCCAACTTCCAATAAACTTCCCCAAACTTCTCCATATATGAAACTATCACAATTTAAGTTTAAGCTTTCAGAAGAAAAAATAGCTCAATATCCTGCACCTCATCGTGATGAGTGTCGTATGATGGTGCTTCACCGTAAGACGGGTGACATTGAGCACTTAATGTTTAAGGACCTCCTCACCTTCTTCGATGAAGAAGATGTGTTCGTATTCAACGACACCAAGGTGTTCCCCGCACGCCTTTATGGTAATAAGGAGAAGACAGGAGCGCGCATCGAAGTGTTCCTCTTGCGCGAACTCAATCAAGAGCTCCGCCTTTGGGATGTACTTGTCGACCCCGCGCGTAAAATCCGTATTGGCAACAAACTCTACTTTGGCGAGGACGACTCTATCGTAGCCGAAGTGATAGACAATACGACCAGCCGTGGCCGTACACTTCGTTTCCTCTACGATGGCGATCACGACGAATTTAAACGCCAACTCTATGCCCTTGGCGAAGCTCCCATTCCTCGTTTCATTGGTCGCGAGAGCGAACCAGAGGACTTAGAGCGCTTCCAGTGCATCTTTGCCAAGAACGAAGGTGCTGTGACCGCTCCAACGGCCGGTCTCCACTTCTCACGCGAGATGATGAAACGTATGGAGATAAAAGGTATCGAACCCGCTTTTATAACCCTTCACTGTGGCCTCGGCAATTTCCGCAGCACAGATGTAGAAGACCTCACCAAACATAAGATTGACTCAGAACAGATGTTTGTAGAGAGCGAATGCTGCCGCATTGTCAATAAGGCAAAGGACGAGGGTCGTAGGGTCTTGGCCGTAGGTACTACCGTACAGCGTGCCCTCGAAGCTTCTTGCAGCACCGACGAT
This sequence comes from Alloprevotella sp., assembly GCA_050874425.1. GTDB lineage: Bacteria > Bacteroidota > Bacteroidia > Bacteroidales > Bacteroidaceae > Alloprevotella. The sequence continues at coordinate 4,707 of JBNMKQ010000175.1, forward strand.
CGCATTAAGGAGTTTGAAGGTTGGACCAATAAGTTTATCTTCCCGCCCTACGACTTCCACGTAGCTAACGCGATGCTCTCTAACTTCCACTTGCCTTACTCTACGCTCTTGATGCTCACCGCCGCCTTTGGTGGTTACGACTATACCATGCATGCCTATGAAGAGGCCTTGAAGCATGACTATAAGTTCGGTCCCTTTGGCGATGTGATGCTCATTGTTGATTAAAGAACAAGAAAAGAACATTAACGGAAAAGATTAATGGAAAGATTAATGATAGATTAATGAAACATTAATGTTAACAAAAGCGCGTAGCGCAAAAAAAAACTTTACGTTACGCGCTTCGCGCTTAGTTTTAAACATTAATGTTTCATTAATCTATCATTAATCTTTTTCATTAATCTTTTTCGTTAATCTTTTTCGTTAATCTTTGTCGAACACTTGGAGCGACGCGTCCTAACCTGGGGGCGACGCGTCCTCACCTGGGGGCGACGCGTCCTCGCGTCGGTATTTGCTTGTCAAGGCTCGATGCCTTGACAAGCAAATGCTCTTCTATTTAATGCATTGCCATGTTG
>JBNMKQ010000176.1:0-5233 GCA_050874425.1 Alloprevotella sp.
GAGGGTTCGGCATTCGTGCCCGCCACTCCCGATGCAGCGGGTACTTATCTCATTGAAGTTCCACAGACCTGGGGAGGAAAGCGTGTGTCACTCCGCTTCGCCCATGCCACTTCAGCATCCGAACCGCTTGCCACAGTTGGTCTGGTTGGCAATGGCTCTGCCTCTAACCGCGAAACTACCGCACAGGCCTATGCCTACGATGCAGTCACAAACACTTTCCAGCTCCAGCCCATGACCGATGTGAAGCTCATGCCTTTCGGCGCCGTGCTTCTCGGCAACGAGTCCATGCCGCAGAGCATCGCTGCTCCGCAACTCACTACCGGCATCCACACCGTGACTGCCGACACTGATGAGGAAGAGAGCACCTATACTCCTGCTGGCATCCGCGCCACCCATTCTTACCGTGGCACCATAATCAGTGCAAAGGGAAAGAAGACCTTCAAGCGCAAGTGAAGCAAACACTGGAAATGCCAGTCCCAAACCAAGAAGTGAGGTGGAGCGCCTTCCAAACGGTGTCCCACCTCACTTCTTTTTATTTCAAACCAGAGCGCATGCCGCAGAATGCACTTTACAGATGCACAAAATTGTCAAATGACTACAAAAAACGGCCCATAAATTTGCGCGAAAGAGAGAGTTGTTGTACTTTTGCCTTGGAATTGAAAATTCAAAGTTTTAAACTTCAAAACAATTATGGTAAACTACAAAGAACTTGGCTTGGTGAACACTCGCGAGATGTTCAAGCGTGCCATCAACGGTGGTTATGCAATCCCCGCTTTCAACTTCAATAACCTTGAACAGCTTCAAGCTATCATCAAGGCTTCTTCAGAACTCAAATCTCCGGTTATCCTTCAGGTATCAAAAGGTGCTCGTAACTATGCTAACGAAACTCTTCTTCGCTACATGGCTGAAGGCGCTGTTGAATACGCTAAGGAATTGGGTTGCCACCACCCTGAAATCGTGCTCCACCTTGACCACGGTGATAGCTTCGAGCTCTGCAAGAGCTGCGTTGACCTCGGCTTCTCTTCTGTAATGATCGACGGTTCTTCACTTCCCTACGAAGAGAACGTTGCTCTTACTAAGAAGGTTGTAGAATACGCTCACCAATACGACGTAACAGTTGAAGGTGAACTCGGTGTATTGGCTGGTGTTGAAGACGAAGTTTCTTCTGACGTATGCCACTATACTAAGCCTGAAGAAGTTATCGACTTTACTTCTAAGACTGGTGTTGACTCACTCGCTATCTCTATCGGTACTTCACACGGTGCTTACAAGTTCACTCCCGAACAGTGCACACGCGACCCGAAGACTGGCAAACTCGTTCCTCCTCCCTTGGCATTCGACATCCTCGATGCTATCATGGAGAAGCTTCCTGGTTTCCCCATCGTACTTCACGGTTCTTCTTCAGTTCCTCAAGAATACGTTGACATCATCAACGCTAATGGTGGTAAGCTCCCCGATGCAGTTGGTATTCCTGAAGAGCAACTCCGTAAGGCTTCTAAGCGCGCTGTTTGCAAGATCAACATCGACTCAGACTCTCGCCTCGCCTTCACTGCTGCTGTTCGCAAGGTATTCGCTGAAAAGCCAGGTGAATTCGATCCTCGTAAGTACTGCGGTCCTGCACGTGACCTCATGGAACAAATGTACAAGCACAAGATTACCGACGTTCTCGGTTCTGACAACAAGCTTGCCAACCTCGACTAATTACAATGCTGCTTAACCCTCTTAGGAGGTTTAAAATATAAGCATTGAAAGTTTAAGCCGTTTCATCTTATATGAAGCGGCTTTTTTATATTCTGTCATCACTCGCCTTGCACTATCTTTTAATAAGATAGGCAGCGGCTCGGCAATGAAAAGAAAAATTACATTTTCCTTTTCATTGCGCTCGCCTTGCACTATCTTTACATAAAATAGGCGGCGGCTCGGCAATGAAAAGAAAAATTAAATTTTCCTTTTCATTGCGCTCGCCTTGCACTATCTTTGCACTTAATATGACGTACAAACAAGAACAAATTAAGCCTTATAATAGTAATGAAGCTAAGGGAAAACAAGTGGAACGTATGTTTGATAGCATTGCTCACTCATACGACTTATTAAACCACACACTATCCTTTGGCATAGATAAGCATTGGCGCAAAGCTGCCATTAATTCATTACGCCCTTACCAGCCACAACGAATACTCGATGTAGCTACAGGCACTGGCGACTTCGCTCTTTTAGCAACCAAAGAACTTCAACCTAAAGAGTTGTTAGGCATTGACCTGTCAGAAGGCATGATGAGCGTTGGAAAAGAAAAGGCTCGAAACGCTAAATTAGACAATATCATTCACTTTCAAAAAGAAGATTGCCTCAACCTTACACTCCCCGACAACACTTTCGATGCCGTTATTGTGGCCTATGGCATTCGAAACTTTGAAAATCTTGATAAAGGGCTAAGCGAAATGTGTCGAGTTATGCGTCCTAACGGTCGCCTTGTTATAATCGAGCTCACAGCGCCTATACACTTTCCGATGAAGCAATTGTTCTGTCTTTACTCACACGTACTGATGCCTACTATCGGCAAAATCATATCCCACGATAGCAAAGCCTATGCTTACCTTCCTGCCACGATGGAAGCCTTTCCGCAAGGAGAGGAAATGCAAGGAATACTTCAACGCGCAGGATTTAAAGACGTAACATTCAAGCGTTTCACATTCGGACTAAGCACCATGTACTGCGCCACAAAATAACGATAGAGGCTACACTACACATAACATATTGCCATGCAGAAATCAGACTTAAAAATAGTATACATGGGTACCCCCGACTTTGCTGTTGCCCCCCTCAAAAAGTTAGTAGAAGGCGGTTACAACATTGTGGGCGTTATCACTATGCCCGACAAACCCATCGGACGCCATCAAAACGAACTCTCAGCATCACCCGTAAAGAAGTACGCATTAGAACAGGGATTGAAGATTCTTCAACCCGCGAAACTGAAAGACCCCGACTTTATTGAAGAGCTACGTGCTTTACAGGCCGATCTTCAAATTGTCGTTGCATTCAGAATGTTGCCCGAGGTGGTTTGGGCTATGCCTAAATTAGGCACTTTTAACCTACACGCTGCCCTACTGCCCCAATATCGCGGTGCTGCACCTATCAATTGGGCTATCATTAATGGCGACACTCAAACGGGCATTACCACCTTCTTTCTCGATCACGATATTGACACTGGTAACATCATTCAACGCGTACCCGTACCTATATTAGACACTGACAATGCTGAAGACGTGCACGACAAACTCATGGTTCTTGGTAGCGACCTTGTGATCGAAACGGTTGACAACATCATTGCAGACAACATTCACCCCATTCCGCAATCAGCCATTGAGACAAGTGAACCACTACGCCCCGCGCCCAAAATATTCAAGGAGACTTGTCGCATTGATTGGAACAAAACGGTAAAAAGCACCTACGACTTTATTCGCGGTCTCTCTCCCTACCCCGCTGCATGGACTGAAATAACTGTCAACAACAAAACGAGCGTCCTAAAGATTTACGCTACATCAAAAGAGTTTGCCAAAGTTGAAGCACCCATTGGAACCGTCTTGACCGATGGCAAAAGCTACCTAAAAGTAGCACAAGCCGACGGCTACCAAAACATTCTAACCCTACAAATAGCCGGAAAGAAGCGAATGCAAATAGCCGATTTTCTCAGAGGATTTCACGCAGAAGGCGCCATTTCAGTAAAATAGCAAGAAGAAGAAACGAAAAAAGAGTTTAACTTTTTGCAAGTTAACAAAAGTTGGTGTAACTTTGCGCTATAAAAGGCAAAAGCCAATCACATTTTTTTGAAATAAGTATTCTATTAAATACCAAAACTCAAAACATGGAATATTCACACGAAGTACAGAACATGTGTTGTGTAGCCAAAGGCCCCAACCATGGTCCCGCACCTATCCCTGAAGAAGGTAAGTGGGTACAAGCAAAAGAAATCAAGGACATCTCAGGTCTTACTCATGGTGTGGGTTGGTGTGCACCTCAACAAGGTGCTTGTAAGTTGACCTTGAACGTAAAAGAAGGCGTTATCGAAGAATGCTTGGTTGAGACCATCGGTTGCTCAGGTATGACTCACTCTGCTGCAATGGCAAGCGAAATTCTCCCTGGCAAGACTATCCTCGAAGCTCTCAACACTGACCTCGTTTGCGATGCAATCAATACTGCAATGCGCGAGCTCTTCCTTCAAATTGTATACGGACGTACACAAAGTGCTTTCTCTGAAGGCGGCCTTGTTGTAGGTGCTGGTCTTGAAGACCTCGGTAAGGGACTTATCAGCCAAATGGGTACACTCTATGGCACTAAGCTTAAGGGCACACGTTACCTCCAACTCACTGAAGGCTACATCACTAAGATGTATCTTGACAAGGACGACCAAGTTATCGGCTACGAATTTGTTCACATGGGCAAGTTCATGGACGCTATCAAGAAGGGCGTTGATGCCAACGAAGCTCTCAAGAGTGTTACTGGTCACTATGGCCGCACTACTGCTGAGCAGGGCGCAGTTAAATCTATTGACCCACGTAAAGATTAAGGAGGAACACACAAATGATTAGAGAAGTAAAGTTTGAAAGCCAAGACCGTCGTATGAAGCAGATCCTTGCTGCTCTCAACAAGCACGGCATCAAAGATATTGAAGAGGCTAACCAGATTTGCGAGTCTTACGGCATTGATCCTTACATGGAGTGCGAGAGCACACAGATGATTTGCTTTGAGAACGCAAAGTGGGCTTACGTAGTAGGTACTGCTATCGCACTCAAGGAAAAAGCAAAGGACGCTGTTGAAGCTGCTGAATACATCGGCGAAGGTCTTCAAGCATTCTGTATTCCTGGTTCTGTAGCTGACGATCGTAAGGTAGGTATCGGCCACGGCCGCCTCGCTGCACGTCTTCTCTCTCCTGAGACTAAGTGCTTCGCATTCCTCGCAGGTCACGAGAGCTTCGCTGCAGCAGAAGGTGCTATCAAGATCGCTCAGATGGCCAACCAAAGCCGTCCAGCAGACAAGCCTCTCCGTTGCATCCTCAACGGTCTCGGTAAGGACGCTGCCATGATCATCAGCCGTATCAATGGTTTTACTTATGTTCAGACTAAGTTTGACTACTACACTGGTGAACTCAAGGTAGTTAAGGAGACAGCTTATAGCGATGGTCCTCGTGCTAAGGTCAACTGCTATGGTGCAGATGACGTACGCGAAGGTGTAGCTA
>JBNMKQ010000177.1:0-5153 GCA_050874425.1 Alloprevotella sp.
CACTCATGCCTTACAACTTTCAGTGGCTGCCCTTCTTTGTAAAGGGACTCAGCTTCGATATGGGTATCATGCTCGACCCCATCTCGGTTATGATGTTGATTGTCATCACAACCGTATCGCTCATGGTACACATCTACTCTTTTGGCTATATGCACGGCGAACGCGGTTTCCAACGTTACTATGCATTCCTTAGCCTCTTTACGATGTCAATGCTCGGATTGGTAGTAGCAACGAACATCTTCCAGATGTACATGTTCTGGGAGTTGGTAGGTGTTTCATCTTACTTGCTCATCGGTTTCTACTACACTTCACCCGCAGCCATTGCTGCCAGCAAGAAGGCATTTATCGTAACACGCTTTGCCGACCTCTTCTTCCTTATCGGTATCTTGATTTATGGTTACTACTGCCATTCATTCGGATTCGAGTTCAACCAAGAGGGCTTCGCACAAGGTGCCATGATGTTGCCTACCGCCTTGTTCTTAATGTTCATCGGTGGTGCTGGTAAGAGTGCTATGTTCCCCCTCCACATTTGGTTGCCCGACGCCATGGAAGGCCCAACGCCTGTGTCAGCCCTCATTCACGCTGCCACCATGGTCGTTGCTGGTGTGTTCCAAATTGCACGTCTCTTCCCCTTGTGGATTGACTACGCTCCTGGTACGCTTCACATCGTAGCTTGGGTAGGTGCCTTCACAGCCTTCTATGCAGCAGCCGTTGCTTGCTGTCAGAGCGACATCAAGCGTGTATTGGCCTTCTCTACCATTTCGCAAATCGCGTTTATGATGGTATCATTGGGCGTTTGCACCGAGTTCGTAACAGGTCACGAACATGTAGGTTCTTTAGGCTATATGGCTTCAATGTTCCACTTGTTCACACACGCCATGTTTAAGGCCTTGTTGTTCTTAGGCGCAGGTTGCATTATTCACGCTGTTCACAGCAACGAGATGTCAGCCATGGGCGGACTTCGCAAGTATATGCCTATCACGCACATCACCTTCCTGATTGCATGTTTGGCTATCTCTGGTATTCCTCCCTTCTCAGGTTTCTTCTCAAAAGATGAAATCTTGACTGCTGCCTTTGCTTATATGCCCGCTATGGGTTGGATTATGACAGCAATTGCTGCTATGACAGCCTTCTATATGTTCCGCCTTTACTTTGGCATCTTCTGGGGTACAGAGAATAAGGAACTTCATGCAGCGCATACGCCTCACGAGGCTCCCTTGACGATGACCTTCCCCTTGATGTTCTTAGCTGCCGTGACGTGTGTTGCAGGTTTCATTCCTTTCGGCCACTTTGTTAGCGCCGATGGTCAAGCCTATGACATTCACCTCGACTGGAACGTAGCTGGCACGTCAATCATCATTGCCGTAGCAAGTATCTTCTTAGCTACTTATATGTACATTGGCGAACGTCAACCCAAGGCCGATGCCCTTGCCGAAAAGTTTGCACACCTCCATCGTTGGGCTTACAAGCGTTTCTACATGGACGAGGTTTACCAATACATTACTCACCGCATTATTTTTGCCCACATCTCTAAACCCATTGCTTGGTTCGATCGTCACATCGTTGACGGCTTCTTCAACTTCTTGGCATGGGGTGCCAACGCCCTCAGTTTCCGCATTCGCGGTTTGCAGAGTGGTTCTGTTCAAGGCTACGCTTACGTATTCTTACTTGGCACATTGATACTCTTGGCAATTATGGCTCTTGCATAATAAGTAAACATTAAATCATGAATTTTTTATCATTATTCGTATTGATTCCACTTGTCATGCTGCTTGGTTTGTGGCTGGCAAGAGATGTGAAGGGCGTACGTGCGGTAATGGTGACAGGTAGTAGTTTGCTGCTTATCTTAGCAGGTTACTTAACAATCACCTTCCTCGGCGACCGTGCAGCAGGAGCCACAGGCGAAATGCTCTATACGGCATCGTTCAATTGGTTCGAACCGCTTCACATCAAATATTCAGTAGGTGTTGACGGCATTTCAGTAGCCATGTTGTTGCTCTCAGCCGTTATCGTCTTCACGGGTACCTTTGCCTCATGGCAATTGAAGCCCCTCACGAAGGAATACTTCCTTTGGTTCACCCTCTTGAGCTTAGGTGTATTTGGCTTCTTCATTTCAGTAGACATGTTCGCCATGTTCATGTTCTACGAGATAGCTCTTATCCCGATGTACCTCTTGATTGGTGTTTGGGGTAGCGGTAAGAAAGAGTATGCAGCAATGAAGTTGACCCTCATGTTGATGGGTGGTTCAGCCTTCTTGATGTGCGGCATCTTCGGTATCTTCTACGGTGCAGGTGGTCAAACCATGAACATCGTCGAGATAGCCAACCACCTCAACGGTGCTCACGCTATACCTTTTGCACAACAGTGCATTTGGTTCCCCTTGACCTTCATCGGCTTTGGTGTGTTGGGTGCTTTGTTCCCCTTCCACACATGGTCACCTGATGGTCACGCTTCAGCGCCTACCGCCGTATCAATGCTCCACGCAGGGGTATTGATGAAGTTGGGTGGTTACGGTTGCTTCCGCATCGCTATGTACCTCATGCCTGAGGCAGCCAACGAGTTGAGTTGGATATTCCTTATCTTGACAGGTATCTCAGTCGTTTACGGTGCATTCTCTGCTTGCGTTCAAACCGACTTGAAGTACATCAACGCTTACAGTTCAGTTTCACACTGTGGCATGGTGCTCTTCGCTATCTTGATGTTGAACCAAACAGCTTGCACGGGTGCTGTGCTTCAGATGTTAAGCCACGGTTTGATGACGGCCCTCTTCTTTGCCTTGATTGGTATGATTTACGGCCGTACTCACACACGTGACATTCGCGAGCTGAATGGTTTGATGCGCATCATGCCTTTCCTCTCAGTAGGTTACATCATCGCAGGTTTGGCAAACTTAGGTCTACCTGGCTTCTCTGGTTTCATTGCCGAGATGACCATTTTCGTAGGTTCATTCCAAAATGCCGACACCTTCCACCGCGTGCTGACCATTGCTGCTTGCTGCTCAATCGTAATTACCGCAGTCTACATTCTCCGTGTAGTAGGTAAGATACTTTACGGCACTTGCACCAATGAGCACCACCTCAAACTTACTGACGCTACTTGGGACGAACGCTTCGCAGTTATCTGCCTTATCCTTGCCGTTGCTGGTCTCGGCCTTGCCCCACTTTGGGTAAGCAACATGATTACAACAGGCGTTGCTCCTATCGTTGACCACATCCACTCTGTGGCTGGTACAGTAGCAAGTTGCAATCCTTTCCAATAATCTCATAATCTAAGCAATTAATACAATGGATTATTCTCAATTTCTCTATATGCATGAGGAGCTATCGTTGTTGGCAGTAATCGTAATACTGTTCATCGCCGACCTCTTTATGTGTCCTGATAAAAAGAGCGGGAAGGGAGTTTACAACACTGCTTTACCCGTTGTATTGCTAGCCATTCACACCGTGCTCAACCTCCTGCCTTGCTGCGGAGCTGAAAGCACCAGTGCCTTTGGCGGCATGTATCAATACACTCCGATGATGACTATCATGAAGAGTGTGCTTAACGTAGGTACAATCGTTGTGTTCTTAATGGCACACAAGTGGTTGACTCGCGAAGAGAACCTCGTAAAGCAAGGCGAGTTCTATATGCTCACGCTCTTCACCTTGTTAGGTATGTACTTCATGATTTCGAGCGGTCACTTCTTGATGTTCTTCATCGGACTCGAAATGGCATCAGTGCCCGTTACGGCCTTGGTAGCCTTCGACAAGAAGCGTTTCGAAAGTGCTGAAGCAGGTGCAAAGTTTATCTTGCTCGCCCTCTTCTCAAGTGCCTTATTGCTCTATGGTGTATCACTCATCTATGGTGCAACAGGCACACTCTACTTCAACGAGATTGGTGCACAACTTGACGGTTCACTGCTCAGCATCTTCGGGCTCGTGCTCTTCATCGGCGGTATGGGTTTCAAGATTTCACTTGTTCCCTTCCACCTCTGGACAGCCGACACCTACGAAGGCGCGCCCACCTCTGTTACAGCTTACTTGAGCGTTATCTCAAAGGGTTCAGCAGCTTTCGTGCTGATGACCATTTTGATGAAGGCATTTGCTCAAAGCGACCTCTTCTATAGCTGGAACACAGGCATGTATTGGATCATCGTAGCTTCCATTACCATTGCCAACCTCTTTGCCATTCGTCAGAATAACTTGAAGCGCTTCATGGCTTTCTCAGCTATTTCGCAAGCAGGTTACCTTGTATTGGCTATTATGGACGGCACTGCTCAAGGCATGACAGCCTTAGTATTCTACCTCTTAGTATACATGGTGTCAAACCTTGGCGCCTTTGCTGTAATGACTTCAGTTGAAGAAAACAGTGGTAAGATTAATATCAGCGACTACGACGGCTTGTATCAGAGCAACCCGAAGTTGGCATTCCTCATGACGCTTTGCCTCTTCTCATTGGCAGGTATTCCTCCCTTTGCAGGTTTCTTTAGCAAGTTCTTCGTATTTATGGCAGCGTTCAAGGCTGGTTACCCCTTGTTGGTATTCATTGCTTTGGCCAACACCGTTATCTCGTTGTACTACTACTTGATGATTGTCAAGGCTATGTACATCAAGCCCAACGACAATCCTATTGCCACCTTCAAGAGTGACGGTTACACACGCGTAGCCCTTGCGCTCTGCACCTTAGGTGTACTCATCTTCGGTATTGGTGGTGTCTTCTACAACTACATCAGCGGCTTTGGTTACGGTCTCTAAACCAGAACTCAAAGCTTTATGATACATAATTAAAAGTCCGAAATCGCAACAATGCGATTTCGGACTTTTTGTTGTTTTGTGAAAGAAGCGGTTATTAAGCCGTAGGCAAATCTATCTGCGGAATCACTCATTCAGATTTATCATCAGCTCAACACCTTAATGGGGCTATGTTGATTCGTGTGGGTAATATTACGTTTAATGATATGTACAAACTGCAATTTGTCGGTCCTACGTAACGCGTGCTTTTCTTTGGCATTATCGGCTGCGGCTCAGCAATTCAAGCAAGCTTGATTGCATTCGCCTTGCACGATAATTCCAGCACGCGCTAACAAAATGTTGCAAACGCAAGCTAGCCTGGGGGCGACGCGTCCCCGCGTCGGCATTGTCAACTTGGGGTTAGATGCCCCAAGTTGGCAATAC
>JBNMKQ010000178.1:0-5109 GCA_050874425.1 Alloprevotella sp.
AACAGAAAACTCAAGGAGTAAGAGTGACTTATTCCCCCTCCCCTGTGGGGGAGGGGGTTAGGGGGAGAGGCCGCATCAAATTGCAGTTTATCTTATTCACCATACCTACGATAACGAAGGGTAAGAGGCTGTTGTAATAAGTAATATCAAAAGTGGGCGAGAAGAGATTGAAGTTGTCCAACAGATACATGTTATGCACGAAAGTAATGCTAACGAAGAGGAACAACATCAAACCAGCATAAGCATAATAACGCTGCCAGTTGCTACGCCACAAAAGGGATAAGAAGAGCGCCAATGGTAAGAAGATGAAGAAGTCTGACGTATTACCCTGACGCGTCTGTAACGACCACGGATTGTTTTGATGATAAAAGAAGTCTTGCCAATCCCATAAAGCAAAGGGAGCAAATGTGAGTATAAACACAACACTGAACACCACAGGCAATACGACCTTAACACGCAAAGGCGCACGAAAGTAATAAGGCAAGAGGATGAGTCCCAAGGGGATAAGTGTGACCAATCGCGTGCTGGCAAAGAGTCCGGCAATGATGCCTAACATCACGGCATGACGTGTCAGCCACGTTGTCGTGATACGACCGCTCAACCAATTAACGAAGGCACCCACCAACAATAGGTTGGCTATAAAATCGCTGCGAACGGCCACTTCGTACCATACGCCTGGGGCTGCCACTAACAATACGAGAGCACCCCAAAAGGCATGTTTTCCCCATCGACTATACACGCTCCACAGAAACAAAGCCAACGCGGCGAAGAACGACAATCCTACGTTGCCCAAAAGGTAGAATGGCACGTGAACAATTTGCCACACAGGGAAGGGCGATGCATTACCACCTAAATGTGTAGAAGCGATATAGGGATAAACCCCATGCAACATATTTTGAATCGGGAAGTGGAGGGCTGACCAACGGTCAACCTGAATACGATATGGGTCGGCTGCATACTGCACAACGACCATTCCCACTACGGCCAACAGAGCCGCGACAAGGCATGGCTTATAAGCACGCTCACGCTGCATAAGCCAAGGCAGAGCGTAACGTAAGAACAGGAGGCCGATAACTAAAGTGGCAAACGTGAGGTAAGGAGAAAGCGTGGGCTGTAAGCGAGCTGAATATTTGGCTACGAATAAGGCATTCACCACCAAGTATAGCCCCGTGGGCAACGTTAGGCGCGGCTGTACATAGGTGGTGTAAACGTACAATAAAGCGAACGACAGAAGGCTAAACCCTACGAAGGTGGGCACACTTGATAGCGTGGTAATGAGCGGTAATAGAGGTATGTGGGCAATGTATACCTCTAAGCTCGTTCTGCCACAAAAGGCGAGCGTTCGGCTGCGTTCTATCACATTTAGCCGTGTGAGTAGGTAAAGGGCTACGATGCCCCACGTCAAACGGAAGGGGCAAAGTAAATAGTTATAGGGCACCATTCCTATATAGGCATGCAAGGCGGGTAGGGTCTTTAAGCCAAAAGCCAAGAGCCCGATAAGGAAGCAGCCACACAGAGCCACGTGCACCTTTTGTGCTGACTGGCGATTGAACCATTCTTTTTTTTCAGACAAAAGCACACCAAACAAGAATGAGAACGATTGTTCGGACTCAAGGTGTATGTCGCAAGCTTGATAATTTAAGCAAACTACTGCACACAATATCAGAAATACCCCCCAATGCTTCCCCATGTAGCGTCGCGCCAACCAATACACGACGTAACACTTGGTCACGTGAAAGACAAACCAATACGTCGGAGTAATATAAAGCACCTCATTGACAAAGGTTTGCATATTGCGTTGTGGATCGAATAAACTAAAGCAACCGGCAAAAACCAAGGTGGGGACGATCACTTTCGTCAGTCGTTTGCGCCAATAGTCTTTTAAGCCGTGCTTATGAAACGACTCATTGATGCCATAGCCACTCAGTATTAAGAATACGGCCACGAACATGCCTCCCCAGAAGTGAAACACGGCTGAGGAACTAATGCCAATGATAATGTGAAACAGAAATATAGCTAAAGCGCAAATGCCACGCACAGCATTCGTCTTGGAAGGGGTAAGTAAGCGTGAAAGGTCCATTCGTTGGAGATAAAGTAGGGTTTTTAGTTTTGAGGTTAGGGGGTTAGGAGGTTAAGAGGTTAAGAGGTTAAGAGGTTAGGAAGAGGTTAGAAAGAGGTTAGAAAGAGGTTAGAAAGAGGTTAGAAAGAGGTTAGAAAGAGGTTAGAAAGAGGTTAGAAAGAGGTTAGAAAGAGGTTAGGAAGAGGTTAGGAAGAGGTTAGAAAGTTAAGTTACACACATTGATAATCAACTAAACAAACTTTTTAACCTTATAACCTCATAACCTTATAACCTCATAACCCCATAACCTTATAACCTCATAACCTCATAACCTCATAACCCCTTAACCCCATTAACCCCATAACCTTCCCTATTCCGTCACCACTTCACGTGCCTTGTTACGCAGTGTGGCGAGGTGGTCGTCCTCGCCTACGACCCAAAGGGCATCGTTGCGATGAATAACGCGGTCGGCCGTAGCAGGAATAATATTGCCGTCACCGTCTTCAAATCCTACCACCATGCAATGATAGGCGGAACGAATATTGCTATCGCGCAAGGCCAGACCAATAAAGGGACTGCCTTGACGTATGAGCAGACGGCGCAACTGCAAGCGGCTGGCAGCCAAGGGATAGGCCGCCTGTTCGCTTTGCATACGTTGTTGGAAGTGTTGCAGACTATCATCGCTACCAATCACCTCTATGCGGTCAGCAGGGAATATCATTGCCTCACCATCAGGCACGTTGATGCGATGCGCGCCACGCACAATGGCAGCGATCATCACCCCATCTTCATGACTAAAGGCCAACTCACACAAGCGGCGGCCCGCCCATGCACTATTATCGGGCACTTCGAGTTCGGCTATGTGAATGTTGCGATTGGTAAGCCTACCAGCATAGCCAGGTTCTGTGCCGTCGGCCAAGGCACGTGCCTCACGCGAACGAAGGTTTTGTAAGAAGGTGCGCTCCATTTTGATGCTTATCCACTTTGTTTGACGTGAAGCAATGAAGAGTCCCACCACGGCAATGGCTGCTGCCACGTGCCACGGCCACCATAGGGGCGACAAGAAGTTGAACACGTAATAAACGGCTGCGGCAGCTATGGCATAACGCAACACAAAGGTGATCCAAAGGGCCATGCGATGAAGGCGACCTTGACGGCTCAGTTCTTTCCACTCCTCTGAATGGTTCTTACGCATCACAATAGCGCGCAAGAAGGGTGACGATACGATGAGCGTCAGCAGTCCACACACAGCATTGCCCCACCAATGTCCCAACAGGGCACGGCTCAAGGGCAATAATACGGAGAAGGAGATGAGGATAACGGCCACACTCAGCGTGAGGTAAGCACCCACTTGACTTACGAGGGCGGTGAGCAAACGCTTCCAAACGCCCTCCTCGTGTGCTATCGTAGGCGCGGCTTTCGTACCGCGTTCAGCCAAACGCTGCATAACGTTGGCGGGTACAATGCGTTCAAACCATTGGTAAGTAGGACGCGCGGCACGTATCATGTAAGGAGTGAAGAAGGTGGTGATGATGCTCACCGCCACAACGACGGGATAAAGGAAATCGCTCGTTACGCCCAACGTTGTACCTAATGAGGCTAAGATGAAGGCAAACTCACCGATCTGTGCCAACGAGAAGCCACCTTGCACAGCGATGCGTAAGGGTTGGCCTGAGAGCAAGAAGCTGGTGGTGCCAAACACGGCTTGCCCCGCAATAATCGCTAAGCAGATAACGAGTATGGGCAGCCAATAGGTGGCTAACACGGCGGGGTCGACCAACATGCCAACTGACACGAAGAAGATAGCACCAAACAAGTCCTTGACGGGCGACACGACGCGCTCTATCTGTTCTGCCTCTAACGTTTCGGCTAAAATACTGCCCATCATAAAAGCACCAAAGGCGGAACTGTAACCAGCCTTTTGAGCCACGACGACGAGTAGGAAACAGAGACCAATGCTCACAACAAGCAACGTCTCACGGTTCATCAGTCGGTGGGCTTTGCGCAGAAAGATAGGAATGACGTATACGCCTACGACGAACCATAGTATAAGGAAGAAGCCCAACTGCAATAGACTACCAACTAATGCCATACCCTCAAACTGTCGCGATACGGCTACGGCGCTGAGCACGACCATGAGGAGGATACCTAATATGTCTTCTAAGATAAGTACGGAGAGTACCTCCCCCGCAAACTTCTGTTGGCGCAGTCCTAAGTCGTCGAAGGCTTTATAGATAATGGTGGTACTTGACATAGCAAGCATGCCACCCAAGAAGAGGCTATTCATACTCCCCCAACCGAAGAAGTGGCCTACCATACTTCCTACACTCATCATGCAGAACATAACGCTACAAGCGGCGATGATAGGACCTACGCCCATCTTGACTATCTTCTTAAACGAAAACTCAAGGCCGAGCGTAAACATGAGGAATATCACACCGATGTCGGCCCACGTATGTATGCTCGTCATATCGCTCACGCTGGGCGTATAGGGCATGTGCGGACCAGCCAAGAAGCCTGCCACAATGTAACCCAACACCAAGGGTTGCTTCAGACGTTTGAACAGTAGCGTAACAATGCCTGCCGATATGAGGATAAGGGCTAAGTCTGATATGAGATTTTCCATAATTTTACGAATTAACTTGTTTAATGTGCAAATGCTTAGTAAATGTGCAAATGGTCACAAATTGTTGCCGCGCCGAAGAATGAAGCTATGGCAATATATTGTTAAGGTACAAATAATTATAATTTATAAAAGATTTCAGTTGTACAAGGCGACAATTTGCACATTTGCACATTCTCACATTTGCACATTTACTAAGCATTTGCACATTTTCTAATATTCCCGTCCGTTTTGTAACAAGCTCTTGTGCGGCTCGACGTAATGCTCATTGATAACGCTGCGCGAAGGATCGAAATATCGGGAATGTACTCCCAATAGGTCGAACAAGAGGTGAGGCAAGTTGTCGGTCGTAAATTTGCGGTGAAGGGCAGATGCCACACGTTGCGCCTGTTGAGGGTGGAGCTTGAGGTATTGAGGTGTCATGTAG
>JBNMKQ010000179.1:0-5055 GCA_050874425.1 Alloprevotella sp.
AGCTTACAATCTGCAACGAAATATACGTATTTATGATATTTATGTCTTACATTAAAGTATAATAGTTCCAAAACGAAAGTTTCAAAAATCAAAAATGGAGTTTTCGGACAGTCTCCCCCAAAAAAAATCGTCTAAACCATTCATGATTTATAATCGAACCACACGAGTTCCCAATTAATCAAACTATAATTTATCGAAGAGAAGTGCGTCACGAACGCGTTACGTAGGGCCGACAAATTCCATTTTGTACATATCATTAAGCGCAATATTACCCACACTAATCAACATAGACCCTAAAATATGAAGGCGTAGTGGTAACCTTCGGTGCGTTTTCATTAACTATACTTTTTACACGATTCGATGTAGAACTATTACAAACTCCCTGCTGAAAATGCAAATACTAAAAAAGTTGCAACTCAAGTGAGTACTTGAGTTGCAACTTTTCTTATGGATTAGTTATAACGTAGATTAGAATTCAGCAGACTTAGGAGTGCGAGGGAATGGGATGACGTCGCGAATGTTTTGCATACCCGTAACGAAGAGTATGAGACGTTCGAATCCGAGGCCAAAGCCTGCGTGAGGACATGAACCATATTTACGCGTGTCGAGATACCAAGTCATATCCTTCATAGGAATATGGCGCTCCTCGATTTCGTTCATCAACTTGTCATAACTCTCTTCGCGAACACTACCACCGATTATCTCACCAATTTGGGGGAAGAGTACGTCGGTGCCTTGTACGGTCTGTCCGCTCTTGCCTCCAAAGCCTGACTCCTCTTCGTCTATCTTCATATAGAAGGCTTTGATGGCCTTGGGGTAATTGGTCATGATGACAGGCTTCTTGAAGTATTCCTCTACGAGGTAACGTTCGTGTTCTGAGGCTAAGTCGTCACCCCATTCGCAGGGGAACTCAAACTTCTTACCCTTTGCAATGGCTTCTTGGAGTATGCGAATGCCTTCGGTGTAGGGTAAGTGAACGAAGTCGGCATTGAGTACACCTTCGAGACGCTCGATAAGTCCCTTGTCAATCATCTTGTTGAGGAATTCGAGGTCGTCCTTACAATTGTCGAGTGCCCAGCGTATACAGAACTTAATGAAGTCCTCTTCTAACTCCATAAGTTCGGCCATATCCATAAAGGCTACTTCTGGTTCGATCATCCAAAACTCTGCCAAGTGGCGCGGTGTGTTGGAGTTCTCGGCACGGAATGTGGGGCCGAACGTGTAGATAGCGCCCAAAGCAGTAGCTCCTAATTCACCCTCTAACTGTCCGCTAACAGTGAGTGAGGTTTGCTTACCAAAGAAATCGTCTGAGTAGTCAATCTTGCCATTCTCGTCCTTCTTTAGGTCGTAAAGGTTCTTCGTCGTAACTTGGAACATTTGACCTGCTCCTTCGCAGTCAGATGCAGTAATGAGGGGCGTGTTGAAGTAGTAGTAGCCGTGTTGGTGGAAGTAAGTATGAATGGCCATGGCCATGTTGTGGCGGATGCGCATTACGGCACCAAAAGTGTTGGTGCGCAGACGTAAGTGAGCGTATTGACGCATGTATTCAAAGCTCTGACCTTTCTTCTGCATGGGGTAGTCAGCACCACATGTGCCTAATACGTCAATCTTGCTGGCTTGGATTTCGACGCTTTGTCCTGCGCCTTGGCTCTGTACGAGTGTGCCTTCGACACTGAGGCATGCACCAGTGGTGATGAGTTTGATAGTTTCGGCATCAAACTTCTCAACGTCTGCAACGATTTGCACGTTTTTAATCGTGCTGCCATCGTTGAGGGCTATAAAGTTGACAGACTTACTGCCGCGGCGGGTACGTACCCAACCTTTAACGCATACTTCGACACCATAGTTAGTGCTGCGGAGTACGT
The DNA here is from genome assembly GCA_050874425.1 of Alloprevotella sp. Classification (GTDB taxonomy): domain Bacteria; phylum Bacteroidota; class Bacteroidia; order Bacteroidales; family Bacteroidaceae; genus Alloprevotella. The sequence continues at coordinate 1,866 of JBNMKQ010000179.1, forward strand.
CTATAATCTTTGTTCGTTTCATAAATGAGTTTTTGTGTTATTCGAAGGCTCCCATACGAAGCATTTGAACTTCCTTCTCGGTGAGGTAACGCCAATCGCCGCGGCGCACGTTCTTCTTAGTGAGTCCAGCAAAGTAGACGCGGTCGAGTTTAACGACGTGATAGCCAAGGCTCTCGAAGATGCGGCGTACGATGCGGTTCTTGCCACTATGGATTTCAATACCTACTTGTTTCTTGTCGGTAGCAGAGGCGTATTCTATTTCGTCGGCTTTGATTTCACCATCTTCAAGTGTGATGCCTTCAGCTATTTGGCGAAGGTCAGCAGCTGACACGTTTTGGTCAGTAGTTACGTGGTATATCTTCTTCTTTAAGAACTTGGGGTGGGTGAGCTTTGAGGCTAACTCTCCATCGTTGGTAAGAAGGAGTACACCTGTTGTATTGCGGTCGAGTCGTCCTACGGGGTAGATGCGTTCGGGGCAAGCGTTGTGAACGAGGTCCATAACCGTCTTACGATTTTGTGGGTCGTCACTTGTCGTTACATAGCCTTTGGGCTTATTAAGTAAGACGTAGACTTTCTTTTCGATGTTGACGGGATTGTCGTGGAACTTAATTTCGTCAGTGCGTAATACCTTTGTGCCTAATTCTGTAACGACTACACCATTCACGCTTACTACACCTGCTTCGATGTATTTATCAGCATCACGGCGAGAGCAAACTCCAGCGTTAGCAAGGAATTTGTTGAGTCGCATGGGTACTGTAGGGTCGTAGTTCTCCTCTTTATATTCTAAGCGCTTCTTCTGTGAATATTTAGCGTGTGGGTCGTAACCTGCGCGACGTTGTGGTTGACGATTGTAACCGCCTGCGTTACGGTTGTAGCTTCCACCGCCTTGTTGTGAACGATATCCACCGCCATTTTGTTGGTAGCCTCCACGGTAGCCTCCTTCAGTCTCGTAGTCAGCACCTTGTTGGTTGTAACGTGGACGATAGCCGCCTCCGTTTTGACGATATCCACCGCCATTGCTTTGTCCGTAGTTCTGTCCGTAGCGTGACTTGCCGCCATTCCAACGATTGTCGCTGCGTTGTTGATAGCCACCTTCGTTTTGGTTGTAACGTGGGCGGTAGCCGCCTTCTTCTCTATTCTGATAAGAGCGAGAATTGTCTGCGTTATAGTGTGGACGGTAGCCTCCTTCGCTTCGTGCGTTGTAATTATTACTGCTTATCGCGTTGCCACGATTAAAGCGTGGACGGTTAGGGCGGTTGCCGTTTGAACTGTTCTCTTGTTGCGATCTGTAGCCGTCGCGGCTATTGTCGCTGTTTCTGTAAAAGTCGTCACTCATAGTGTTGTTTGTTTGATGTGATAAATAGCATTCTCACGAATGCGCGTTGTTTAAAGCCCCGTGTAGTTGTGAGGGGTGATGGCCATGAGTTCTGCCTTCACGGCTGGACTTACTTCAAGGCCTTGTATAAAGTTATGAATTCTTTCTTCTGTTATAGCCTCATTTGTACGCGTTAGTGCTTTCAAAGCTTCGTAGGGATGAGGATAGGCTTCGCGGCGAAGGATAGTTTGTATTGCTTCGGCTACTACAGCCCAACAGTTGTCAAGGTCGCGACGAATGCTCTCTTCGTGTAGCAAGAGTTTGCGTAATCCTTTTAATGAGCTTTGGAGCGCAATGAGCATGTGTCCCATAGGCACACCGATATTACGAATTACGGTAGAGTCGGTGAGGTCGCGTTGTAGTCGGCTAATGGGAAGCTTGCGACTGAGGTGTTCAAGTATGGCATTTGCAAGGCCGAGGTTGCCTTCAGAGTTTTCAAAGTCAATCGGGTTGACTTTGTGAGGCATAGCGCTTGAACCAACTTCGCCTTGTTTGATGCGTTGCTTAAAGTATTCCATTGACACGTATTGCCAGAAGTCGCGGTCCATGTCAATAATAATGGTATTGATACGCTTCATGGCATCGAATAGTGCTGCCATGTTGTCGTAGTTGCTAATTTGAGTAGTGTATTCTTCTCTTTCAAGTCCGAGCTTTTCGTTAACGAACTTGCGGCCAAATGCTCTCCAATCAAATTCGGGATAGGCAACGTGGTGTGCATTAAAGTTACCAGTTGCACCGCCAAATTTGGCTGTCATTGGACATGCCTTAAGTAATTCAATTTGGCGTTCAAGACGATAAGCAAATACTTTTACCTCCTTACCCAATCGAGTAGGGGAGGCGGGCTGACCATGTGTCTTTGCAAGCATGGGGATGTCTTTCCATTCCTCAGCATAGGTGTTGAGCTGGTCGACAAGCTCTTGCAATAGGGGTAAGTAGACATGATGTGTTGCCTCTTTAAGCATGAGAGGAAAAGAGGTATTGTTGATGTCCTGTGAGGTAAGTCCGAAGTGAATAAATTCTTTGAATGCTTCTAAACCACCGATGCGGTCGAACTCTTCCTTAATGAAGTATTCAATGGCTTTTACGTCATGGTTGGTAATGCTTTCTATCTCTTTAACGCGTGCTGCGTTCTGTTCAGAAAAGTTTTGGTAGATGCCCCGAAGTGTGTTGAAAAGTTCGTGGGGAAAGTCTTTTAATTGTGGGAGTGGCAGTTCGCACAATGTAATAAAATACTCAATTTCAACGCGCACGCGATATTTCATCAGTGCGTATTCTGAAAAATAGGGAGCCAATGGTTCTGTCTTGGCTCTGTAACGGCCGTCGATAGGCGATACTGCTGTCAGAATGTCCAAATCCATGATGTAAGCCCTTAAAAGAGGGTGAGATTAATGTTAGTTTATTGCTTTCTGTGTGCAAAGATAGTGCAAGGTGAGCGCAATGCAAAATGAAAGTTCAAAAAACTTTCATTTTGCATTGCCGAACCGCAGCCTATTTTATGAAAAGATAGTGCAAGGTGAGCGCAATGCAAAATGAAAGTCAAAAAAACTTTCATTTTGCATTGCCGAGCCGCAGCCTATTTTATGAAAAGATAGTGCAAGGCGAGTTGTGATTCTGCGGTCTATCTTCTGCAAAGATAGTGTAAGGCGAGTGATTTGTATATACGAAAAAAGGTAGTAACACAAATGTTACTACCTTTATGAGCCGAAAGCGGGACTCGAACCCGCGACCTATTCATTACGAATGAATTGCTCTACCAACTGAGCCATTTCGGCGATATTTGAGCCTCTTGTCGGATTCGAACCAACGACCCCGAGA
>JBNMKQ010000180.1:0-4987 GCA_050874425.1 Alloprevotella sp.
AGGCGGCACCTCGGCTATAAATCGGCAATAAAAACAAGCACGCTTGTTTTGTATTGCGCTCGGTTTGCACTACCTTTGCCCTTAAAAGAAGCATCATGAATCAGAATACAGTAAAACGTGTGCCTTACGGAGTGTCAGACTTCGTGAATGTCATGGAGCGTAACCAGTATTACGTGGACAAGACCATGTACATTCCCCAACTGGAGGACCAGGCCGACAACCTCTTCTTCATACGACCTCGCAGGTTCGGCAAAAGCCTATTCCTGGGCATGCTCCATGCCTACTATGACTGCCGCACCAAGGACAAGTTCCAGAAGTGGTTCGGAAACCTGTGGATCGGACAACACCCCACACCCTTGCTGGGACGGTATCAAGTGCTGCATCTCGACTTCTCGCAGGTGGGAGGAAAGATTGAGGATCTGGAGAAGAACTTTGACACCTATTGCCGAGTGAAGTTTGACAGCTTCGTGGATATCTACAGAGAGTTCTATTCCGAAGAATTCATAAAGAAAGTGGAGACCGCCACGTACGCGACCGACAAACTCACGCTCATCAACGATGAATCGAAGAAACTGGGTTACCCCCTCTACCTCATCATCGACGAATACGACAACTTCACCAACACCGTCTTGAACGAGCTGGGCGAGAAGGTGTACTGGGCCATCACCCATGCCGAGGGCTTCTACCGCGACATCTTCAAGAAGTTCAAGGGATCCTTCGAGCGCATCTTCATCACAGGCGTCAGTCCCGTCACGCTCGACGACGTGACCAGCGGATTCAACATCGGTTGGCACATCTCCACCAAGGAGGAGTTCAACCAGATGCTCGGATTCTCCACCGAGGACGTGCGCGAGATGTTCACCTACTACCAGCAGGCTGGAAAGATTCCTGCCGACTGCGACATCGAAGCCATCATCAGCGAGATGAAGCCCTGGTATGACAACTACTGCTTCTCCAAAAGGGCTTTGGAAACGCAAAGCCGCGTGTTTAACTGCGACATGGTTATCTACTACCTACGCAACTACATTAGCCGAGGCGAAGGTCCAAAGGAGATGATCGACCCGAACACCAAGACGGACTACAACAAGATGAAGCGCCTCATACAACTTGATAAGTTAGACGGCGACCGCAAAGGCGTAATTCGTACCATTGCCGAAACGGGAGAGATTGTTTGCAACCTCTACGAGACTTTCCCTGCCAACCAAATTACCAACCCTGACATCTTTCCGAGCCTCTTGTTCTACTACGGCATGCTCACCATTAAAGATACGTTGGGCAGTTTGTTGGTGCTCGCTATCCCCAATAACAACGTGCGCAAGCAATACTACGGTTTCCTATTAGAGGAATATCAAGAGGTTAACCACGTCAGCCTCAACAACATCGCTGTGCTCTTCACTTATATGGCACTCCAAGGCAAATGGCAAGATGCACTCAACTACATGGCTGAAGCTTACACCAAGGTGTCGTCCGTGCGCGACGGCATTGAGGCTGAACACAACCTACAAGGCTTCTTCATGGCTTATCTCAATCTCAACGCTTATTATTACACCGCACCTGAGTTGGAGTTGAACCACGGCTTTTGCGACTTTTTCCTCCTACCCGACTTGACGCACTATGCTACAAAGCATAGCTACATTCTCGAACTCAAAATGCTTCACAAGGGAGACACCGAGGCCTCAGCACAGAAGCAATGGGACGAGGCCGTCAAACAAATCAACACTTACGCCCAAGCACCTCGCGTCGAGGCTTTGCGCCAAGGCACACAGCTACACAAAATCATCATGCAGTTTGACCGACACCAACTACTCCGAATGGAAGAAGTGCTTAGTTAATGTGCAAATGTGAAAATGGGAGAAAGTGCAAATGGTGTTCGATAAACTGCAATTGGGCCTCTCCCCCTAACCCCCTCCCCCACAGGGGAGGGGGGATAAGTAACTCTTACTTCTTGAGTTTTCTGTTGGTTCTCAACTAGAAACGCAGCAAGTAAAGGTTACTTATTCCCCCTCCCCTGTGGGGGAGGGGGTTAGGGGGAGAGGCCCCAGTTTTAAAGGAACTTTTCAAACTTTGTGCGTAATATTACACTTGCAAGTTGACTCTGTACTTAAATCTATTACACGTTTTTTGCTTAATCCATATTGCAAATATTGATATTATTTATACTTTTGCGTGTAGAAAAAAACAATACCGACCTTTTCGATAAGCCAAATGAGCAAAAGAAAGCTTGCTTTCATTTTGCCATGGCGAGAAAAGGTGCACGAAAGTGAACAAAAACATTTCAACTACAACGCAAAAATGAAACGCATCACACACCTACTCATGGCCTTGCTTAGTGCAGGGCTGTTCAGCCCATTGGCTGCACAACGTAGCGAGACGGTGCTCGACACAGGGTGGCGCTTCCACCGTGGCGAAGCACAAGGCGCTGAAGCTGTCAACTATAATGCCTCTAAATGGCAGAGCGTGACCGTACCACACGATTGGGCCATTACGGGACCTTTCTCACGCGACAACGACCTACAGCGCGTGGCCGTAACACAAAACTTTGAGACCGAAGCTACTGTTAAAACAGGGCGCACGGGGGGACTGCCTTACGTCGGGGTGGGATGGTATCGACGCACATTCCGTGCTACCCCTGACAAGCGCACCACTTTGGTATTTGATGGCGCAATGAGCGAAGCTCAAGTGTACGTTAACGGTCAAAAGGCTATCTTTTGGCCCTATGGCTACAACTCGTTTTATTGCGACGTGACTGACCTGGTAAACAAAGACGGTAGCGACAACCTCTTGGCCGTAAGATTAGAGAATAAGCCACAGTCCAGCCGTTGGTATTCGGGAGCGGGATTGTATCGTAACGTACACGTAGTCGAGACCGAACCTATCCACGTTCCCACATGGGGCACACAACTCACGACTCCCCATGTAGCTCAAGACTATGCCTCTGTAACCTTGCGCACGCAGGTGGAGAATGCTGATACGTGCCTCCTTACGCTCGAAACGAGCATCATTGATGCGGAAGGCCGCGAGGTGGCAATAAAAAAGAATGAAGGATACTTAGCCCATGGCGCTCCCTTCGAACAGCACTTTACGATTGATAAGCCACAAATGTGGTCGCCTGAGAAACCCTACCTTTATAAAGCCGTTACAAAGGTGTATGCCGCAGGTCGCCTACAAGACACATACACCACGCCCTTTGGGGTGCGTTCGATTGAGTTCGTGGCCGACAAGGGCTTCTACTTGAATGGCGAGCATCGTAAGTTTAAGGGTGTCTGTCTTCACCACGACCTTGGTCCCTTGGGGGCTGCTGTCAATGAGAGCGCTATTCGTCACCAACTCAAACTGCTCAAAGAGATGGGTTGCGATGCCATTCGTACGTCGCACAACATGCCAGCTCCCGAATTGGTGCGCTTATGTGACGAAATGGGCTTTATGATGATGCTTGAACCCTTTGATGAATGGGACATTGCCAAGTGTGACAATGGTTACCACCGCTACTTCAACGAATGGGCCGAACGCGATATGGTCAATATGGTACGCCACTATCGCAACAATCCTTCTGTCGTGATGTGGAGCGTAGGCAATGAAGTGCCTACACAGTGTTCGGCTGAGGGCTATAAGGTGGCCACCTTCTTGCGCGACATCTGTCATCGTGAAGACCCTACACGCCCCGTTACGTGTGGCATGGACCAAGTATCGTGTGTGCTTGACAACGGCTTTGCCGCTATCTTTGACGTGCCGGGCTTTAACTATCGTGCACACCGTTACGTAGAGGCTTACAACCGTTTGCCACAGAACATTGTATTAGGTTCGGAAACGTCGTCGACGGTTTCATCGCGCGGCGTATACCACTTCCCCGTCGAACCTAAGGCCGATGCTATCACGCCCGACCACCAAAGTTCGAGCTACGACCTTGACTACTGCTCGTGGTCGAACATACCCGATGTTGACTTTGCCTTAGCCGACGACTATCCTTGGACGATAGGTCAGTTCGTATGGACAGGTTTTGACTACTTAGGCGAGCCTTCGCCTTACGACACCGACGCATGGCCCAACCACTCGTCTATGTTTGGCATTATCGACCTCGCCTCTATCCCCAAAGATCGCTATTTCCTCTACCAATCACAATGGTTGCCCAAGGGAAATGATATACTCCACATCTTGCCCCATTGGACATGGCCAGGACGAGAGGGTAAAGTAACCCCCGTATTCGCCTATACCACCTACCCCTCAGCCGAGCTCTTTGTCAATGGCAAGAGCCAAGGCCGCCGTTATAAGAAGTCGAAGGAAGAGGCCGCTTCGGTGCAAGAGCGTTACCGCTTGATGTGGGACAGCGTGCGCTACGAACCGGGTAAGATACAAGTCGTCGCCTACGATGCCAATGGCAACGAAGCTATGCAGCAGACCATTTGCACGGCGGGCCGTCCTCATCACATTGAGGTGTGGGGCCGCGATGGTGAAGGCCTCAAGGCCGATGGCAAGGACTTGTACTACTTGACGGTGCACGTGGTCGACAAGGACGGCAACCTTTGCCCTGACTACAACGGCTTGTTGCAGTTTAAGGTTAAAGGCAAGGGTACATTCAAGGCCGTAGCCAATGGCGATCCCACTTGCTTAGAGTCGTTCCAAGCGCCACAGATGCATGCCTTCTCGGGTAAACTCACCGTCATTGTGCAAGCTGCTAAACAGCCTGGAACGGTAACGCTCGAGGTGACAGGCAAGGGATTACAGAAAGGCACTGCAACTGTACTCGTAGAATAACGTAAATAAAACGTAAATAAAACGTTAATATTTCGCTTCGCGCTCTTAACGTTAATGGGGTATTTCGCGCTTCGCGCTCTTTGGGGGAACATTAATGTTTCATTAATCGATCATTAATCTATTTCATTAATCTTATTCATTAATCTATTTCATTAATCTATCTCGTTAATCTATTTTACTTATATTTATCTTTTATGATAGATTAATGAGATAGATTAATGAAATAGATTAATGA
>JBNMKQ010000181.1:0-4972 GCA_050874425.1 Alloprevotella sp.
AAAGGAGTTGGCACAAAGCACTAACAACCTCGATGCAGCGAAGCAAGCTATGGCTGAGGCTACACGCCTCGAGGGTGAACGGAAGGCTTTGGCCATTAAGGTGGGCATTGAGCAACCTGAAGCGCCTGAGGTAAAGACCGCGCTTGAAACTTTGCAAGACCAACTCAAAGCGGCGCAGACGGACTTCGACAATGCCGTGACCGTTGAGGCGAAGGTGACGGCTATGGCCAAGGTGGACGCGCTACAAGCGCAAATAGCTGAGGCGACGAATGGCCGCCTAACGATTGAGGCGGAGGTGGAGCCACAATACACGATGAAAGGCTCAACGGCCGATAAGCGCAAGTCGTATGCTAACGCACAGACCAAAGCTTCACGCGTTAAGAATGATTACGACATCGGCCTTATCAGTAAGGAGGAGGCGCAACGACAAGTGGACGACATCAACAAGGTGCTATCGTCGCTGAAGCTGAAGCCTATAACGGTGGATTTCGACACAACGAGCGTAGAAAAGGGTACAGACAAGTTGGGCGAGGGGGCACGCAGCATTCAGCAGTTGGGCAGCAGCATCGCGCAGCTCGGCTCACAAATTCAGGCTCCCGCGCTCAACATTGCGGGCACCATTGCTCAGGCTATTGCTACTATGGTGTTGGGCTACGCTGAGGCTTCAAAGGACGCAAGCAAACTTACGCCTTTCGGCTGGATAGCCTTTGCCGCCACTGGCCTTGCTACATTGCTCACGATGATAAGTTCTATCAAATCTGCCACGAGCGGCAGTTACGCGCATGGTGGTATCATACCAGGGGGCAGCTATTCGGGCGACCGATTGACGGCAAATGTCAATTCGGGTGAGATGATCATTAACCGACGCCAACAGTTGCAGCTGTGGCGCATGGTGCAAGCGCCTTTGGCCTCAGCGCCTCAGTATGCCACGCCTTCGAGCGTGATGCCGAGCCTCAACCTCGCTGCCTTGCGCAGTAACCTTGGCGCACAACGTGTTGACGTGAATGTAAGTGGGCGTATTAGTGGACGTGACTTGCAACTTATTAGCGATAAACGAAACAAAATAACTTCAAGAGCATAGAGTTAATGTGCAAATGTGCAAATGTGCGAATGTGCGAATGGTCGCCTTTGTACGCTGAGTTAATGTGAGAATGTGCAAATGTGCAAATGGTTGCCTTTGTACACTGAGTAATTAAAACATCATTCAATTATTTGCACATTTGCACATTTGCACATTTGCACATTTTAAAAAAACATCATGTTATACAAAAGATACGCTGGCAGTTTCATCAACTGCAAAGGCCAAACGTGGAGGGTCGAAATATGGCAAAGGGCCGATGCGCCTTTCTCTACCATTGGCGACCTCACGTTCGATGCCGACTCACCTCTCGAATTGGAATGGGAGGAACGCGAGAAGTACGAGCCCCTCTGTGGCGCAACGCTCACGATTAACGTGGTGAGCCCCTCTGACCGAACGTTTACCGACCTATTTCAAATCAGCCCGGGTAATGTTATGGCGCACGTTTACCTTGACGATGCGCTATTTTGGGTGGGCGGCCTTGACTGCGAAACGTATGAAGAGCCTTACCAATCGGATAAGAACTATACCGTAACTATCACCTTTACCGACTTTGGCCACTTGCAGCGCATCAAGTATGCTGAGCCTTCAGGCCTTAAATCGGTGCGTCACTACATTGACTATTGCCTTGACAAGGTAGGCCTCAGCGCGGTGCCTGTGCAGCTCATCACGTCGTTGACCGTGCTCGACCAACGCAACGACCCCACAGGGGCCGCTTTCGACCTAACGAATGCCTACGTTGATGCAGCCAACTTTTACGACGAGGACAGCGAAGCCTCAACACTCGACGAGGTGTTAAGTGGACTACTGCAGCCGCTTGCCTTGCGCATCATTCAGCGCGCGGGCAAGGTGGTGGTGTACGACCTTAATGCGCTGCGCACCAATCCGCCTGAAGTGGCACAAATCGCATGGGACGCTACCGAACAGACGTTCTCGGTTGATAAGTTGGCGCAAACGGCCGTGGTGAAGTTTTCGCCCTACACCAATGGCGACTTACTAACCGACGAGAGTGTAACGCTTCATGAAGACCAACTGACCGAGGTGGGCCGCGTGTTTAACAAGATTGACACGAATTGCTACGAGATTGACAAGTTCTTCCACTCTTCCTCCGCAAGCGCTGCCACAGGCATCACTCTTAAACACCCCGATGCGCATTACTTCAAAATGGTGAAGACGGCCAAAGGGGGCGAAACGTGTGAGGGCTTAGCATGGTTGGCCCTAACCGAGGCCACACCACGCAACAACCTTACACGGAATGGGCAGAAGTCGCCCTTACCGAAAGACGGCCATTACCCTTACTACGAAGCCTCCCAAAGTGTTATAACGCGTGCCTTCAACGACCTTTCGGGCACTTGTGATGAAGTATTGATGCGCTTGCCACGCGTTTATTGCCCCGCTGACCAACTGCAATCATCTGACGCGCTGCTGCGCTCCTACCTACACCTAACCATGGAGATGATGATTGACCCCCGCCTCAACCCTTTCACCGAGGCTGAGGATGCTTCAAACGAAAAGACCAACTTTAATTGGTGCAAGGTGCGCGAGGCTTACTGCTACATTCCCTTTTCGCTCGTTCTCTTCAACGAGGAGGGCAAGGCTACGCACCAATACGTAGCCGCCAAGGCCAACACCAAAGGACAAGCCCTTTGGCGCTCGATTGACTACGACGACACGAATTACTTCACCCATGCCCCTTCTTACCTCTTATATTATGCCAACTCTAAGAGTGATAGCATAAAGGAGGAGAGCGGCATTCAGGGGTGGTCGAAGAACCGCACGCACCTATTTGACCAAACAACACCTTCGGACCAATACCCCACCGAGGGCGACCTCATACCCTTACCACCACGCGCGGGGTACTTAGAGCTGACCATTTACACTGGGTGCATCATCTTCGACGACCGCGACGGCAAAAAGCAATACCCCATTACTGACCCACAACCCTGCCAACTCGATAAGTCACTACCCGACCCAAATGGGCTGCGCGATGTGTGCATTAGCACGCAGACTTCAAGCCGCGGACAACGAATGGCGTGGGCGCAAAGGTGGTGGTTGTATAAGTTCCCTAAGTTAGAAGTGGTGCAAGGATTTCAAGCTGAAGCCGTTGAGAAGAGCGATGCCGAATATAGTGCATGGATAAACGAACAAGCAAAAGACGAAATCAAGATTGACACCATTTGCGGCACCGCCTATGGTCGCGACATGGGCACAACGGCACGAGGAGTGTACAAAACTTATGGCTACTCTCCCATTCCGCACAGTTGCTACTTCCGTCGCTCCAACAAGGAAGCGCCTTGGCTGATTGAATATGACTTACTCGGTTTCCTATTCAGTCAGTATGGCCACCGCGTGCCTACGCTTGAGGGCGAAGCCATTACACCGCTCTCACCGCTGCAACTCTTCACCGACCGCGCCATGCCGTCCTCCGACCTCTTTATGATAAAAAGTGAAGTGCTCAGCGCCTACGACGGCACCAGCAATATTAAATTTGTAAGGCTCGAACCCGAAGAGTGGAACAAAGAAATTATTAAATAGCTTTCGTTATGGACTATAAAGTTAAAACACGATACGTCACCGCTACACCACGCAAAGCGCGCAAAGGCCTCAGCGCTGAGGCCTCAGCCACAAGCAGCAGTGGCGGAGGTGGGGCTTATATAGGTGTGGGCGGTGCCACTTCGGCCGATGCTCACGCACATGCCAACCTCGACACGCTGAACCAACTCGACACAACGTCTGCCGACGGCTACCTCTACCTCGACACTACCGACACCGACTCAGGTGAAACCATTCGCACGAAGGTGAAAGCGGGCTTTGCCGACAGCGCAACCACGGCCACAAATGCCAAACACGCTACCAATGCCGACAACGCCACAAATGCTACTGAAGCCACTCATGCCGCTGAGGCTACTCACACCGCTGAAGCCACTCATGCCGCTGAGGCTACTCATGCCGCTGAGGCTACTCATGCTGCTGAGGCTACTCATGCTGCCACAGCCGACGACCTTACCACATGGGACACGGCCGACAAACGTTACCTAAGCCGCCAACACGACGACACGGCTGAAGGGAGCATCTCCTTCCGTAAGACCGCCCGCTTCGAGGCCTCAGCACAAAGCCCCGACTTCGTGAGCCAAGGCTTTGAGGGGAGTGGTTGGGCAGCACGAACGGCCGACGATGGGCAAACCTTCATCGAAGCGGACAACCTCCGCATTCGTGGCACGCTCACGGCCTTTGAACTCGTTATCGAAAAGATACGTGCCATTTGTGGTGCCTTAGGCATCAGTCAGGCTTGCGGCCGCGTGATGAGCGTGACGGAGGACGCTACAAATTATTACCTCATATTAGAGGGCGACGATACGCACGGCTATGGCGGCTTCGTGGCCAACGACTACATTCGTTGTCAACGTTGGACATCGAACGGTGCGCGCGGCTATTGGGTAAAGGTGAATGCCATTGGCAATGCTGAAGGAGGCCACAACAACGTGCTTGCTATCAGCAAGTCTGAATTTGATGCTGCCATTGTCGAGCCCAAAGCAAAAGAGGTAGACACTTACGACCACACTCAAACGGCCCCACACGTGGTGCAACTCGTGACGGACGACCTTAGCAGCCTCATCGTTGCCGACGACGGCACGACAGAACTGCTCTCCGACGATAGCGACACTCCCATTGTAGGACAAATGGTGCGGCCCGAAGTGGGCGACGAGTTGGTGCAATACGGCAACGCTACCGACACCTCACGCCAAAGCGCCATCTACATTCACGCCAACGGCACAGGACAACCCGCTATCGACCTACTTACAGGCATCACCGCCAAGAGCTTTGTCGGTTGCCTTGCGTGCCGCCTCGGTGGCTACCTACCAACAGGGGGCTTTGGCCTTTACACAAAGAATG
>JBNMKQ010000182.1:0-4950 GCA_050874425.1 Alloprevotella sp.
ACTTATTACTTATTACTTATTACAATAAAAAGTAGCCCATGCCCCCCATTCCCGACGAGTGGTTGACGCTCGAAGGCTTCCACCGCGTATGGCACGAGAGCGAAGCCTTCAGAGAGTTTGCCACAAAGGTGTACACCTACTTATGCACCATGCCCGTAGGGCGTGGCTGCACGTTTGAGCGCTACGAAGGACAAAAGCTGGAGTGGTGCGTACGTACGGCCGCTGCCTTTATGCTCGAAGGCCACAACTGGCGCTACTACGAACTAAGCGATGATCGCCTCACCGTATGGCACAAACGACACGAGCCACACATCGTGTTGCCACGACCGGTCAATCAATTATTAACCCATAAATAAACACTATCAACATGAAAGAAAAAGAACAATTCGCCAAGCCGGGCGAAATCCCCTACCTCACGTGCTGCGTAACCAACGCGGCCTACCTAATGAGCGACGTGACGGACACGATGATGCTCAGCGCCATTTACCACATCCGCAAGGCCGGGCTTAACCTCAGCCAAGAGGCCAAGCGCAACTGGAAGCAAGCGGTCGAAGACACCGAACGCGCGGAGCGCTCCTACAAGCGTTTTGCCCACAAGCTTTACGAGAATTACGATGCCGACTCGATACTCGAAAAGTCCGATTGGTTTGCCAACACGATTTTCCTCCTTTACGACCGCGTAGGCGACAACCCCGAACGTCGCGACATGGTCACGCGCATGCTGCTGAAGCTTCGAAGCGAATTACACGTCTACGAACAAATAAGGGAGATTGCAAAATAAGCAAGAAGCATGAAGAAAGAAGTAATAAGTAAGAAGTAATAAGTAATACAGGGTTGCGCCACCCTCAGCAACTGGGGGGCAGGCATCCCTGCCTGCGGCTACCCACAAAAAGTAACTTTTTAACCCCCTAACCCTCTAACCCTCTAACCCCCTACCCTCATACCCCCCTAACCATGACCGAACTCGAACTCATACAAAAATGGATAGAGCGCCGTCCCAATGGGGCGCTGCGCTATCCGCTCGCAGTCAGGGCCCACCTCGAAGCGATACTCGCTATCGCCCCCTGGGCGCTGAGTGAGAAAGAAAAAGAAAGATATAGTAAAAAGACAACAAACCATAATTATGAAAACTAACAACCCCACCCTCCACCTCTTCGCGCGCCCTCAGGACGTTGACGGCCGCGCCCCCTTCCACGTTGACTTACTCCGCGAATGCGAACCCGCAGGCGATTATACCGTGGAATATCGCCGCATCGACGCCCTATGGCACGACCGTAACGAGCGGCCACGGCCCTCCGCGGAAGAGATACTCGTGTTTCACTCGCCTGAAGAGGACCAAGAGCTATCCGTTTGTGCCTATTTCTTCGACGCGGATTGGGCGTACTATTGCGAAGCGTTTGACATATCCCGGTGGGCCTACGTCGAAGACTTTTTACCCTATTGTACAACCCCCAAAACAGAAGACAACAAATGACACCGACAGATATACTTACTTGCGTATGGATAGTATTAGGCATCATCGCAAGCCTTTGCCTTTGCTTTCGATTAGGCTATCTCAACGGCCGCGACGACGCCTATTCGGCCGCTCGTCGAGAGTGTGAGAAACAATACGCCGAAGGTTACAAACACGGCCAAACGACAGGCGAAGAGATAGGCTACACCAAAGGCCGCGCTGAAGGCTATGAGGACGGCCGCCGATATGAGGCCGTCACGCATCACAATCAGACAGAACTGGAGAAGCTCTTAGAGAAAGAAAGCAAGAAGCAAGAAGATTTAAGTAATAAGTAAGAAGTAATAAGTAATACAGAGTGGCGCGCGTCCTAACCTGGGGGCGACGCGTCCCCGCGTCGGCAAAGCCGGTCGTGACTCGAGGTCACGGCCGGCTTTCCTCGTTCGCCTATATTCGATTGTATGAAGCATCGAACCTCAGACAGTTACTCTCAGCGAGCAAAGGCGACCATTCGCACATTTGCACATTCTCACATTTGCACATCTCCCTAAATTCCGACAAATAGAACAATCCGCCCACCATCGGCCGCTTTGCGTTTCCCCCTCCCCTTATAATTTTGTACTTTTTTTTTGTAATTTTGTATCACTAAGTTATCAAGAGAGAAAAAGTATTGAAAATCAAGAGAAAAGAAGAGAGAAAGAGTGATACAAAAACGCGATACAATTTTGATACAATTTTTTCAAAAATGTATCACGACCAAAAATGTATCACTCCGAGAGGGCCTGATACACTTTACTTTTCGCTCCAAAAAAAGTGTAACGCTGAAGAAGAAAAAATGTAACGCTTGATAATCAAAGAGTTATGATACAAAAACACGGCGTTACAAAATTACACTTTAAAAGTGCGAAATCAGACCCCACCGCAGTCAGAAGACCAAAACACGAAGAACGCCCCAACGCCCGCAACCACCCCAATCCGACAAAAAGGACACAAACACCCCCTTAGCCCGTGAAAGACATAACCCTCCAAGTAGCCCTGCGTCCCCACCTCGCCTCGTGGCTCCGCACGAAGTACGGCGACCCCGTACGCTTTCCCCCTCGCAGTTACGAAAATCTGCTGCTCCACTCACTCGTGACACGCGGCCGTTACGCCAGCGGTGCGGTCTCCCTTCAAGGCCCCGGCAAAGAGCTGCAGCGCATCACGCTCACCGACCATGCCACCCGACGCCCTGAGTACTATCACCACCTCACGCGCCGCGCGGCCCAAACGTTCGCCAGTGCCATCGAGCGGCAGTTTCGGTTGGCCCTCTGGTGTGAATGTTCGCCCCTACTATATCGCCCCACAGGCTTAAACCGCGGCATCGACGCATGGTGCCAGCGCCAAGGGATAAGCGTAGAATATCGCGAAGGAGTAAGGCAGAAGTTCTACAGAATGAGGAAAGAGTACCAAAAAAACTGCCACGATAGTGGCAAAAAATGAACGATGCGGTAATAAGTAATAAGTAAGAAGTAATAAGTAAGAAGTAATAAGTAATACAGGGCCGCGCCACATCGCCCCTACGTAACGCGTGCTTTCCAGCACGCGCGTCCACAAAAACTAACTTTATAACCTCTTAACCTTCAAACTCCCAACTAACTTTATAACCTCATAACCTCCAACCTCCAAACTACCCCCCTAACCTCCTAACCTCCTAACCTCCCAACTAACTTTATAACCTCATAACCTCCAAACTCCCAACTAACAATGAAAGAAGTATACTTCAACCGCATGCAGCGCGAAGTGTGTGCCATCGATGCCCACACAAACGTAATCGTAGCCGGCCGCGGTACGGGCAAGTCGATGCTCCACGCCTACTTGAACCTGCGCAACTTCCAGCAAATGCCGCGGTCGACCACCGCCTTCGTTTGCCCCACCGCCATACGCGCCAAGACAAACACCCTCCCCTCCATGTTCCAACACTGGGAAGAGTGGGGCTACCGTCGAGGCGTCCATTGGGACATCGGCCACCGACCGCCCGCGCGCTTAGGGTGGCCGCTGCCGCTCGTCGTACCCGAAAGTTGGGAAAACATCATCACGTTCTACACCGGAGCTATCGGGCAAATCATCTCGCAAGACCGCGTTGGCACCTCCAATAGTAAATCGTTTGACTACATCGACATCGACGAAGCCAAGTTCGTAGACTTCGAGCGGCTGAAGGACGAAACCTTCCCCGCCAACCGTGGCCAACAGCGCGAGTTTGGCGACCTCCCCTTCCACCACGGCATGCTGATAACAAGCGATATGCCCGTCACGAAGAAGGGCTCATGGTTCCTCCGCTACGAGCAAGACACCGACCGCGAACTCATCACCACGATAGAGGCCCTCGTCGCTGATGAAATACAAACCCAGCAACGCATCGCCACGGGCGACACCACCGACTACCTACCGCGCCACCTTCGCGAAGTGCGTACGATACTCTCCAAGCTCCGAAGGCGCGCCACACTATTCCGGCGCTATAGCTCACTTACCAATATAGAAGTACTCGGTGAAGCCTGGGTGCGCCAGATGCGCCGCGACCTGCCACCTATGGTATTCCGCACCTCTATCCTCTGTCAGCCCGTAAGCATTCTGAAGGACGGCTTCTACAGTTCGATGCAAGAAAGCCACAAGTACCGCGCCACAGACTACACACCCATCGACGCGGCCGGTTACGACTTCCAACGCATCAAGAAGGCCGCTGCCGCTTGCGCCACCGACTCCGACATACAGCGCTCCCACCCCCTATGTATCGCCTTCGACTACAACAACAATATCAACTGGCTCGTAGTAGGACAACCCGACGAAGACCGCAAACGGCTAAACGTATTGAAATCCTTCTTTGTAAAGTTTGAGCGCAAGTTACCCGAACTCGTTCAAGACTTTTGCCAATACTACGAAGCGCTACCCCTACACGAAGTCGTGTTCTATTACGACTCCACCGCCCTCGGCTCCAATTACGCGGTCAACTCAGAAGACTTCCGCTGGGTGATCATCCACGAACTCCAACTCCACGGCTGGCGCGTTCGCCCCGTCTACATCGGCCAACCTATGAAGCACATCGAGAAATACCTCCTCATCAACCGCGGCTTTGCCGGCCGCGCGCGCCTCATGCCCTTCTTCAACGCCGACAACAACGAAGCCCTCCTGGTAAGCGTCCAGACGGCCGGCGTCTACAACGGCAAGAAGGACAAGCGCGGAGAGAAACTCGCAGAGACAGAAGAAGACAAACTCGAAAGCCGCACAGACGGCTCAGACGCGTTCGACACCTTATACATCGGTTGTGAACGCTTCCCACAACAAGCCACACTATTGGCCGTGACGGGTGGGGGATAAGACAGTAAGAAGTAATAAGTAAGAAGTAATAAGTAATACAGTAAAAAGTAATACAGTAATAAGTAATACAGGGTTGCGCCCACTCTCTGCAAGAGGTGCAGGTTTGTATTACTTCTTACTTCTTACTTCTTACCGCCCCACTTGTCGAG
>JBNMKQ010000183.1:0-4917 GCA_050874425.1 Alloprevotella sp.
AAAGGCTGAAGAACCTATTGATGTAACACCTTCAGGAATATTTATCGAAGCTAAACTGCCACAACCTGAAAAGGCTGAAGAACCTATTGATGTAACACCTTCAGGAATATTTATCGAAGCTAAACTGCTACAACCAGAGAAGATATTATCAGATATAGATGTAACACCTTCAGGAAGGGTTATCGAAGCTAAACTGCTACAACCTGAAAAGGCTGAAGAACCTATAGACGTAACACTTTTAGGCAGGTTTATTGTAGCTAAACTACTACAACCCAAAAAGGCCTTATCAGGAATTGAAGTAACGCCTTCAGGAATGGTTATTGAAGTTAAGCTACCTAAACTTGCGAAAGCATTTTCTTTAAGAGCTGTTACATCATCGGCGAGCGTTATAGACTTTATCTTGTCGCATGACGAGAACACATTACGAATTCCCTGCGTAAGAACATACTGAGGTATTTCAATTGAACTTAATTCTTTGCAATTTTCGAAAGCATTGCTACCTATAAAGGTAACACTCTTCGGTATATTTATTGATGTTAAGCTACTGCAATTTTGGAATGATTTAGCATTTATCGTTGTTACATTTCCTAATAGCTTTACAGATTTTATATTTTCGTATGTTGGGAATACTCTGCTAAAACCTTCTGTAAGAACTGACTGAGGTATCTCAACAGAACTTAATGCACTACATCCATCAAAAGACGAATATCCGATAGAAGTCACACCCTCGGGAATTGTAATTGATGTTAAACCACTACAATCATAAAAAGCATGATCACCAATAGAAGTTAAACTTGCAGGAAGAGTGATTGATGTTAATCCACTACACCCCCAAAAAGCATAATTACCAATAGAATTTAAACTTGCAGGGAGAGTTATAGATGTTAAGTTTTTACAATTCTTAAAAGTTTCGGCTGCAATTGCAGTTACGCCATCTGCAATAATTACGGTAGTTAAATTTGTACAACCAACGAAGAGATTGCCTTTAATGGTTTTTATATTTGAGGGGATGGTTATAGAAGTTAAACTACTGCAACCTTTAAATGCATTATCGCCAAATGAAGCTACACTATTAGGAATGGTTATTGAAGTTAAGCTACTGCAATCTAAGAAGGCATTATTGCCAATTGTAGTAACATTATTTGGAACGATTATTGAAGTTAAGCTACTGCAACCTGAAAAAGCATTATTGCCTATTGTAGTAACACTATTAGGTATGACGATTGAAGTTAAACTACTGCAACCCTTAAATGCATCATCTTCAATTGCAATAGGAGTATTTTCAATGGTAATAGAAGCTAATTTTTGACAATCCGAAAATAAGCTTTTGCTTATGGCCTGTACTCCTGATGGTATAGCCATTGAAGTTAAACTGCTACAACCTGAAAATGCACTTTCAGAAATTGAAGTTACACCTTCAGGTATTGCGATTGAAGTTAACCCACTACAACCTAAAAATGCCGACTGACCAATAGACTTTACACTCTCGGGAATGGTTATTGAAGTTAAACCGCTACAACCTGAAAATGTTTCATTAGGGATAGAAGTAACACCATTAGGTATTGCGATTGAAGTTAACCCACTACAACCATAAAATGCCAACTCGCCAATAGAATTTACACTCTCTGGAATAGTTATTGATGTTAAACCACTACAACCTGAAAATGCATTATTAGGGATTGAAGTAACACCATTAGGTATTGTTATTGAAGTTAATCCACTACAACGCGAAAACACCAACTTTCCAATAGACTTGACACTCTCGGGAATGTTTATAGAAGTTAAGCCACTACAACCTGAAAATGCCGCATATCCTATAGAAGTAACTCCATTGGGGATGGTTATTGAAGTTAATTCGCTACAACCATAAAATGCGCCATCAGGAATAGAAGTGACATCATCTGCTAACAATATTTTGGCAATCTTATTATAGCTTGGAAATACACTACTAAGTCCTTTTGTTAGAACTAAATAAGGAATTTCGATTGTTGTCAAGTTAGTACAATCATCAAATGCTGACTGTCCAATAGATGTAAGACTCTTAGACAGAGATATTGAAGTTAAACTACGACAACCAGAAAAAGCACCATCAGGGATAGTCGTGACACCATCAGTTAATGACACGCTCGTAATATTTTCGTAGCTTGGAAATACATTACTTAGTCCTTTTGTAAGAACTACACTCGGAATTTCAACCGAAGTCAAACTACTACAGCCCGCAAACGCGTTACTGCTAATAGATTTAACACTATTCGGAATCGAAATAGAAGTTAATGCACTACAACCCTTAAAAGCTGAGGCTTCGATAGAATAATAATCTTCTGCCGATGATATTGATGTTAAGCTACTACAACCTGCAAAGGCATTAGCTGGAATATAGTTAAAATAAAACTTCCCTTTAGGAAACGACGTTATTGTTACTGTCGTTATTTTGGCATAACTCGGAAATAGTTGATCTATTCCCTTATTAGTTCCAGAACCTGAACTATTAAAGAGTGAAATACCTGGAATGACAACGGACGTTATATTATTACACCCCTCAAATGCTGTTTTATAAAATCGAGTGGCAGTATTAGGAATAACAACCGATTGCAAACTTGAACAATCTTTAAAAATTGCATGGTCAAGTAGAGCTACTCCTTCAGGTATCACAACTGATGTTAAACTACTACAACCTTCAAAAGCCGATGATGCAATAGTATCTACACTCAACGGAATATCTACAGAAGTTAGTCCACTACAGCCATTAAAGGTGCCAATTTTAATGGATGTAACACCCTCAGGAATCGAAACTGATGTTAAGCTACTGCAACCATCAAGAGCCTCAGCACCTATAGACGTAACGCTATTAGGAATTACAATTGAAGCTAAATTACGACAACTCTGAAAAGCGTGATTACCAATAGAAGTTACACCTTCAGGTATCGTTATTGAGGTTAAGCCACTACAACTCTGGAAAGCATAATCACCAATAGAAGTTACACTTTCAGGTATCGTTATTGAACTTAAGCCACTACAACCTGAAAAAGCAGATGCTCCTATTGAGGTTATACCTTCAGGAAATGATATACTTGTTAAGTTCTTACTATCTCGAAAGGTTTGGCTTATTCCATTGTTAAGCACACTTTCAGAAACGACAGCAGATGTTAAACCGCTACAGCCAAAAAATGCCGCGTAACCTACAGACGTAACACTGTTAGGAATGCTTATTGAGGTTAATCCACTACAACCTTCAAAAGCACAAGAACCTATTGACGTAACACTTTTAGGAATGCTTATTGAGGTTAAACCACTGCAATCTTTGAAAGTTGAATGTTCAATAGATCTAATGCCTTCTGGAATAGTGATAGATGTTAAGCTACAGCAGTCGTAAAAAGCAAATTTCCCAATAGAGACCACGTTCTTGGGAATTATAATTGACGCTAAATTTTTGCAATAGTAAAAAGCATTTTCCCCAATAGAAGTAACACCATCGGGTATTGTTAGCGATGTTAAAGCGGAATTAAAACTAAAGACGTTATTACCTATCGAACTCACACGATAGGATTTACCTTCATACGAAACCTCTGAAGGTATTTCTAAAACCCATGATGATGACGGATACGCATACGTACCAGATACTGTTACAGTCTCCTCGCTATCGATAGTATATTTTAAATGATCAATAGTAAATTGTGTACCTATATCAGCCCACGAGGGCAATACGCATAGCAAGCTTAAAAAAAGCAATAGGCTACGCAAACGTAATTTTATTTTCATGTAACTTACTTTATTAAGTAATGTTTAAAAAATAACTTCCGCAATTTTTCTGTTGCAGCTTATGTTTAGTTCTATTCTATTGCCAAATCATCAGATGCTCTTGATTGCAGATTTTCTGCGGAAGTTATTTTTTGAACGTTACTAGACGTGAAAGATAGTGCAAGGTGAGCGCAGAACGTCAAGCTTGCTTGAACGTTATGCCGAACCGCAGCCTATCTTATAAAAAAATAACACTACATAATTCGTCAACGACAGAATCGTTTATGAAACGTTTTAAAAAGCTCTTGGCAACACTCACCGAACAGGTCTTGATAATTTCGCCTGTGCTTTTGGGTAATGTAGCTCCTTTTGAAGCCTTTTTGGCTTGCGCAATAAGTTCATCCTTATCGGCTTCGCTAAAAAAGTTATCAGCTAAATAAAGAAAGTCCTCTACATCAAGCACTACCACATTTTCGGCAAACGAGCTGTCAAAAAAACGATTGTCATGTTGCAACTGATCTTTTAAGAACAAACGAAGTTGCTTATCAGGAATTGAGAGACGTAAGCCTCCATTACCCGTACTGCGATATTGGGCTGACTTAAGTGCTTTGCGCAACTGTTTCCAATAATCGGATTCGTTGGCTGTGCCATACCTCAATCCTGCCTCATAGCGCAAGCGTTTTACCTTTGATTCAGGTATCTTTAGCTCACAACTTATGGCATAGTCTGTCTTGTTTTGACACGCACCAAACGATGTCAGCCAACTGAAGATGAATACCTCAAAGTCGTTTTTGTTCATCGAACCAAAACCACGTTGAAGGTAGTCGTCAACATAGCTACCAATGTTTTTGTTTTGCATAAAGTGTATTTTAAGTTAATTTATTTTTAAGTACATTTTAGACTACAATTATTCACATTGGCAAAATTACGGTTTGCATTCAACACCATATTTGTTCATTTTGTTCATTTAGTTTATCGAAAAAAATGCTTACCCTTGTAAGCTCATATAAACTATTACTTAACCCAACTTTCACACCCCCCCCAGACTGTCCGAGAACTCCAATTTGTTAATCCGATAGCTTACAATCTGCAACGAAATATACGTATTTATGATATTTATGTCTTACATTAAAGTATAATAGTTCCAACACGAAAGTTTCAAAAATCAAAAATGGAGTT
>JBNMKQ010000184.1:0-4760 GCA_050874425.1 Alloprevotella sp.
GGTTACTTATTCCCCCTCCCCTGTGGGAGAGGGGGTTAGGGGGTGAGGCCCAAATTGCAGTTTGTACGTACATAAATTAAAAAAACAAAATATAAACTTGCAAAGACAACCAAAAACTTATAATTTTGCACGGAGAAAGTGTGTATTTCCCCATTTATGGGGATAAACGCGATAGTTTCAATCCTTTCATTTTTGATAAATCAATAATCTAATAATCAACTTAATTCAAATCATTTTATGTGGTTAACTAACTCATCCATCGGACGGAAGGTTATCATGTCAGTAACTGGCATCGCGCTCATTCTGTTCCTCACATTCCATGGTTGCATGAACTTGGTAGCCCTCTTCTCAGAAGAAGGTTATAACTGGGTATGCGAAATGTTGGGTGCCAATTGGTATGCCGTAGCAGCTACCCTTGGCCTTGCAGCTCTCGTAGCCATCCACTTCATTTATGCTATCATTCTTACTTTGCAAAACCGCAAAGCTCGTGGCAACAATCGCTATGCCGTAACTTGCAAGCCCGAAAAGGTAGAGTGGGCCTCACAAAACATGTTCGTGCTCGGTGTAATCGTAGTACTCGGCCTTTTGCTCCACTTGTTCAACTTCTGGTACAACATGATGTTTGCCGAACTCGTTAATGGTGGTATGCCTTTCATCAACGAAGTTTCTTCAGCTTCTGATGGTTACGCTATGATTGCTTACACCTTCAGCAATCCCGTATTCACTGTTCTCTACATCATTTGGTTTGTAGCCATTTGGTTCCACATGACTCACGGCTTCTGGAGTGCAATGCAAACACTTGGTTGGAATGGTAAGATCTGGTTCAACCGTTGGCGTTGCATCGGTAACATCTACGTTACTATCTTGATGCTCATCTTCCTCGTTGTAGCTCTCAAGTTCGCCTTCTGTGGTGGTGCTTGCTGCGCAGCGTAAGGGGTTATAAGGTTGGTGAGGTTATAAGGTTAGTGAGGTCATAAGGTTAAAAAGTTACCTTAAAAAGCTCACAAACTTATTAAATTAAACTCATTAAACTTACACAACTCATTAAACTTCAAAATAAATATCCAATCATGGCTACTATAGATTCTAAAATACCTCAAGGTCCCGTATCAGAAAAGTGGACCAACTATAAGGCTCACCAAAAGCTGGTGAACCCCGCCAACAAGCGTAAGCTTGACATCATCGTTGTAGGTACTGGTTTGGCTGGTGCCTCTGCAGCTGCCTCATTGGGCGAAATGGGCTTCAAAGTGCTCAACTTCTGCATTCAAGACTCTCCCCGTCGTGCACACTCTATCGCTGCACAGGGTGGTATCAATGCTGCCAAGAACTATCAGAACGATGGTGACTCAGTATATCGCCTCTTCTACGATACTGTAAAGGGTGGTGACTACCGTGCACGCGAAGCCAACGTATATCGTTTGGCTGAAGTTAGTGCCAACATCATCGACCAGTGCGTAGCTCAGGGCGTACCTTTCGCTCGTGAATACGGCGGTCTCCTCGCCAACCGTTCATTCGGTGGTGTACAGGTAAGCCGTACTTTCTACGCTAAGGGTCAGACAGGTCAGCAGCTCCTCCTCGGTGCTTACTCAGCATTGATGGCACAGGTACACGCTGGCACCGTTAAGCTCTACTGCCGTTACGAAATGCAAGACGTTGTTATCATCGACGGTCGTGCACGCGGTATCATTGCTCGCAACCTCGTAACTGGTGAGCTCGAGCGCTTCGCAGCTCACGCTGTCGTACTCGCTACGGGTGGTTATGGTAACACCTACTTCCTTTCAACCAACGCTATGGGTTGCAACTGCTCAGCAGCAATCGCAGCTTATCGTAAGGGTGCTTACTTTGCTAACCCCGCTTACGTTCAGATTCACCCCACTTGTATCCCCGTTCACGGCGACAAGCAGTCAAAGCTTACGCTTATGTCAGAGTCATTGCGTAACGACGGTCGTATCTGGGTGCCCAAGAAGAAGGAAGACGCTATCAAGCTCCAGAAGGGTGAGTTGAAGCCTACTGACATCAACGAAGCTGACCGCGACTACTACCTCGAGCGTCGTTACCCTGCATTCGGTAACCTCGTACCTCGTGACGTAGCTTCTCGTGCTGCTAAGGAACGTTGCGACGCTGGTTTCGGTGTTAACAACACAGGTCTCGCTGTTTACCTCGACTTCACTGAAGCTATCGGCCGCCTCGGCATCGACGTAGTACTTCAGCGTTACGGCAACCTCTTCGACATGTACGAAGAAATCACCGACGTTAAGCCCGGTGAAGTAGTTCGTAAGGGTGACGACGGTATCGAATATACCAACCCGATGATGATCTACCCCGCTATCCACTACACAATGGGTGGTCTTTGGGTTGACTACGAACTCTCTACTAATATTCCTGGTCTCTTCGCTATTGGTGAGTGTAACTTCTCTGACCACGGTGCTAACCGCCTCGGTGCTTCAGCCCTTATGCAAGGTTTGGCCGACGGTTACTTCGTATTGCCTTACACTATTCAGAACTACCTCAGCGACCAGATTACTGTTCCTCGCTTCAGCACCGACCTCCCCGAGTTCGTTGCTACTGAAAAGGCCGTTAAGGAACACATCGACCACCTCCTCAATATCAACGGTAAGAAGTCAGTTGATAGCATCCACAAGGAATTGGGTCACGTTATGTGGGAATACGTTGGTATGGCACGTTCTAAGGAAGGCCTCCAGACAGCACTCGCTAAGCTCAAGGAAATCCGTAAGGAATTCGAGACCAACCTCTTCGTTCCCCACATCGAGGGCGTTAACGTTGAGCTCGATAAGGCTATCCGCTTGAACGACTTCATCACAATGGGTCAACTCATCGCTATTGATGCCCTTCACCGTGAAGAAAGCTGCGGTGGTCACTTCCGCGTTGAACACCAGACAGAAGAAGGTGAAGCTAAGCGTGACGACCAGAACTGCTTCTACGTTTCATGCTGGGAATACCAGGGTGAAGACAAGGATCCTGTTAAGTACGAAGAACCCCTCAAGTACGAAGCAATCGAAGTAAAAACCCGTAACTACAAGAACTAATTGTTTTGATTAGTTAACTAGTTAACGAGTTAACAAGTAGACGAGTAAACAGGTAAGTAACCTTATGACAAGCACGCATAAAGATTTAATTGTCTGGCAAAAGTCAATGGATTTGGCTGCAGGTATATACTCTGTAACAAGATATTTTCCTAAGTCAGAAGAATTTGGTTTGACATCACAAATGCGAAGAGCTGCAGTTTCAATTCCTTCAAATATAGCTGAAGGCTATGGACGTGGGTCACGCAAAGAATTACAACGCTTTTTAGAATTCTCTTCGGGTTCTGCATCAGAACTTGAGACACAATTGCTGATATGTCAGCGTGTAGAATTACTGCCTACCGAGGTCGTAGATGATCTTTGCAAAGATATAAAAACGATACTAAAGATGTTATCTTCCCTTATATCTCGGTGTAAAGAGGATGTCTCTTACAGAAAAAAGTAACTTACCCGTTAACTCGTTAACTCGTTAACTTGTTAACCCAAAAAAAAGAACAATGGCTAAAAATATTTCTTTCACTATAAAGTATTGGAAGCAAAATGGCCCCAAAGATGCGGGTCACTTCGACACACGTGAGATGCACGACATCCCCGATGACACTTCATTCCTCGAAATGCTCGACATCCTTAACGAAGAACTCGTTGAGGAGGGCAAGGAGCCTTTCGTATTCGACCACGACTGTCGTGAAGGCATCTGCGGTATGTGCTCACTCTACATCAATGGTACTCCTCACGGTAAGACCGAGGCAGGTGCAACCACTTGCCAACTCTACATGCGTCGTTTCAACGACGGCGATGTAATCACGGTTGAACCTTGGCGTTCTGCTGCAGTCCCCGTTATCAAGGACTGCATGGTAGTTCGTTCAGCATTCGACAAGATTCAGGCTGCTGGTGGTTACATCAGCGTTCGTACTGGTGCTCCTCAGGATGCAAATGCTATCCTTATCCCTAAGCAAGACGCTGACGAGGCTATGGACTGCGCTACTTGCATCGGTTGTGGTGCTTGCGTTGCAGCATGTAAGAATGGTTCTGCTATGTTGTTCGTAAGTTCTAAGGTAAGCCAGTTTGCCCTTCTTCCCCAAGGTCGCCCCGAAGCTGCAAAGCGTGCTAAGGCCATGGTAGCAAAGATGGACGAACTCGGTTTTGGTAACTGCACCAACACGCGTGCTTGCGAGGCTGTTTGCCCCAAGAATGAGTCTATCTCTAACATTGCCCGCTTGAACCGTGAGTTCATCAAGGCTAAGTTAGCTGACTAATAGAACACCACATAAAGAAAGGTAAGACGAGGCCGTCTTTCATTTAAATATTTGCCTTTTTATAACACACGGCCACGCCTTTTCATACAACGCGCTGCAAAGTTCAAATGCTTTGTAGCGCGTTTTTTATTGGGCAGAAGAAAGGGTAAACTGCAATTGGGCCTCACCCCCTAACTCCCTCTCCTTGAGGAGAGGGGGAATAAGTTACTGGCTCTGTAACGAATCGTGTGGGTAAAACTGCAATTTGTCGAAGAGATGCGCCACGGCCGTCCTACGTAACGCGTGCTTTTCTTTATATAATAAGATAGGCTGCACCTCGGCATAACGTTCAAACAAGTTTGACGTTCTGCACTCGGTTTGCACTATCTTTGACATTATCGGTTGCGGCTCAGCAATTCGAGCAAGCTCGATTGCATTCGCCTTGCACGATAATTCTAGCACGCGCGGCCTAATGTTGTAA
>JBNMKQ010000185.1:0-4684 GCA_050874425.1 Alloprevotella sp.
CGCACGCCGTAGGTGTGCCGATTGGGCTAATAACACGTCCTGACGTGTTTAAAAATGACGGTGTTAAACACCTAAGCCCAATCGGCACACCTACGGCGTGCGTCGTCCGTCGGAGGCGGAAATCCATAAACCAGCCATGCAAAAGTCTAACGCCTTTTGCATAGCTGGCTACCTTATTTCACCCCTAACGGGGTGTTACGTAACTCTTCGACAAATTGCAGTTTACCCACACCATTATAGAACCTAAAAATAGCTCTTGGCACTTTTTATCTTAAAAGTAAGGCTCTTGCCAAATGATATGTATATATTTGTAGACTAGTTAGAGTTTAAGGTTAGGAGGGTTAGAGGGTTAGAGGGTTAGGAGGTTAAAAAGTAAGTATTCTTGCTTAAACTTTCTGACAAACTTTTTAACCCCCTAACCCCCTAACCCACTAACCCACTAACCCACTAACCTCCTAACCTCCTAACCCCCAACCCCTCTCCCCCCAAAAAGCAATCTTCAAGCATGAAAAATATTCTTCTCACCAGTGCAGCCCTATTGGCGCTGGGCGCACAAGCCCAACAAAATAATAAACCTAATATAGTATTCATACTCTGTGACGACATGGGGTATGGCGACTTGGCTTGCTATGGGCAGCCTTATATTGCAACGCCTAATATTGACCGCATGGCCAGCGAGGGCATGCGCTTTACGCAAGCTTATGCTGGGAGTCCGGTGAGTGCGCCCTCACGCGCAACGTTGATGACGGGACAACATACGGGGCATACCCATGTGCGTGGCAATAAAGAATACTGGGGGGGACGTCCACAGGTGACGTATGGCGTGACCCATGACCCAGATCGCGTAGGACAGGAGCCTTACGACACGAGTCACGTGATCCTACCTGAGATAATGAAGGCAAATGGTTACACCACAGGTATGTTTGGCAAGTGGGCTGGCGGCTATGAAGGGTCCGTTTCCACCCCTAAGACGCGTGGCATAGATGAGTATTATGGCTACATCTGTCAGTATATGGCACATCGCTACTTCCCCAACTTCTTAAATCGTTACAGCAAGCGAAGGGGCGATCAAGACGTCATTCGCATCACGATGGAGCAAAACGTGCAACATGGCGATGGCTGTACCGACCCTGACTATGCAAAGCGTCAGCAGTACTCGGGCGACTTAATTCACCAAGAGGCGCTCGCTTGGCTCGACCTTCAGACGAAGGATAAACCTTTCTATGGCTTCTTTACCTACACGTTGCCCCACGCTGAACTTTATCAGCCCAACGACTCTATCTTGCAGGCCTATTATGGCAAATTCTGTAATGACAAGACCTTTGCGGGGGTGGATCGTTACCATGCTACGGTCAACACGCATGCACAGTTTGCTGCCATGATAACGCGCTTGGACGCATACGTGGGGGAGATTATGAATAAGTTGAAGGAAAAAGGATTGGACGATAATACGATACTTATCTTTTCATCTGATAATGGTCCTCACGAGGAGGGCGGTGGCGACCCCGACTTCTTTGGGCGCGACGGTAAGTTGAAGGGGAAGAAGCGCTCTTGCTATGAAGGCGGTATACGCATTCCCTTTATCGTGCGTTGGCCGGGACACGTTAAGGCGAGCAGCGTGAATGACCACATCTTGGCTTTCTACGACATCATGCCTACCTTCTGTGACTTGATAGGGCAAAAGAATTATACGGAGCGTTTTGGTAATAAGAACGTAGCGCACGACTACTTTGACGGTATCTCCTTCGCCCCTACTTTATTGGGTAATGACGCGCAGCAGCAGGAGCACGATCATCTCTATTGGGAATTTCATGAAACAAACCAAATGGGGGTGCGCAAGGGGGATTGGAAACTTTACGTCAATAAGGGAAAGTGCAAACTCTTTAACCTCGCTACCGACATTCACGAGGACAATGACTTATCGGCTCAGCACCCCGACATCGTGCGTCAACTCATTGACATCATTCATGCAGAACACGTCACTCCTGACGTGAAGGACTTTAATACGGTGACAATACCGCAGTAAAGCCTCTCCCCCTAACCCCCTCCCCCACAGGGGAGGGGGACTAAGTCACTCTTACTTCTTGAGTTTTCTGTTGATTTACAACTAGAAACGCAGCAAGTAAAGGTTACTTATTCCCCCTCCCCTGTGGGGGAGGGGGTTAGGGGGAGAGGCTTTTATTTAGCTCGTTTTGCTCTGCCGCCACGGGGACGTTTGTTCTTCTTCTTTGTGTCAGCCTTCTTGCCGCCGCCCTTGCTAAAGTCGGCGGGCGAGGGAGCAGGACGCTTCACGTCGCCACTCTCGTCGCTCACTAAAGCAAAGTCAAGTTGACGCCGCTCTAAGT
This sequence comes from Alloprevotella sp., assembly GCA_050874425.1. Taxonomy (GTDB): domain Bacteria; phylum Bacteroidota; class Bacteroidia; order Bacteroidales; family Bacteroidaceae; genus Alloprevotella. Next base: position 2,346 of record JBNMKQ010000185.1, read on the forward strand.
TGGCACGTTCAACGCGAATGCGCACCTTGTCGCCCAAAGCATAGCGCTTGTGGTAACGACGACCTACGAGACAGAAGTTGCGCTCGTCAAATTCGTAATAGTCGTCGAGCAACATACGCAATGGTATCATGCCCTCGCAAGCATTCTCGTCTATCTCAACGTAGAGGCCAAACTCCGTCACACCACTTACCGTACCGTCAAACTCCTGACCGAGGCGGTCGGCCATGAACTCTACTTGCTTGTACTTAATAGAAGCGCGCTCGGCCGTTGCAGCGAGTTGCTCCATGTTAGAGGACTGTTCGCACAACTCTTCGTACTTCTTCTGACTTACCGAACGGCCGCCCTCAGCGTAGCGCGTCAGGAGACGGTGAACCATCGTGTCGGGGTAACGGCGGATAGGAGAGGTGAAGTGCGTATAGTAGTCGAACATCAAGCCGTAGTGGCCAATGTTGTGTGTGCTATAGCGGGCTTTCATCATGGCGCGCAAGGCCACCATTTCAACGACCTCTTCTTCCTTGCGACCTTTCACATCGGCCAAGAGGCGGTTGAGGCTCTTGCTCACCTCCGTCTTCGTTCCGTCGGTACGTATCTTGTAGCCAAAGCGAGCAATGAAGGCACTGAGTTTCTCCATCTTCTCGGGGTCGGGCACGTCGTGAATACGGTAAACGAACACTTTGGGTTTCTTGCCACGCGGCACGACAGCAATCTTCTGTGCCACGCTGCGGTTGGCCAAGAGCATAAACTCTTCTACTAACTTATTGGCATCTTTGGCCACTTTGACGTAAGTGCTAATGGGGTGGCCCTTTTCGTCTACTTCGAAGCGCACCTCAGAGCGGTCGAAACCGATAGAACCGTTCTTAAAGCGTTTTGCACGTAATATCTTGGCAAACTTATCAAGCTGAATGAGTTCTTCTGCATATTCGCCTTCGGGAGTACTGCCTGCGGGAAGGGCCTCGGGGTGGTCGCCAGGGAGGTTGAGGTCAGCCTCTGAGGCCACGCCGTTGCGTTCGAGTATGTATTGCACCTCTTCGTAAGTGAAGCGGCGGTTGCTCTTAATGACGGTGTGTGCCAAGTGCCAGTCAACGACCTCGCCCTTATCGTTCATGTGGAAGATAGTAGAGTAAGCCAACTTCTCTTCATCAGGGCGCAGAGAGCAGATAAAGTTGCAGAGGCGTTCAGGCAACATCGGTATGGTGCGGTCGACCAAGTAAACGCTCGTGGCGCGCTTTACGGCCTCCTTGTCAATAATGTCGCCTTCCTTCACGTAGTGTGAAACGTCGGCTATGTGGACACCCACTTCCCACAATCCCTTCTGTAGGAGACGGATAGAGAGGGCATCGTCAAAGTCTTTCGCATCGTGAGGGTCGATGGTGAAGGTAGTCACCTCGCGGAAGTCCTCACGGCGGGCTATCTCTTCGGGAGTAATATCGGGCGACAACTTCTCAGCTGCCTTCTCTACCTTCTCTGGATAGGTATAGGGCAGTCCGTATTGTGCCAGAATGGCGTGCATCTCGGCATTGTTCTCGCCTTGTTTACCTAATATGTCCACCACCTTGCCGATAGGACTCTTTGAGTCGCTGGGCCATTCTATAATCTTAACGACAGCCTTGTCGCCATTCTGACCGCCATTGAGTTTGTCTTTCGGAATGAAGATGTCGGTGGCCAAAGAGCGGCTTTCAGTGATTAAGAAGCCATAGCCGCGTTCTACTTGGAGTTGGCCGACAAAGGTATCGTTAGCGCGTTCAAGGATTTCGGTCACTTCAGCCTCACGCGTATGACCGGCACGGCGTGCCAACATCGTCACCTTTACGCGGTCACCATCAAGGGCGTGCATCGAGTTGCGCTCACATACGAGTATGCTCTTGCCGCCGTCGTCGGGTACAAATGAGTTACGCCCATTGCGCTTGCGTACGAAGGTGCCTTCCATTACGTTAGAGCGCACGGCATTGCGATAGTGTCCATTGCCGTCGGTCGAGATGTAGTCGTCAAGCACGAGGTCGCTCAGTGCGTCCATGATTATCATCTTGGCGGGATGATTGTTAGCCTTTAACTGCGTAAAAAGTTCTTTTACGTCATATTCTTTTTCAGGGTTGGCATTGAATAGGTCAACTAACCATTGGGCCACGTTCTTCTTCTTCAGTCGGCCCGACCCTTTCTCTTTCTTATCTTTCTTTGCCATGGTCGTTTCCTTTTTAGTTAACGAGTTAACAAGTTGACGAGTTAACAAGTTGACGAGTTAACAAGTTAACGAGTTAACAAGTTGACGAGTTAACAAGTTGACGAGTTAACAAGTTGACGAGTTAACAAGTTGACGAGTTAACAAGTTAACGAGTTAACAA
>JBNMKQ010000186.1:0-4671 GCA_050874425.1 Alloprevotella sp.
ATGAAGAACTGTTTTCTTATCGCGTGTAGGGAAATCCAAAAGACATGACTCGCCACCGAATCCATCGCTTACAGAGCCACTCATATCAGGAGTTCGATTGTCGCGTTCATCAAGATAGATATGAAGCTCTGTTGTGTACAGGATTTCAGTATCCTGTGTCGCGATTTCTGAAAAGTCTGTCACTTCAAAGTACTCAAGGACACCTGTTGGGAGAAAATATGAGGCAAGGCCTTCATACATATTTATATTGCAGCTATGATTCATAGTACAAAGGTACTAATTTTTGTAATCATGCATCGTTTAGCAACGATTTTGGGTTAGTATCCGTACACCCTCCCCACAGGGTTTGTCGGTTGCGCCCATAAGGCTCTATAACGAATTGCAGTTTGTACATATCATTAAGCGCAATATCACCCATGCGATTCGTTATAGAGCCAATTTTAAACTTAAGCCATAGGAATGAACGTTTATCCTATAAACTGGCTTTTGTAATTGATAGTAAGTCAAAATACATTAGTCGGGTACTTAAAGTTGCATCAAGTTTGACACGTCTATATTGTTTCTCCTGTATTTCAGTACTAAAAACAGTCTTAAAGCCATTGTGTTCGTAGAACTTTATCGTATCAGCTTTATTATATGCATCAACTATTACAAATCGACATCCTGTCTTATTGTTTGGGTCAACAAACCAATACTTAATATACTCCAACACATCGCTACCTATATGCTTCGAACGAAATTCACGCGAAACCGCAAGCCGTCCTATAAGAACAGCAGGATAGTCTTTCAGCGTCTTCACATGTGGAATATCCGCTTCTATTTTCTTCTTTCGTGCATTGGGAAGATCATCAACTCTTACCCCAGCATTAGCTAAAGTAAATGCACAAACGACTTTGCTTGGATCGGCATCTAACTTATAACAATAACTTTTTCCCAACAATTGTTTAGCATATTCAAAACAATCATTTGTAAAGAAATCGTCAAGGTCTCGGTCACCACAAATAAAACTAGCTACATCGTTCTCATCATCTAAGTCGTAGATGGTGCACTTATCAAATAAAAAACTCATCTATTACCTATGCGTGATTTAGCTAATACTTCTCTTACCAACTTCATGCCACGCTCATAACGATCGGCAATTTCTTTATTTTCAGATTCACCACGATTAAGAAATCTTTCGTAGTTGCTCTGCGCCTCAGCTTCGAACTTCTGAGCCACTTTGCCTGTTAATACTGGCACTGATGCTATTGCTATTGCCATATACTTTTTCTTTTATTTCTTCGCAAAAGTACTATATTCCTAATTATTATGCAAAGAATGCTACATTAAATTTAAGTTCTTCGTCTATTAAGCCTATCGAGGTTCACCCTTTTCACCTAGTTCTACCAACCCAGATCGGCTATCATTCGTATTTTCTATAAACTCAGCCAAGTCTACACCTTCGTAACGTTCAAAAGAGGAAGTTGCTGTGGTGGTAGAACGGAAACCTACGTCAATTACTTGCTTAATATCCGTTATTTCACCACGCTCTATACGTGCCTTTACCTCAGCTACTCGATAGCGCATGATGTATTCGTGTATGTCATTATAACCTTGTGAGCGTAGGCTCTGCAACACCATGTGACGATTAAAACCTGCTAAGCGGCACAACTTTTCGCGATTGAAGGCCACATCGATATAGGGCTTCTCGTGCTGCATCACATATTCCATTACTTCAAAGCGGTGAAGGTTGGCCTCATTGAAGTCGTCTGCTTCCGATTGCGTAATCTCCTCCTTCGTAGGTGGCTTCTCTACTTGGCGGAAACTGGGATACGACATGGCCGACACCGTAGGACGCAATATGCGGAAAAACAAAAACATATTGACCAACGTAAAGAGGAACATATATATGCTGACCAAGGCCCAATTGAACTTTATCGTAATAAAAACAAAGAACAGACTCACAAAACCTAACAAGGCTCCATAAGCTATCAAGTCACTGGGCAATTGCATACTACGCACTAAACGATGCGGAAGACGGAAGATATTACAAATATAATAGCCAGATAGCAACAAGCAGATGATACGCAACACCACGTCGCCCGATAGGAAAAAGTGGACGATATCGTCGAAAGTATAGACATTGGCCATATTGCTGCCTACCGCAGCCCCCACTCCGTATATAAAAATAAGTACAAGCGCTGGTACTGCATAGCCCCACATACGTCCCCACTGCAAATAGCCTGGCATACAAAGTCCTAAGGGATAAATACTCTGCAGATAAGAACAAGCCAATAAATAGATGAGCAACACGGGATGTAATATGCCCAACTGCGGCACAACCCCATGCGTGGCTATAAAGAACAATGCGCCACAATACATCAAACAAATAAGCAACATAATCCAAGCTTGCGACAGGAACTGCACACTGCGACGCGCTAAGTAAAACATTACCAAGCTCATCATCAAGTGTGCAACGGCTGCAAACTCTGTTGTTACCAATACTAGGGTATGCATTATATGTATACGTTTTTAGTGATTGTTTTCTGCAAAGGTACGAAAGTATGTGTAAAAACTGTAAATTTGCAAATAAAACATAGCATAAAACCATGAAACCAATCCTTCCACTTGAAGACTTTTTTCGCAATTCTGAGCGAACAGGTTACCAACTTTCGCCCGACGGCAAGTATATATCTTACATGGCTCCCTACGAAGACCGCTTGAACGTTTTTGTACGCGCCATCGACCAAACCGACGAACAAGCACTACGCATTACGCACGAAACTGAACGTAGTGTAGCCGGCTATATGTGGGCTGACAATGAGCGACTGCTCTACATGAAAGATACCGCTGGCGATGAGAACTATCAACTCTATGGCGTACTGCGTGATGGATCTGACGAACGGGCCTATACTGCCTTTGAAGGAGTCAGAACCAGTCTGATTGACGACCTTGAAGAGCAAGATGACTTTGTACTGATTGGCATGAACCGCCGCAATCCTGAAGTGTTCGACCCTTATCGCCTTAACCTCAAGACAGGCGAACTCACCTTATTAGCCGAAAACCCTGGCAACATTCAAGGTTGGATGACCGACCACGAGGGTAGACTGCGTGTAGCAACAGCTATTGTTGACGGCGTTAACACACAGGTGCTTTATCGCGACACAGAGGACGAGCCCTTCCGCGCCGTATTAACCACCAACTTCCGCGATGTGGTTAGCTTCATGGAGTTTACGCCTGACAATAAAGAGGTATATGCCGCCACCAACCTCGGACGCGACAAGACGGTGTTGGTACGCATGAACCCCGCCAACTGTCAAGAGTTGGAGTTGCTCTACGAAAACGACCAATACGACATTTCGAGCATCAGCTACTCACGCAAGCGCAAAAAACTACTGAGCGTTTACTGCACAGGACACAAAGAGCCCATTCGCCACTATTTCGACGCAGAAGAAGAGGCGCTGCGTGCCCGCATCAAAGCTCACTTTCCCAACCAGCGCTATGGCATAGCTGACACTGATAAGGCTGAAGAGCATTACTTAATTTATGTTGGTGGCGACCGCACACGCGGCGCTTATTGGTTTTACAACGCGCTCACCGACGAGGCCACTCCCATGGCTGAATTAGCTCCTTGGATTAAGGCTGAGGACATGAACGAGATGCACGCTGTTAAGTACACTTCACGTGACGGACTCACCATTGAGGCTTACCTAACATTACCTAACGGACTTTCGCTCAGTGAGGCTCATCAGCTCCCAGTAGTCATCAATCCGCATGGCGGCCCTTGGGCACGCGATTGTTGGGGCTACTCCTCAGAGGTGCAATTTTTAGCCAATCGGGGATACGCCGTGTTCCAAATGAACTTTAGAGGTTCAACGGGCTATGGCCGTTCGTTCTTAGAAGCCAGCTACAAGCAATGGGGACTTAAGATGCAAGACGACATTACCGACGGTGTTAATTGGCTCATAACAGAAGGAATAGCTGATAAGAAGCGCGTTGCCATTTATGGTGGCAGCTACGGTGGCTACGCTGTATTGGCTGGTTTGACGTTAACGCCCGACGTGTATGCATGTGGCATTGACTACGTTGGTGTGAGCAATCTCTTTACCTTTATGAAGACGATTCCGCCCTATTGGCGTCCGATGCTTGAAATGATGTACGAACAGGTGGGCGACCCCGAAAAGGATGCTGCACAATTAGCTGCCACCTCCCCCGCCCTACATGCAGACAAAATACGCGTCCCTCTATTCATTGCCCAAGGTGCTAACGACCCTCGTGTCAACAAAGCCGAGAGCGATCAAATGGTAGCTGCTCTGAAGGAACGTGGCATTGAAGTTGAATACATGGTAAAGGACAATGAAGGCCACGGCTTTCACAATCAAGAAAACCGCTTCGACTTCTATCGCGCCATGGAGGCATTCTTGAAAAAGTACTTGTAAGAATAAATAGATACAAGTCTATCATACTTTGAATATGAAATAAGGCTCTATAACGAATCATGTGGGTAATATTGCGCTTAATAATAGATACAAACTGCAATTTGTCGAACAAACAAAGATTAATGAAAAGATTAACGAAAATAGATTAATGAGACGATTAATGAAAAAAGATTAATGGAAAGATTAATGATAGATTAATGAGACATTAATGTTTAAAACTAAGCGCGAAGCGCGTAACGTAAAGGGTTTTGCG
>JBNMKQ010000187.1:0-4665 GCA_050874425.1 Alloprevotella sp.
CCCCCTAACCCCCTCCCCCACAGGGGAGGGGGAATAAGTAACCTTTACTTGCTGCGTTTCTAGTTGAAAACCAACAGAGAACTCAAGAGGTAAGAGTGACTTATTCCCCCTCCCCTGTGGGGGAGGGGGTTAGGGGGAGAGGCCCCATGCAGTTTCCCCGTATCCCACACGTTTAAGCTCGAAAAAAAACGGAGATATATAGGTTTCAATATTTTAAATAACGAGATTTACCTAAAAAAGAAGTAACTTTGCTGCGAATTAGCGTACAGAAAGAATTGTTGCGCACAATAACACCCTATTAATTAGCAATCAACCAATGACTGAAAATTATAGTTTGAGCCACTTGAAAGAACTCGAAGCAGAGTCAATTCACATTATTCGTGAGGTGGCAGCCGAATTTGAAAATCCCGTAATGCTCTATAGCATTGGTAAAGACTCAAGCGTTATGGTACGCTTGGCCGAGAAGGCTTTTGCTCCTGGTCGTCCTCCCTTCCCCTTGATGCACATCGACTCAAAATGGAAGTTTAAGGAGATGCTCGAATTTCGCGATTGGTATGCCAAAGAGCACGGTTGGAACCTCATCGTTGAAAGCAATATGGAGGCTTTCAAAGCTGGGGTAGGTCCTTTCACACATGGTTCGAAAGTGCACACTGACCTTATGAAGACGCAAGCCTTAAAGGCAGGACTTGACAAGCATCACTTCGATGCTGCATTCGGTGGTGCACGACGCGACGAAGAGAAGAGCCGTGCGAAAGAACGCATCTTCTCCTTCCGCGACCAATTCCACCAATGGGACCCCAAAAACCAACGCCCTGAACTATGGGACATCTACAATGCACGCATTCACAAAGGCGAGAGCATTCGCGTATTCCCTTTGAGCAACTGGACTGAGTTGGACATTTGGCAATACATTCGTTTGGAAAACATTCCTATCGTCCCCCTTTACTTTGCCAAGGAACGTCCTGTTGTCGAAATCGATGGTCAATTGATCATGCCCGACGACGACCGTCTGCCCGCAGAGTATCGTGATAAGATAGAAATGCGCAAAATCCGTTTCCGTACTTTGGGATGCTGGCCATTGACCGGAGCTATTGAGAGCGAAGCTGACACGATTGAAAAGATTGTGGAAGAAATGATGACTACAACGAAGAGTGAACGCACCACTCGTGTCATCGACTTCGACCAAGATGCCTCCATGGAACAGAAAAAACGCGAAGGATATTTCTAATGAGTTTTACGTTTTAAGGTTATAAGGTTATAAAGTTAGTTTTGTTGCTTATCAACATTATGTAACTTTATAACCTCATACCCTTCAAACTGAAAACTGATTTATTAAACCTCCTCAAACTTTCCCCTTATGCTTGATATATTTATTATAGTAGTACTGCTATGGGCACTCTTTAGTGGTTGGCGCGCTGGCTTTCTAAAAGAAGTGGCCTCAATGGTGGGCGCATTGGTGGGCTTGTTAGTTGCTGCTACGTGCTACTCCAGTTTTGGAGAATATTTAGCTGTAAATGGCAGCGAGACCAATATGGTAACAAGCATCATTGCCTTCTTCTTACTTTGGATTATTGTGCCCATTGTATTAGGCTTTGCTGCCAACGTTCTAACGAAATCGCTCAAAGGCATGAAATTAGGCATGCCCAACTCGATACTTGGTGCACTCGTCAGCGCACTGAAGTACCTTATTATATTGAGTTGTGTACTCAATGTGATGCAAAGCCTGCATATCCTCAACGAGGAAAAGGCGCAAGAGTCAACCCTCCTCAGCCCTGTAACAGGTGCACTCCGCATGTGCTTTGACAACGATTCTACGCAAGTAGACCAACCGACTACAGCAAGTGATAGCATCAACTTCGACGAAAAACCTGATACCGTTTGGGTAAACATGCGAACCACAAGACCCCGAAGAATTGAAGATAGATAATTATGGCAAACGAAAATGAACTGGTAAAAGAGTTCACGGACAAGAAATATGAATATGGCTTTACCACCGACGTTCACACCGAAATCATCGAACGCGGACTGAACGAGGAGGTTATTCGCCTCATCTCTGAGAAGAAGGGTGAGCCTGATTGGCTGCTTGAGTTTCGACTAAAAGCTTACCGCTATTGGCTCACGCTCGAACAACCCGACTGGGGACACGTCAACTTGCCTCAAATTGACTATCAAGCCATATCTTATTACGCCGACCCTACTAAAAAGCAAAAAGAAGAAGGCAATAAAGAGATTGACCCAGAGCTGATGAAAACGTTCGACAAATTGGGCATTCCCCTTGAAGAACGTATGCAATTGGCTGGGGTTGCCGTTGACGCTGTGATGGACTCTGTTAGCGTTAAGACAACGTTTAAAGAGAAGTTGCAAGAGAAGGGCATCATCTTTAGCTCTATATCTGAAGCTGTACGCGAAAATCCAGAGTTGGTGCGCAAATACTTGGGCTCGGTTGTTCCTTATCGTGACAATTACTTTGCAGCGCTCAACAGTGCAGTATTCTCCGACGGCTCGTTCGTCTACATACCACGAGGCGTACGTTGCCCCATGGAACTCTCGACTTACTTCCGCATCAACGCGCAAGGAACGGGACAGTTTGAACGCACCCTTATCGTGTGCGACGACGGTGGGTACGTAAGTTACTTAGAGGGTTGTACTGCTCCTATGCGCGATGAGAACCAGCTACACGCTGCTATCGTCGAAATCGTAGTAAACGAAGACGCTGAAGTAAAATACTCTACCGTACAGAATTGGTATCCTGGTGATAAGGAGGGCCGCGGTGGTGTATACAATTTGGTGACCAAACGCGGACAGTTGCGTGGTGCAAATGCCAAACTTTCTTGGACGCAGGTTGAGACGGGTTCGGCCATAACGTGGAAATACCCCTCCTGCGTGTTGATGGGCGATAATTCGCAAGCAGAGTTTTACTCCGTTGCTGTAACCAACAATCATCAAGAGGCCGACACGGGCACGAAGATGATTCACATTGGCAAGAACACGCGTAGCACGATCATTTCGAAGGGTATCTCAGCAGGCAAGAGCCAAAACTCTTACCGTGGCTTGGTGAAGGTCGGTAGCAAGGCCAGTGGCGCACGCAATTACTCTTCGTGCGACTCTCTGCTCCTTGGCTCTGAATGTGGCGCGCATACGTTCCCCTACATTGACGTGGCCAATCCCGACGCTACTGTAGAACATGAAGCTACCACTTCAAAGATATCTGAAGACCAGCTCCTCTACTGCAACCAACGTGGCATTCCTACCGAAGATGCCGTTTCACTTATCGTTGGCGGCTATGCTAAAGAGGTAATTAACAAACTCCCCATGGAGTTTGCCGTTGAAGCTACCAAGCTACTCAGTGTCTCACTCGAAGGCAGCGTAGGGTAGTAAATGTGCAAATGCTTAGTAAATGTGCAAATGCTTGGTAAATGTGCAAATGTGAGAATGTGCAAATGTGCAAATTGTCGCCTTTATTTGCTCATTCCCTTAGTTATAATAGGTGATATTCTAGCATTTGCATATTGGCACATTTATCAAGCATTTGCACATTCGCACATTCTCCCATTTGCACATTTCCCTAGCATTCTCAAATTTGCACATTTCCCAAGCATTTGCACATTCTCCCATTTGCACATTTGCACATTTTTTATGTTACTACCATGATTATGATTTCAAATAATATTGTTAGCGCTGAAATAAGCACGACAGGTGCTGAAGTGCAGAGCATTCGTGACGTTGAGACTGGTCGCGAATATCTATGGAATGGTGACGAACGTTGGTGGCATGGCCACTCTCCGATACTCTTTCCAATAGTAGGCGGAATGTGGAACGGCACTTGCCGCATAGACGGCGAGGAGGTAAGCATTCCCAAACACGGCATTGTACGTCGTGCTACATGGACTGTTGACAACGTAACCGCTGATCAAGCTACGCTAAGTATCAATAGCACAGTAGGCAGTTTTAAGACATTCCCCTTTGCCTTCCACCTCAGTGTTACTTACCGACTTGAGGGCAGACAGCTAAAAGCAGACTTTACTGTAAAGAACTTGAGCGGTTGCGACCTCTGGTTTCAACTCGGTGGACACCCCGCTATTGCCCTTCCCGATTGGAAGGAAGAGAACGAGGTGGACGGCTACCTACAATTGGAAGGTCAACCACGCCACGTACTCCGTGCGGGCGAACAAGGTTGTTTAGAACCCGAAACCTTTGCCGTGCCACAAAACGAAGAGGGACTCATTCCCCTCTCAGTTGACACGTTTAGTAACGAGGCCCTTATCTTTGACGAATATCAAGTGAAGGCTGCTACCGTTTTAGGTCGTGATAAGAAACCCGTGGCACGCGTGGCATGCGACTCTCCCGTATGGCTCTTTTGGAGTCCACAAGGTGTACATACTCCCTTCGTTTGTTGCGAACCGTGGTATGGCCTTTGCGACCACCAAGGTTTTGAAGGTCCTGTGCAAGACCGTCCCTACATCAACTGTGCTCATAGTGGCGAAACTTGGCAAGGAGCCTATAGCATTGAGGTATTCTAAGCGCTGTAATTTTAAACATTAAGATGAATGGGGCCTCTCCCCCTAACCCCCTCCCCCACAGGGGAGGGGGAATAAGTAACCTTTACTTGCTGCGTTTCTAGTTGAGAACCAACAGAAAACTCAAGAAGTAAGAGTGACTTATTCC
>JBNMKQ010000188.1:0-4618 GCA_050874425.1 Alloprevotella sp.
CAGGGGAGGGGGAATAAGTCACTCTTACTTCTTGAGTTTTCTGTTGGTTCTCAACTAGAAACGCAGCAAATAAAGGTTACTTATTCCCCCTCCCCTGTGGGGGAGGGGGTTAGGGGGAGAGGCCGCATCAAATTGCAGTTTATCTAAATCCGAAAATTGAGTTACATAATCATTTATTGCCCCTTTTGCAGTCATTGATAGTGAATGGCTCATAACTGTTTGCACAACAAACGATTAATTAGTATATTTGCAACGAAGTTGTGACCTTAAGTTTGCAAACGTAAAACATTAAGTCGAAGAACAAAACAAATTCTACAAATCAATAATTAACAATCAAACCCTATGAAAAGATTTACCCTTTTCTTCATGGCTTTGTTAGCTTGCATCATGGCAAGTGCACAGAGCGGGTTGCCTGACTTCACGACAGAGGATAATCCTACCTATTATTCTGTGAAGTTTAAGACAGGCAACAACTACCTGGGCGATAAAGGCGCAGGTAACAAGATGCAGACGGTGGCTACCGAAAGCGATGCCACCAACTTCCAGTTTATCGGCACACAGACCAGCTTTATTATGAAAAGCAAGTTGGGCAACTACGTGGGCTTCTCAGGGGATCGCTTCATCACGACAACCAAAGCCAATGCCGTAAAGATGGCCATTATCAATGGTTCTGACAATAAGTATTACGAACTCAAGCGTGCCGACCAAAGCAAATGCATGAACCAATGGGCTGGCACTTCGGTTGGCGTTGAGTTGGGCGAATGGAATGCTGGCGACGGCAACAACCAACTTTACTTTGTGGCTGCAGAAGGCTCTTTGGCCTACCTCCAAGCCAACTATAAGAAGTTAGTCGGTCAGTTGCAGACTGCTGCTGGCTACAAGTACTTCTACCACGATGCTACAGAAGCCGTGAAGAGCATTCCGACTACCGAACCTACGACGAAGGAAGGCTATCAAACTGCTATCGATGCCATGACGGCTGCACTCGCCACGCTGAATAGTGGCGAACTGTTGGGCACTGACATCGAAGGCAAGCACTTCTTCTTGGCCAACAAGCTCCACACCACCTTCTTTGCCTATGCCAATGGCACGACAATGGGCTCGAAGACGGCTGCTTATGGCAAGGACTGCATGTGGCAATTCGAGAAGGCCGACAATGGTGAATACTACCTCAAGAATGTAGGTACGGGACTTTATGTAGGCGCTGTACCTACAGCAAACAACGTTAAGTTTGACTTAGTAGAGAAGGCCAACGCTGCTACTTACGTAGTTGCTGCCGCTGCTACCAATGGTTACATCAACATCTATAGCAGCACAGGTACGGCCAATCTCGAAGCACTTCACATGGTCAATTGGAACGGTGTAGTACGTTGGGCAAAGGCTGCTGACGCTTCACAGTTTCTCTTAATGGACGCTGACGAAGTAGAAGCTTCACTCGCTAAGTACTACACACTCAAGAATGGTCATGGTGGCTACGTAAGCGCTGACTATAGCGATGATAATGGCCTCTTGCTCACCAACACGTCAAGTCCCTCAAACATGAAGGGCTTGTGGCACCTCTACAAGACGAGTGACAACACTTACCGCATTATCAATGCGGCCTCTTACCAAGTGCTCGCTATCAAGGGCAGCGAAGACGCTGCACGCGCTACGCTGCAAGGCGTATTGACCGCTAAGGACGATGCTACTTACACTACTTACTTCGACGGTACATTCCAAATCAATAGCACCGACCCCAGCTACATCAAGTTGGCAGGTTCGGCTAATAACTATCTCAACAAGCGTGGTAACTACCTCGCTCTTTGGAACAACGCTGCAGCCTCTCAGAACGATACGGGTTCTAAGTTCTTCATCACTGAGGTACAACCCGATGACGAATTCCTCTATAGCGAGTTCAACACCGTAGAGGCTGGCACACGTCCTACCGACATCAGCAACTACGCATTGTGGTACAACGTACCCGTAGCTAAGACAGGCGTTTCTGACACTTGGATGGAATACGCCTTGCCCTTAGGTAATGGTCAGATTGGTGCTACCATTCGTGGTGGTTTGTTCAAGGATGACATTCAATTCAACGAAAAGACCCTTTTCCAGGGCGGTACACAAAATGGCGGTGGCGAGAACGTTTCACGCGGTTGGTACCAAAACTTCGGTTCAATCATGGTCGTTGACAAGAGCGGCAACTTCTCACTCGATGACGAAACGAAGCCCGTTAAGGACTATGTACGCTACCTCGACATCATCAATGGCGTAGGCGGTGTAAACTATAAGAGTAGCGACGAAGCTACCAGCTACACGCGTCGTTACTTCACCTCTGCTACTGACCAAGTGCTCGTAGCACGCTACGAAGCAAACGGTACGGACAAGTTGAACCTCAAGTTCTCTTACAAGCCCGACACACAGATTGGTGCTGGTGCCGTAACTTACGCTAACAATGGCGCTTCATTCAATGGCGGCATGACTACGATTAAGTATGGTACCACCTTCAAGGTAGTAGCCAACGAAGGCGCTACAGTAACAACTACCGACAATGGCATCACCGTTGAAAACGCAGAATGGGCCAACGTCATCATGGCTGCTGCTACCAACTTCGACGCTACAAAGGCTGGCTGCGTAAGCGGTGAGACTCCTGCTGAACTTACTGCTAAGGCACAAAGCCGCGTTGACGCTGCGGTAGCTAAAGACTACACCACACTCTACAACGACCACGTAGCAGCCTTCAGCGCATATATGAACCGCGTTGACCTCAGCCTCGCTACTCCTTGCACTGACAAGACTACAGAGGAATTGATGAAGTATTACAACGCTGCTGACGCTAATAAGACGACCAACGACGGCCTCTACCTCGAAAGCCTTTACTTCCAGTATGGCCGTTACATGACCGTTGCTTCTAACCTCGACACGAGCATTCACGCTCCCAGCAACTTGCAGGGTATCTGGAACGACCGTTCTAACACCGACTTCTGGCACTGCGACATTCACGCCGACATCAATGTCGAGATGAACTACTGGCCTGCTGACCCCACCAACTTGAGCGAAATGCACTTGCCTTTCCTCTACAACATCATCGACCTCGCTTCAGCTCCCAACTCTCCTTACGTAGCTTTGGCTCAGAAGATTAAGAGCGGTTCACAGGGTTGGACAGTAGCTGTTGAGAATAACATCATGGGTGGTACTTCAACTTGGGAGAACGGCCGCATGAAGACACTCGGTGCTTGGTACTGCGACCACCTCTGGCGCTACTATAAGTACACACTCGACCGCGACTTCTTGAAGAAGGCGCTCCCCGTTATGTATCAGAATGCACTCTTCACCAAGAGCATCGCTACGAAGGACAGCAAGGGCCTCTACGAAATCAAGAACGAATGGAGCCCCGAACACGGCAACACGGACGTGACAGCCTTTGCACAACAGACGGCTTACCAAGCTCTCGACGACCTCTTCAAGGGTCATAAGGAACTGGGCAGCGAGTCTCCGTTGACAGAAGATCAGATGTCAGCTCTCACCGACCTTTACACCAACTTCGATAAGGGCCTTTGGACAGAAACTTACGGAGGCAAGACTTGCATCTCTGAGTGGAAGAACAATGCACTCTCTGACCAAGGTCACCGCCACCTCAGCCACTTGATGTGTCTCTATCCCTTCGGCCAAGTAAGCGCGTTCGACACGACGACTGAGGGTCAGAAACTCTTCGAGGCTGCTCACAATGGCCAGATCGCTCGTAACGGCGACGTAACGGGTTGGTCAATGGGTTGGCAGACGAACACTTACGCTCGTGCACTTGACGGCGAGAATGCTCACTACAACCTCACGCGTGCCTTGAAGCACTCTGGTTCTTACGTTATCCAGATGTCAAACTACGGTGGTTGTTACTACAACCTCTTCGATTCTCACTCTCCCTTCCAGATTGACGGTAACTTTGGTTGCACCAGCGGTGTAGCTGAAATGTTGTTGCAGAGCTACGATGACGTAATCACTATCCTCCCCGCTCTCCCCTCAGCATGGCCTAATGGTAGCGTGAAGGGCTTGAAGGCACAAGGTAACTTCACCGTTGATGAAACTTGGAGCGAAGGTAAGGCTACTACCGTTAGCATTACCAACAATCAGGATAAGGAACGCAGCGTAAGCGTTCGCCTCAATAAGAAGGTTGAAACTTACACCATCGGTGCAAACGAGACGATCTCTATCGACTGCTCTACGGGCAATCTCCCTACTGCAATCGAGAATGTGCCTGTTGTCAACGTAAAGACCTCTAACGTTATCTACGACCTCAGCGGCCGCCGTGTCAACGAGGCTCAAAAGGGCGTTTACATCGTTAATGGCCACAAAGTGGTAAAGTAATGTATAATCCTTATACATAAATAAAGACTCAAAGCGAGCTACCTGTGCCCCACGGCACAAGTAGCTCGCTTTAGGTTTAGAAGAGAGGTTGATAAACTGCAATTGGGCGAACAGTCCACGAACCACCCTAACGGCCTCACCCCCTAGCCCCCTCTCCTTGAGGAGAGGGGGGACAAGTCACCTTTTCTTGCTCATTTTCAGGAAATATCTCAAGCAAGAAACTGGGAAGAAAAAGGTAACTTCAGTCCCCCCTCTCCTCAAAGAGGGGGGGTAGGGG
>JBNMKQ010000189.1:0-4599 GCA_050874425.1 Alloprevotella sp.
CTCTTACTTCTTGAGTTTTCTGTTGGTTCTCAACTAGAAACGCAGCAAGTAAAGGTTACTTATTCCCCCTCCCCTGTGGGGGAGGGGGTTAGGGGGAGAGGCCGCATCAAATCGCAGCTTATCAACCTCATCTTACAGAGAAAAAAACTACTTATCGTTAAACACCCTCCTAATCATTCTTTGTTTCAATTGTTTTTTTGTACTTTTGCACCGCACAAATCAAACGATTTTGCGCAATCAACAAGTACAAACACATATTATATACAATGACAAAGCGTAAGATTCAATTCAGTCTTGTCTATCGCGACATGTTCCAGAGCAGTGGCAAGTTTCAGCCACGTAAGGACCAGTTGGAGCGCATAGCACCTGTTATTATAAAGATGGGATGCTTCGCCCGTGTTGAAACGAATGGTGGTGCCTTCGAGCAGGTTAACCTCCTTTATGGCGAAAATCCTAACAAAGCCGTTCGTGCTTTTACAAAGCCTTTCAACGAAGTAGGCATCAAGACACACATGCTCGACCGTGGTTTGAACGCACTGCGTATGTTCCCCGTTCCTGCTGACGTGCGCAAGTTGATGTATAAGGTAAAGCACGCTCAAGGCGTTGACATCACCCGTATCTTCTGCGGCTTAAACGATGTTCGCAATATCATTCCCTCTATCAAGTATGCACTCGAGGCTGGCATGACTCCTCAGGCTACCCTTTGCATCACCAACTCTCCCATTCACACGGCAGAATACTATGCCAAGATAGCTGACCAACTCATCGAAGCTGGTGCTCCCGAAATCTGCTTGAAGGATATGGCCGGTATTGGTCAGCCCGCTATGTTGGGCCAACTCACCAAGATGATTAAGGACAAGCACCCTGAGGTTATCATCGAATACCACGGCCACTCTGGTCCTGGCCTTTCAATGGCTTCTATCTTGGAAGTTTGTCGCAATGGTGCCGACGTTATTGACACCGCTATCGAACCCTTGTCATGGGGTAAGGTTCACCCCGATGTTATCTCTGTACAATCTATGTTGAAGCACGCAGGCTTCGACGTGCCTGAGATCAACATGGACGCTTACATGGAAGCACGCAAACTCACACAAGAGTTTATCGACGACTTCTTGGGCTACTTCATGAATCCGGCCAACAAACTCATGTCATCTCTCCTCTTAGGCTGCGGTCTTCCTGGCGGTATGATGGGTTCTATGATGGCTGACCTTACAGGCGTAATGGGCGCTATCAACAATAATCGCAAGGCAAAGGGCGAAGCCGAACTATCTGAAGACGAGTTACTCGTTAAGCTCTTCAACGAAGTAGCTTACGTATGGCCTCGCGTAGGTTATCCTCCTTTGGTTACTCCTTTCTCACAATACGTGAAGAACATTGCCTTGATGAACCTCCTCACTGAGTCAATGGGTAAGCCTCGTTACTCTATGATGGACAACTCTATCTGGGGTATGATCTTGGGTAAGAGCGGTCGTTTGCCTGGTGAAGTTGCTCCCGAAATTAAGGAATTGGCGAAGGAGAAGGGCTTCGAATTTACCGACGCTGACCCGCAGAGCTACTACCCTGACGACCTCGATCGCTTTATTAAGGAAATGGAAGAGAATGGTTGGGACCGTGGCGAAGACGACGAAGAACTCTTCGAGTTCGCTATGCACGAAACGCAATACCGCGACTACAAGAGCGGTGCTGCAAAGAAGCGCTTCTTGGCCGACCTTCAAGCTGCTAAGGACAAGGCTGGTGCCAGTGGCATGAGCATTGAAGAGGCTACTGCCTTCAAGCATGCAAAGGCTGATGCCATTGTTGCTCCTGAGAGTGGCACCATTCTTTGGGAGATTGGCGGTGACGGTGAATGCGTTAAGGCTATCGAACCTTTCATTGGCAAGGAGTATAACGAGGGCGACCGCTTCTGCTACCTCGAAAACACGCACGGCCAAATCACCGAACTCCCCGCTGCCTTAGGTGGCAAGCTCGTTGAAATCAACGCAAAGCAAGGCGCTCGCGTCAATAAGGGTGACGTTATTGCTTACATTCAACGCGGCGAATAATACATCGAAATCGTTTTATCATCCATACTTGTTAAAACTGTATTGAAATACTGTAAAAGGTATTCTTCAATACAGTTTTTTTTGGCTCTATAACGAATCATGTGGATAATAATAACAGATACAAACTGCAATTTGTCAAAGAGAACCAAAAAGATTAATGAATCGATTAACGAAAAAGATTAATGAATCGATTAATGATAGATTAATGAAACATTAATGTTAACAAAAGCGCGTAGCGCAAAACCCTTTACGTTACGCGCTTCGCGCTTAGTTTTAAACATTAATGTTTCATTAATCTATCATTAATCTTTCCATTAATCTTTTTCGTTAATCTTTTCCATTAATCTCTTTTCGTTAATCTTTTTCGTTAATCTTTTCCATTAATCTCTTTTCGTTAATTATTTCGTCATTGTTCATTCATGTTAAGATTTAATGTTACAAATCCGTGCAAAAAAATAGTTTAGCAGTTTCTTAATCCAAAATAAATATCGAAATTTGCAAACCCGAACAAACAAGCACCTCCAAAAGCGTTAACAAAAATGGAACAACCTCTTCCGCAATATTGGCAAAATTGCATAGACTTCTTCAAGAAAAATATACCAAACGACATCTACGTCGCTTGGTTTGAGCCCATGCAATTTGTTAGTTTCGAAGAGGGGGTGCTCAAGATTAAGGTGCCCAGTCGTTCCTTTGCCGAGATGTTCGATACCAACTACGTCAACTACTTCATGCAAGTGGTACACCACTACATGGGAGCAGGAATAAAGTTGGAGTACATCATCGAGAAGGATCCTATCACAGATGCTGTGCCCGAACCATTGTTTAAGACACAGCCTACGACTGACAAAGGCAAAGAGATCAATCGTTACCGCGTTACACCTCAACAGAGTGAGTTGCCTCCCTTGGAGTCGCAGCTCAATCGTCGATATACGTTCGACAACTTTGTAGAGGGCGGCAGCAACAAACTCTCGCGCAGTGTAGGTCTCAGCATTGCCGACGCCCCAGGTAAGAGTGCTTTCAACCCTTTCTTCCTTTACGGCCCGAGCGGTGTGGGCAAGACGCACTTGGTCAATGCCATTGGGGTGCGCATTAAAGAAAAGGATCCCAATAAGCGCGTATTGTTTGTTTCGGCTCACGTGTTTAAGACGCAATACACCGACTCGGTCATTCACAACACCCAGAATGACTTTATCAACTTCTACCAGTCTATCGAGGTCTTGATCATCGACGACATTCAAGAGATCACGACCTCTAAGACGCAAATGGCTTTCTTCCACATTTTCAACCATTTGCAACAGAATAATCGACAGATTATCATCACTTGCGATCGTCCGCCCGTGCTCTTCGAAGGCATCGAAGAACGTATGCTGACACGCTTCAAGTGGGGTATGGTAGTAGAAATGGAGAAGCCCGACACAAAGCTGCGCCGCGACATCTTGATTTCCAAAATTCGCCGCGACGGTTTGCAAGAGGTTATCCCTACGGAAGTTGTGCAATACATTGCGCAAAATGTAGAGAGCAGTGTACGTGAGTTAGAGGGCATCATCAACTCTATCATGGCCTATTCGGTGGTTGACAACTGCGAGATAGACCTTCAGCTCACCCAACGCGTAGTAGCGCGTGCGGTCAACCTCGAACGCAAAGAACTTTCGGCTGACGACATAGCCTCGACCATATGTCAGCGCTATGGTGTTAAGACAAAGGATTTGGCTTCGAAAAGCCGCAAGAAAGCCATTGTGCAAGCACGCCAGTTGGCCATGTTCTTAATTCACAAATATACGGAAACTACCTATAGCCAAATTGGCCGTCAGTTTGGCAAGCGTGACCACAGCACAGTGCTATACGCGTGCAATCAAGTGGGTCATCGCATCGGAGTAGACAAAGAGTTCCGCCGCGAGGTGGAAGAGTTAGAAGGAGTACTAAAGTAAGTATTTCTCCTTGACATATTAGGAAAGGTGCTCGAGTGGTTGAAGAGGCACGCCTGGAAAGCGTGTAAGCCCCTAAAGGGCTTCGCAGGTTCGAATCCTGTTCTTTCCGCACCAAAAAAAACACGGCTCTATAACGAATAGTGTGGATAAAACTGCAATTGGGCCTCACCCCCTAACCCCCTCCCCCACAGGGGAGGGGGAATAAGTCACTCTTACTTCTTGAATTTTCTATTGGTTTTCAACTAGAAACGCAGCAAGTAAAGGTTACTTATCCCCCCTCCCCTGTGGGGGAGGGGGTTAGGGGGAGAGGCCCCATCAAATTGCAGTTTATCACACAATCTCTATACATTTATAAAACCTTTGTTTTATCTTTCATGTTTCATTTTTTGCTATAACTAATTGAATATCATGTGTTTAAGAAAATGAAACATAAGCGTTTTATGTTTCAATTTTAGTTTCATGTTTCACTTTTCAAAACACAGAGGGAGCGCGTTGTCGCTCCCTCAGTGTTTTGATATCGCTCCCATTGTGTTTTGATATCGCTCCCTCAGTGTTTTTGTTTTTCTCCCTCAGTGTTTTTAAGATGAAACATTGAAACTAAAAATGAAACATAAATATATTATGTTTCA
>JBNMKQ010000190.1:0-4570 GCA_050874425.1 Alloprevotella sp.
CGCTAAGCGAAAATTAGTAAGTAGTTGATGCGATTGTTAAGAAAAGTCGCTTAGCGCGAGAACAAACATAACATACTTTTTTACATACTTCGACATACCATTTATAAATACTATGCCTTGTGCTTACGCACAAGGTATATACAAACAGGCTACGCCCTTGCGTTTCTTGCAATATAACTAGTAGTTGTTTTAAGAAAGTGTGGTTTAACGATTTTAGTTGACCACATTAATCTTTATTCGTAAGATTAGTTGACTCTATTTATTTTTATTTTTAATTAGCGTTGACTTGTCAAAGGGGTAAAGAAGAATGGCCGAAAGAAATAGATTTAATGGTTAAATGTTACATATTCTACAATATTTGCCTTTTCCTTAAAATGCAATTTAGCCGCAAAACAACAGAAAGTATCACCCTCTATTGCAGCATATCACGTTTTTTGCCTAAATTTGCCACAATAACAACGCATAATAATAACCTCAAACTAAGAGAGCATGAAGCACAGATTTCTTTGTTTCCTTATGTTGCTGTCCCTCTTGCCAATGGCAACGTGGGCACAGACCTTTGTTAATCTTACCCCTCGTCCGAAGACGATGACGGTAGGTACAGGCACACTTGCCTTACCCTCACAGTTTACCATTAGTTACAACGGACTTGACGCTGACGGCATTCACGAAGTCAACGCGTTCGCGAACGAATATGCTGCCGTTACGGGAGCACAAGTTAGCGTGGCCGAAAATGATGCCAACGCGCTCTTCCAAGTTTCGCTGTTGCCCACCTCTTCTTCACTCAAGGAAGAGGGGTATCAACTAAACGTTACGGCTAAAGGTGTCAACATTCAAGCCAAAAGCGCATTAGGCTTCTTCTACGCTTTCCAAAGTGTAAAGAAAATTTTGCCCGCCAACGTAATGGCAGGTGTGAAAGATGCCACGGTTACTTCATTCCCCTTACCCGTTGTAAGCATTACCGACGAACCTCGCTTTGATTATCGCGGTTTCATGCTCGACGTGTCACGCCACTTCTTCACTACCAACGAAGTAAAGCGCATGCTCGACGTGATGGCTTACTACAAGATGAATAAGTTCCACTGGCACTTAACCGACGACCAAGGTTGGCGTGTTGAGATTAAGAAATATCCTAAACTCACAACCGTAGCCAGCATTGCACCCAACAGTCTCTTTACCGACCTTTACGAGGCTAAGCAATATTGGATTAACAAGCCTTACGGTCCTTACTTCTACACACAAGACGAAATTAAGGACGTTGTAGCTTATGCCAAAGAGCGTCACATCGAAATCATTCCCGAAATTGACATGCCAGGCCATAGCGCTGCAGCCATGACCGCTTATCCCGAATTCAGCTGCAATCCTTCAGGCAGCCATACGGTATGGAGCAATGGTGGTGTGTCTACCGACGTTATCAACGTAGCCAACCCTGCAGCCCTTCAGTTCACCAAAGATGTGTTGGACGAGATTATGGAGCTCTTCCCGAGCGAACGTATTCACATTGGTGGCGACGAATGCCCCACTTCGGCTTGGGAAGGTAATGCCGAATGTCAAGCGCTCTATCAGAAATTAGGCCTCACGAACTATCGCCAATTGCAAAGCCACTTCATTCAGGAATTGGATGAGTTTGTGAAAGAAAAGGGTCGCAAACTCTCTGTTTGGAACGAAGCCATTACTGCTGCTGGTGCCAACCTCGACATCATGAAGGCTACCGATGCCGACGTTTACTGCTGGTATCCTCCCGAACAAGCTGTAGCCAAAGCCAAAGAGATTGGCATGAATGCTATCTACACGCCTTGGGGTCCCTACTACATCAACCGCAAGCAAGGCAACTCAGAACAAGACCCGCCCAACGCAGGTGATGGTTCTGACCACGTACAAAATACTTACAACCGCAACATTCCCGACGGTGTAACCCGCGGTATTCAAGGCACCTTCTGGTGTGAGAACGTTTCTAACGCTGAACTAATGGAATGGTCGGCTCTTCCTCGCTTGATCGCTATCGCAGAGCGCGGTTGGACACCCGAAGCTAATAAGGACTTCTCTGACTTCCAGAAGCGTATGTCGGCCGACACCGTAATGCTCAACTACAACAACTATAAGTACTGCAAGTACTACATGTTGGGCGTTGACAATGGTGGAAGCTCAAGCCGCGTAATGCCTTTTGCCAATACAGCCGACAAGAAGTACTACTACCGCATCATCTCTGGCGGTACTGACAATACACGTGTGGGTCGTTGCATCGAACTCATAGCTGAAGGTTCTCCTTTGCTCACTACTTACGCTAACAAGAACGCTGCTGTAGGGCGTCTCTGGACGAACACACAAGCTGCTGAAGGTGCCGACAACTACGACTACCAATGGTGGAGCATCGAAGAAGACCCCAACAACGCTGGCAAGTATGCCCTCGTTTGCAAGGCACAACCCAATGGTTCTGTCAATCCTAAGCCTACGGTTGCATCTACAGCAGGCCGTTGGAACTACGACAACAACACGAAGCACTACAACTTCACACTCGGTGACGGTGCTTATGGCCAAAAGGGCAATAACTATTATTACACCTTGTCAAGCGACCAAGTAAGCGGTCAGTACCTCAACTCTTCCATGAGCGGACAAGGTTTAGCCGTTAACCTCTACTCTAACCCCACCGACGGTAATGGCGGCTGCTGGGAGTTCTCACCCAAAGAGGACTATGGTTCGGCTACTGATCCCATAACTTTCGACTACTTGCAAGAAGGCAAGACTTACACACTGACCAACGCTGTTGACGGATTTAACAACACAGCTTTGGCTGACGACAACAAGGGTACTGCCCTCAAGCACGCCACTGATGCTTTCGCCAACAATGCATGGACGGTTGAAGCCTCTACTATCAACGCTGACGGTTCTCAAACGGTCAAGATGAAGAACGTTGCTACCGGTCGTTATATCACTTCATTGGGTAGCTTCGTGTCACGCGAAGGTTGCCCCGTAAGTGTTGGCACAGCACCTGCTGATGCAAACGTTACGATTAGCCTCGTTCAGAAGTACAACGACCTTCGCATCAAGGTAGGCGGCAAGAGCCTCTTCGCTTTGCCTTCAGGCAACATTAACGCAGGTCCTACTACCGATGCGAATGCTTCTTACGATGCTCCTCGCGTACAGGGTAGCGAATGGACTGCTACTGAAGTAAAGGTCATTACTTTCAATTGCGCTGACGAGAAAGGCAATACTTTAGGCTCTGTTACACGCAGCGTTCCTACTACGACTGACATTACGGCCGACCTCTGCCCCACTTTCAAGAATCATTCGGTTGAAAACATTACCGCTGCTGGCGACAATGCTTACAACGTGACCTACAAGCGTGCGGCTTATGCCATCACCTTTAAGTGTGCTGACAATAAGGGAGTACTCATTAGCCAAGAAGAAGTCAACGTGCCCGTTGGCGAAAGCTACAAAGTGCAGTTGCCCACTCCTAAGTACTACACTTTGGAATCAAGCGACGTAAACGACGGTGAAAGCCTCACCCCTGAGGCTGACGCTACTTACAACGTTACTTACACGACCGATGCCATTATGGGCGTTAAGGCTGACGGCGATGTTGTTACCACGCTTCAAGCTGGCAAGAGCTACCTCATCTACGATGCCACTACAGCTGCAGGCCGTGCTGGCTACCGTGCCATTATGGCCAATAAGGGTATCAACCGCTATACACAAGCCGAGGGAATGACTCCCAACGCAGTGTGGACACTCGAACGCACAGGCAATAACGTATTCAAGGTAAAGAACGAATACCTTGGCCTTTACGTTCCTGAATTAGCTCGTTCACAAGCTGCTACGGCTTCGACTACAGGTGCGGCCTTTACCTTCACGCTCAATGCTGACGGCGAAACCTTCAACGTTAAAGGTAGCAATGGCATGTATTGGGACGGTGTTGAGAATGGTAACCTCGTAGGTTGGAACGGTGGTACAGGTCACCCCATTCGCATTACCACGTTCTATGGTCAACCCATGTTCAACGTTACGATCACGTGTAAGGACACAAACGATAAGGTACTCTCTACCTCTACAGAGTTAATTACCGCTGGTGATGCTTACACAATTGTCACTCCTACCATTGAGGGTTACACACTCGAGAGCATCAGTGGCAACGAAGCTTACGCTGGTACTGTTGAAAGTCACCTCAACATCGTAGCCACCTATAAGGACAATACGATTAGTGGCATTGACCGAGTAACTACCAACGCCAACAAGCGTCAAGGCATTTACGACTTGCAAGGTCGCCGTCTGCAACGCGTTCAACAGCAAGGCATTTACATCATCAATGGCCAAAAGGTTTTGGTAAAGTAAATAGCTAAATAATTCCAACACTTATTAAAAGGGTATGCTTACCGAAAAGGTAGCATACCTTTTTTTGTCATATACAAAAGAAAGAATCTTGCGTTTAATAACATGTACAAACTGCAATTTGATGCGGCCTCTCCCCCTAACCCCCTCCCCCACAGGGGAGGGGGAATAAGTAACCTTTATTTGCTGCGTTTCTAGTTGAGAACCAACAGAAAACTCAAGAAGTAAGAGTGACTTACTCCCC
>JBNMKQ010000191.1:0-4556 GCA_050874425.1 Alloprevotella sp.
GCCTTGCACCATGTTTGAAAGCAAACGAAGGAGCATAGCGGGCTATGTGACTGAGTTTGCCTTCAAAAATAGTGCAAGGCGAACGCAATCAAGCGTTAGATTGAATTGCTGAGCCGCAGCCCATTTTCTCAGAGTAAAAGACACTTTCGAGAGGGTGCAAATCAACCGACAGAATTAGAACATTCTAAAAACAGAATTTTTAGAACACCCCTTAAAGATTATGAGGTTATAAAGTTACCTCACGCCCGTAAACTGCGAAACTAACCTTATGACCTCAAAACATAAAACTAGCTATTATAGAAATAGCCTAAAAAAGAATGTGCCTAAGTGCTTCAGCCTTTTTACTTACACACTTATGCACATTCTAAATATGGGTCACATTATTTATTGTAACGGCTATAAATCACTTGCATTTGAAGCGGATTATCATTTCCACCTTCCAACTGCACAGACGTTAAGCCCAATTGGTTTTTCACACTGCGCAACACCGAAGTTGTCGTACCAGTAGTACTTGTTTGCTTTGTATAAACCGCATCTACCGGAATGAGGTAAACCTTATTCCAATCGGCAGCATAAGTAGGGTCAGAGGCTTCAAGTGCCGCATACTTTGCACGACGGCTTGCATTACTCTCGCCTTGCACTACCCCAGCCTTCTTATCACGTTCTGCCTTTATATAGGCTATGAGTGGAGCAATATTTGAATAAGCATAATAGTTCTTGGTATCAGTACTCA
Source organism: Alloprevotella sp. (assembly GCA_050874425.1). Classification (GTDB taxonomy): domain Bacteria; phylum Bacteroidota; class Bacteroidia; order Bacteroidales; family Bacteroidaceae; genus Alloprevotella. The sequence continues at coordinate 734 of JBNMKQ010000191.1, forward strand.
TACTACTTAAATAAGTAGTCTTGCTATCAGGCATCCGATTTTGTTCGAAAAATGCCCCCCAATCGCTTTTGCGAACCAACAACAATTGATCTGGAACGGGTAAAAGCTGAGACGATTCGTCTTCGGTCACCGTTTTACGTCGAATGATTACCTGCGCCATGCTGATACTGTCGTTATAATGAGCACCATTCAAATCTTTACCATCAACGACTTCGTCTACTGGCAACGTCATTTCTGTAAAGAAACTTGCGGGCGACTTAACATAAGTGCAAGGCTTTTGTTGCAATTCGCTTAACGAAAGACTACCTGGGTAGTTATTATTAATGTGTGTCGTCTGCAGTACCTCCTCTGTTGCACCAAAGCGTTGCGCACCATCAATAATAGTATCGTTCCCCGCCTCTGTCTTGCTATGGTAACGGAAATAGACGTTCATACCAATCATGGCCGTTTTAACCATTACGTCCTTTCCGCCCACATTTTTGAAGCTAAATCCAGCACACACGTTGCGCATAAATGTAGCAGAATTGGCGAAGTCGGCCTTATTATTATAATAAGCCTGCATCAACTTTGTACCATATGATTTGGGCAACTTAACCGCAATCTGGCGATAGTATGATTTGCCATTCGTTTCGTTGTCAGGACGCGTTAAGTCTTTCACCGTGTAGCTAATCGTCTTATTTACACCTCCTGACAAGATATAATCATCAGCATTCAAGTTGGTATAGTAAGATTCATCTTCGCTCAATAACCTTTCGCGGCTAAGCTCGTCAACACGTAATTTCATCGTTGTAAGCGAATCGCCCAAGAAGCTATCCAAGTAAAGACGAATATCACACGAGTCGGCTTCGACCTCTCCCTGTTCATTGCAAACGAGTATGTCCTTACTTGGCAAGCGGAAACCATCGGGCAAGTGGAATTGAGCTAAAAAGCCTGATATCGTTTGGATATGAGTCTCTGGATCAACAATGCTACCCAAATAGCAAGTGCTGGTATTAGCCAACACCTTATCAACCTGCACCGTCTGTGTAGAGATATGGAATACAGAGTCGACCGCTGTAATTTCGTCATCTTTGGGTATTACATCATAGCCTATTGATGAAGTACTATCATCGCACGCTGCAAGCGACACCGCAGCAAGCATAATGGCTAATACCGTTTTCTTCATAAACTAAAAAAATATTCTTTTGATTTTCAAAAGAGAAGAAAAGCTCATGTGCCTCTTAGATAAATCAAGATAGGTTACACATGAGCTTTTATTCTTTTTCTTTAAGTATACACAACTTGTAAGCACACTATAATATTATGCTTCCTCGCCTTCGCCTGTTAGTTGTTCAATAAAGGCTTTATAAGCTACAGCCTTTTCATCATCAGCAGGCGCAGTGAGCACAGGCACATTCAACCCCTTAGCATAATCAATCAAAGCGGGTTGTGCGCCAGCTTCACCTTCGATTACCCCATCGCTAAATGCGACAGCTAAACGACCTAAACTATCCTTCTGAGTTAAATCTACTCCAGCGTCCTTCACGGCTTGTTCATTAGCATCGCGGAATTCAAGACATTCAGCGAAGCGAGTAGCTAAAGTCGCATCAGGCATTTCGCCATAGAGTGAGCTAATCACCTTGGCTTGTGCGAAAGGCGGTTCGTCACGATAAGCAGTCTTGATATAGAAAGGCACTACTGACGAAATCCACCCCTGACAATAAATCACATCAGGACTCCAACGCAACTTCTTCACCGTCTCAAGTACACCACGTGCATAGAAGATAGCACGCTCGATATTATCTTCATATTCCTTACCTTCATCATCAGCCAACAATGAGCGTTTGTGGAAGTAATCATCGTTATCAATAAAGTATACCTGCATACGAGCAGCCTGAATTGAGGCTACTTTAATAATAAGTGGGTGATCGATATCGTCGATAATGATGTTCATTCCCGACAAGCGAATTACCTCATGCAATTGGTTACGGCGCTCATTAATAATACCCCAACGAGGCATAAATGTGCGAATTTCACAGCCTTTTTCTTGCAAAGCCTGTGGCAACTGACGACCATCAAGAGCCACTGCGCTCTCAGGTACATAAGGAATCATCTCCTGCGTTATGAACAATACTTTCTTTGACTTCATTTACTTTGTTTTTATATAAACCGCTTGCTATCAATAACGTTTTACTCTTTCTATTTAACTCATTATTCAGCCAAAGCAGTCTATTCTTACGCTTGCAAAGTTAACAAAAAAAACTGATACTGACTGCCTTCCGCACTGGTTTTCGTTCCTGCACTGTTAAAAAACACAGAATAATAGTGCAAAAAGCCGCTTATTTGGTAATAAATGTGTTATTTTGCACTTTCAACGATATGAGGTGCTTTCATTAGCTATCGAGAACAACAGACAGCCTAAAATGATAAGCCCTCACCTAAAATGTCACAAAAACAAACAATGAAAGTCTTCAACACGAAAAAAGACCTTGAAGCTGCCCTAAAGGAAGCACGCTCTGAAGGTAAGAAGATTGGTTTAGTACCCACCATGGGTGCACTGCATGCAGGTCATGCTTCACTGGTTAAGCGCTCTGTAAGCGAAAATGACGTTACCGTTGTCAGCGTTTTCGTCAACCCTACTCAATTCAACGATAAAAACGATTTAAAGAACTATCCGCGTACGTTAGATGCTGACTGCGAATTGTTAGCTTCACTTGGCGCCACTTACGTTTTTGCACCAAGCGTCGAGGAAGTTTATCCCGAACCCGACACGCGTCACTTCTCTTACCCTCCTATTGACACGGTAATGGAAGGTCCTCGTCGTCCTGGCCACTTCAATGGCGTATGTCAAATTGTAAGCAAACTCTTCTACATGGTCAATCCTGACCGCGCTTACTTTGGGGAGAAGGATTTTCAGCAAATTGCCGTCATTCGCGCCATGGTCAAAGACCTCAACTTGCCTGTTGAAATCCGTCCCTGCCCCATTGTTCGCGAAGAAAGTGGATTGGCACTTAGCTCACGCAACACGCTTTTGAACGAAAGCGAGAAGCGCATTGCAGTTTGCATTTCACAAGCTCTGAAGACGAGCGTTGAATTTGCCAAATCACATACGGTTAAAGAGACACACGACCTCGTTGTAGGCGCTTTAAACGCCACCAAAGGACTTGAAGTTGAATATTTTGAAATTGTAAACGGCATTACTCTCCAACCCGTTTCATCATGGGACGATGCTGCTTACATTGTAGGTTGCATCACAGTTTATTGTGGTGCTCGCCCCGTGCGCTTAATTGACAACATCAAATATAAAGAAGAATAATGCTACTCACGCTACTCAAATCAAAGATACATTGTGCCACTGTAACTGAGGCCAACCTCCACTATATGGGCAGTATTACCATTGACGAGGACTTAATGGACGCATGTGGCATGATAGCTGGCGAACAAGTGCAAGTGGTGAACAACATGAACGGCGAACGCGTCGTCACATATATCATCGCTGGACCACGAAAGTCGGGCTGCATTTGCTTAAATGGTGCTGCAGCGCGTCTCTTCCAAGTAGGCGATGAAGTAATCATTATGGCTTACGCACAGATGACACCCGACGAAGCCAAGACTTTTAAACCACAAGTTATCTTTCCCGAAGGAAAGAACAATACCTTAGTATAGCTAACATACAGGTTCTATAACGAATTGTGTGGGCAAACTGCAATTTGATGGGGTCTATGTTGATTCGTGTGGGTAATATTGCGTTTAAAGATATGTATAAACTGCAATTTATCGAAGAGTTACGTAACACCCCGTTAGGGGTGAAATAAGGTAGCCAGCTATGCAAAAGGCGTTAGAC
>JBNMKQ010000192.1:0-4527 GCA_050874425.1 Alloprevotella sp.
CGCGTTGAGGCCTTGCGCCAAGGCACGCAACTGCACAAAATCATCATGCAGTTTGACCGACACCAATTACTCCGAATGGAGGAAGTGATTGGTTAATGCTTAGTTAATGTGCAAATGCTTAGTTAATGTGCAAATGTGAGAATGTGCAAATGTGCAAATGGTCGCATTTACTTGCTGTGTTCCTTTGCAATGTGTCTAATGATTGAATGTGAAAACTCAATTATACAAAGGCGACAATTTGCACATTCTCACATTTGCACATTTGCACATTTGCACATTTGCACATTAACTAAGCATTTGCTCATTAGCTCATTCCCAAAACTTTTGCATAACTTTGCACACTCGCTTTTTATAAATGACAACCGAATATTGATAACAATATATGGATATTGACTTTGTAATAACATGGGTCGATATGAACGACCCTGCGTGGCAAGCCAAATTTTCAAAATATTCAGGCAACAAAGACAACACAAAGAATGGGGTCTGTGATGCTCGCTTCCGCGACTACGGATTCTTAAAATATTGGTTTCGAGGGGTAGAACAATTCGCCCCCTGGGTGCGCAAAATACATTTTATAACCGACGGGCAAAAGCCTGAGTGGTTAGATGAGTCGAACCCTAAAATTCACCTTGTTAACCACAAAGACATTATTCCAGAAGAGTTTCTACCCATTTACAACTCTGCCGTAATCGAACGTTACATTCATCGAATAGCAGGGTTGGCCGACCATTTTGTCTACTTTAACGACGACTTCTATATTATCAACCACGTCAGCCCTGAACGTTTCTTTCAGAACGGACTGCCGTGCGACATCGCCGTATTCTCCTACAACCCTTCATGGTCGCAATGGTACAAACGTATTAAGAACAATATTCGCCTTATCAATCGCCACTTCGACAAGAAGCAGGTGCTATCACAACACCACGATAAGTGGTATAACAAGAGCTATGGCATGAAGGCGCGCTGGAACTATCTGCTCCACTTCTACAGTAAGTTCATCACACTGCGCGTGCCTCACAATGCCCAACCTTACCTCAAGAGTACATTCGATGATGTGTGGAAAGCTGCCAATGAAGAGTTGACCGAAACGTCCCGCAACCGATTCCGTTCGTTAACGGACTTTACGCCTGAACTCTTCCGCACGTGGCAAATCTGTCAGGGCAACTTCACGCCTTATAATACGTATCGCGACACGAAGATGTTTCCCCTCATGATACGTTCTAAACAAGCTATCAAGGCTATTTACGAACAGAAGTATACACTCATCTGCTTGAACGACAACGTCCACATTCATCACTACGACCAAGTGATGCAACAACTCGACGAAGCCTTTCAGCACATTTTACCCGAACAATCGTCGTTCGAGAAGGCTTAGAGGGTTAGAAGGTTAGTTGGAGGTTAGAAGGTTAGTTGGAGGTTAGAAGGTTAAAAAGTTAGTTTGAAAGATGAGTTTCCAAAACTAACTTTTTAACCCCCTAACCCGAACTAACCCCCTAACCCGAACTAACCCCCTAACCCCGAACTAACCCCCTAACCCCCAACTAACCCCTTGAACAAAGTAGCAGCAGAAATCATTGCAGGATTCATACCTCACAAAATGACGCGCAATCGCTGGCGAGGCATCTTAAGGTTTGGACTGATAAATGCTCTCAAACTCAAACGCGAGTTGAAGCACAACACACAGTCGCCCGAAGTATACCTTGCCGTATGTGCCATTGCCAAAAACGAAGGGCCCTACTTTACTGAATGGATAGAGTGGCACCGCCGTCAAGGGGTAGAACGATTCTACATCTACGACAACGAGAGCACCGACGGCACAGAGGATTTGTTAAAGCCCTATATCGCCCAGGGTGTTGTCATCTACCAACCCTGGCCCGGCTATCGCCGACAGTTGGCCGCTTACGACCATTGCTTGGCACACCACCGCTACGAAGCTCGCTGGATAGCCTTTATCGATTTGGACGAGTTTATCGTACCCGTCAAAGACGCTTCGATACCCGCCTTCCTCCGCCGCTTTGAACAGTTTGCAGCCGTCGAGATCAATTGGCTCATTTATGGCAGCAACGGCCACCGCACACGTACTGAAGGGGGCGTAATGCAACGCTTCATGCGTCACTCTCTCCCTAAGCATCCCTTAAACCGCCACGTGAAGAGCATCGTCAATCCTCGCCGTGTGTATGGCATGATAGGTTGTCACGAGGCTGCAAAGATTGACGGTTACGCGGCCGACTCTCACGGCCAACGCATTACACGTAATTTCCGCCAACGCGAACCCCAACAGGACGTCATACGCATCAACCACTATGCCGTAAGGTCGTATGAGGAATTTTGTGAAAAGCAAGCCCGCGGCCGCGCTAGCGGCACGCAACGCGAAGTGAAAGACGACTACTTCAAGCAGTATGACTTAAACGACTTGAGCGACGAGTAAAAGAGACTCATATCATTATGACAGATAACAAAACACAGGTGGTCGTATCGATGACATCATTCCCGGCTGCCATCGGTTACGCCGAGCAGGCTGTACAATACTTATTAAATGGTTCTGTACTGCCCGATAAGTTGGTGCTTTACCTTACGCTTTCACAGTTCGAAGGGCAAGAGCAACTACTTGACGGCGTAAAGCAATTAGCAAACGTATCGCCCATTTTTGAGGTGCGCGACTATCCCACCGACATACGTTCGTATCGCAAACTCGTGCCCGCCCTCCACGACTTTCCTGAAGCTATCATCGTGACTGTCGACGACGACATTGCTTACCACCGCCACCTCCTACGCGACCTCTTGCGCCTTCACGCTCAATATCCTGATGCCGTACTCGCTCATCGCGCTAAACGCATTAAACTCGGAGCGCCTTACCGACAATGGAAGAAATACCGTTGGTACGACTTTGTGTTCAAACGCATTCATCGTGGCTTCCTTAATTTACAAACGGGCGTAGCAGGCGTACTTTATCCACCTCATGCGCTAAAGGCCGAAATGATAAAGGAAGAACTTTTTACACGCCTTGCGCCAACGGTTGACGACATCTGGTTTTGGGCCGCTTGTGTAGCACAAGGCACACCCGTCATTCCCGTTCCATTTGGCCTCAACAAGCCGCGTGGTTTGGGAAAACCCAAAAACCTTTCGCTCAAAACGAAGAATTTTAAAGGCCAAACCGACCGCAATCTCGCAGCACTCAACACTATTTTAGAACAATTCCCCGAAATTAGAAAGAAGATAGAGGAAAATAGAGGGGAATAGAGGGGAATAGAGGAACCTTTTCGATAAGTCAAATGAGCAAAGTGAAACGTGTTTCACCTTTGCCATGGCGAGAAAAGGTGCGCGAAAGCGAAGGTTTATATTATACGAGTAATCCATAAACTTATTAAACTCATTAAACCCATAAACTTATTAAACTCATAAATGGACATTGACTTAGTATATCTTTGGGTAAATGGCAACGACCCCGTATGGAAAGCCAAACACGATGCTTTTATTGGGACAAAGACCTGTAACGAGGCCGTTGACGGAAAGGGACGTTATGTGAGTCACGACGAACTAAAGTACAGCCTACGTTCTGCCGAAATGTATGCTCCTTGGATTCGCCGTATCTTTATCGTCACCGATCATCAAGTGCCAGAATGGCTCAACACCGCCAACCCCAAAGTACAAATCGTCGACCATACTGAAATACTACCTCCCGAAGCACTGCCTTGCTTCAACTCTGTCGTAATCGAACACCACCTACATCGCATTCCTGGCCTTTCGGAACACTTCCTTTATGCCAACGACGATATGTTCTTTAATCGTCCTGTCACACCTGCCGACTTCTTCAGTGTGAAAGACGAACTACCTATCATACGCTTCAACCGTCGTCCCTTCCGCAAGTTCAGCCTATGGTATAGACAGCACGTACAACATAAGCCACTGAGCAATTACAAACGAACCATTCACAATGCTGCGCTCTTAGTGGAATCCCACTACGGCACCTACTATTCGGGCAAGGGACACCACAACATCGATGCTTATCTTAAAAGCACCCATGCCTTTACACGCCAACTCTTCAAGGCGGAGATTGATGCCACTCTCGCCAACCACGTGCGAGCCGACAACGACATTCAGCGCAACATCTACTCTTACGTTGCCTTAGCCGAGCACAAGGGACACCTTGACTACGTGACGCAACACACATCGTTCCGTCTTCACATTGACAATCACCGGCTCTACGAGAAGTTTATGCGTTATCAACCCCTACTCTTCTGCATGAACGACTCTGAATATGCCAACGATGCAGATCGTGAACGTGCAGCCAACTTCCTCAGCTCTTACTTCATACAGAAATCGAGCTTCGAACTTTAAGTCCTACGTAACGCGTGCTTTTCAGCACGCGCTAGCAAAATGTTGCAAACGCAAGCTAGCCTGGGGGCGACGCGTCCTCGCGTCGGCATTTGCAAGTCAAGGCTCGATGCCTTGACTTGCAAATACTTGAGTATCACTCATAAAAGTATTGCCAACTTGGGGCATCTAACCCCAAGTTGGCAATGC
>JBNMKQ010000193.1:0-4495 GCA_050874425.1 Alloprevotella sp.
CAACAAATCCACAATCTCGCCAAGTGTTGCCTTATGGGTAATAGAGCAATAGCAGTAACGGCCTTCGGCAGAGGGCAGTACTTCCAAACCTTCAAACTCGCAATGATGCTCTTCACCTTTGAGGGCATGAATCATCTCGTCTACGAGGTCGTCGATGTAGAGCAGTTCGAGTTCTACGCTTGGGTCGTTGACAGTGATGGGAAGGTCGTTAGCAATGTTGTTGCAGAATGTGGCTACCGCACTATTGTAGTTGGGACGACACCACTTGCCATAGAGGTTGGGGAAACGATAGACCAACACCTTGGCTCCTGTCTCGCGGCCATAGTCGAGGAAGAGGTCTTCACCAGCCTTCTTGCTCCGTCCGTATTCACTATTGCCAAAACGTCCTGTAAGCGAGGCCTGCTGCGAACTTGATAACATCACTGGGCAAGCATTGCCGTGCTTCTTGAGTGTGTCGAGCAAGGTGGAGGCAAAGCCGAAGTTGCCTTTCATAAACTCATCGTTATCCTTGGGGCGATTTACGCCTGCAAGGTTAAAGACGAAGTCGCAATCTTTGCACCATGCATCAAGTTGCTCGGGGGTAGAGTCAAGGTCGTACTCGAAGACTTCTTCTATCTGCAGGTCGCCATAGCAGCGTGCCTTGCCGTCTTTTATATTATTGAGTTGGGCGCAAAGGTTCTTGCCTACAAAACCTTTGGCTCCTGTAACTAAAATTTTCATTCCTTATTTCTTTTCGAACACAGATTTAACAGATAGTACAGATTTTTTTAAACCACGTTCTTTATCTGTTATATCTGTGTTCGTTTCTTACTGCACGAAGTTGCCTTCTCCGCTCATCTCTTTCTGGATATATTCCAAAGCAGCAATCTTTGCCTTGGTTTCTTCAAGGTTCAAGCGGTAGGTATTGTCAGAGTTAAACTCTTCAATTTCGGCCTGTTTGGTATCGCCCTCTTTGAAGAATTTATCATAATTCAAGCCACGGTTGTCGGCTGGCACGCGGTAGAAGTCGCCCATATCCTCTGCCTTGGCACACTCCTCTTTAGTAAGAAGGGTTTCGTACATCTTTTCACCATGACGAATACCGATAACCTTGATTTCTTCCTTCTTGCCACCAAACAGTTCGCATACTGCTTCTGCCTGTGTCTGGATGGTGCATGCCGGGGCTTTCTGTACGAGAATGTCGCCATTTTGGCCATGTTCGAAGGCAAAGAGAACGAGGTCTACGGCTTCTTCAAGAGACATGATGAAGCGTGTCATCTTTGGCTCGGTAAGGGTGATGGGGTTACCATTGCGGATTTGATCAATCCACAAAGGGATAACACTTCCGCGTGAGCACATTACATTGCCATAACGCGTGCAGCAAATCTTCGTCTTGCCAGAGTAGCGACTCTTGGCAACGGCTATCTTCTCTTCAATGGCCTTGGTAATACCCATGGCGTTGATAGGATAAGCGGCCTTGTCAGTTGAAAGGCAGATAACAGCATCCACACCAGCTTCAATGGCAGCGGTCAGTACGTTATCTGTGCCGATTACGTTAGTCTTTACGGCCTCCATGGGGAAAAATTCGCATGAAGGCACCTGCTTCAAAGCGGCTGCGTGGAAGATGTAATCCACGCCGGGCATCGCATTGCGGCATGACTGAAGGTTGCGCACGTCACCAATGAAGAATTTGATTTTGTGGGCTACGTCAGGATATTTAGCTTGATATTCGTGGCGCATATCGTCTTGCTTCTTCTCGTCACGTGAGAAAATACGAATCTCGCCTATATCTGTACGAAGGAAACGATTTAAAACAGCATTACCGAACGAACCTGTGCCGCCAGTAATCATAAGGGTTTTGCCTGCAAAAATGCTCATGTTTGTTATTTTTTTATTTGTTGTTTTATTATTTGTTGTTTGCTATGTTATAATACCTTGAGTACCATTCCGCGAAATGACGCAATCCTTCTCTAAGTGATGTGTTTGGCTTAAATCCAAAATCCTGCTCCAGAGGAGTGGTATCTGCGTATGTTACAGGCACATCACCGGGCTGCATAGGCACAAGTTCTTTGTGGGCTTCAAAGTCATAGTCTGACGGAAGTACGTTGGCACGAATCAGTTCTTCTTGAAGGATCGTTACGAAGTCCAGGAGATTTTCGGGGTGATTATTGCCGATGTTGTAGACCTTGTATGGGGGAATTGGTAAACCATCTTCGCCATTCTGCTTCTTGGGGGCGTGCTGCATGATGCGGACAACACCTTCTACAATGTCATCAACATAGGTAAAGTCACGCTTGCAGTTGCCATAGTTGAAGATTTTAATGGTTTCACCCTTTACAAGTTTGTTGGTAAAGCCGAAGTAGGCCATGTCTGGACGACCTGCTGGACCATAAACGGTGAAGAAACGGAGACCCGTAGACGGAATATTGTAGAGTTTGCTGTAAGCATGAGCCATTAGCTCGTTGCTTTTCTTGGTGGCAGCATATAAGCTTACGGGGTTGTCCACCTTATCGTCAGTAGAGTAGGGTACCTTCTTGTTACTGCCATAAACCGATGATGAAGAGGCGTAGACAAGATGCTCTACTTCATGGTGACGACAGGCTTCGAGAATGTTGTAGAAACCGATGAGATTGCTTTGAATATAGGCATCGGGATTGGTGATGCTATAACGAACACCTGCTTGAGCGGCAAGGTTTACAACAACAGAGATATGGTTTTCTGTGAAGACTTTCTCTACAGCATCTTTATCTGCAATTGAAGCATGAACAAATGTCCAATCACGGTTCAAAGCTTCTATTTCTTTCAGACGCTCATACTTGATGTTGACATCATAGTAGTCAGTAATGGAATCGATACCAATCACCTTGATGTCTTTTACATCGTGGAAAAGACGCTTGACAAGATTGCTGCCGATAAAACCAACCGCTCCTGTCACGAGGACAATTTTGCCTTCTAAGTTTACATTATATTCTACCATAGCATTAGTCTCTTCTGAAAATGTCGCGTGTGTAAACTTTCTCTTCTACATCCTTTAAGCAGTCATCGAAACGATTTGCGATAATAGCCTTGCTTTGTGCTTTGAAATCATCAAGATTGTTCACCACCTTACTGCCGAAGAATGTTGTTCCGTCTTCAAGGGTTGGCTCGTAAATAATGACCTCAGCACCTTTGGCTTTAACTCGCTTCATAATGCCCTGTATAGCAGACTGGCGGAAATTATCTGAATTTGATTTCATGGTCAAACGATATACACCGATAACGCAAGCGTGTTCTTTGCTTGCATCCCATTGACCATTTTCTGCATAATAACCAGCTTTGCGAAGAACAGCATCGGCTATGTAGTCCTTGCGCGTCTTGTTTGATTCCACAATGGCTGACATCATGTTCTGAGGCACATCCTGATAGTTAGCAAGGAGTTGCTTGGTGTCTTTGGGCAAGCAATAACCACCATAGCCGAATGAGGGATTGTTATAATGGGTACCGATGCGTGGATCAAGACCTACACCTTCTATAATGGCTTTGCTATCAAGACCTTTTACCTCTGCGTAGGTGTCAAGCTCGTTGAAGTAGCTTACGCGGAGAGCAAGGTAGGTGTTGGCAAAGAGTTTCACGGCTTCGGCTTCCTTCATGCCCATGAAGAGTGTGTCGATGTTTTCCTTGATGGCACCTTCTTGTAGGAGGGCTGCAAAGGTTTTGGCCGCTTCTTTCAGCATTTCTACATCGGTGACGGATTCGATAGCCTTGTTCTCCTCCTCAAATTCGGGATGGTTGATAATCTTGGGATAGCCTACAATGATACGACTAGGGTAGAGGTTGTCGTAGAGAGCCTTGCTTTCACGTAGAAATTCGGGTGAGAAGAGCAAGTTGAACTTCTTAACCCCTTTCTGCGCGTATTTCAAGTAAAGATTGCGCGTGTAGCCAACGGGAATGGTGCTCTTGATGACCATTACGGCATCGGGATTTACCTCCAATACAAGGTCGATAACTTCCTCTACGTGGCTTGTGTCGAAATAATTCTTTACGGGGTCGTAGTTGGTAGGAGCAGCGATGACGACGAAGTCAGCATCAGCGTAGGCTGCACGACCGTCAAGTGTAGCGGTGAGATTGAGCGGCTTCTCTGCCAAGTATTTTTCTATGTAATCATCTTGAATGGGAGAGATGCGGTTGTTGAGTTTCTCTACCTTTTCGGCAATGACATCCACTGCCGTTACATGATGATGCTGCGATAGCAATGTTGCTATACTCAAGCCTACGTAGCCAGTACCTGCTACGGCGACTTTTATATCTTTGAAATTATGCACGTTATTTAAGTATTAAGTGTTAGGTATTAAGGATTACACCCTCAAATTATCTTGCTCACACAAACGCTATCAATTGCTCTTTGGTAGATGTCCTTTACCATGTACATGGAGGGAACGACTGATAGGTCGCACTTGGTGGCGATTTGTTTGAGGGCATTGCCCATGTTTTCACGCACTTGGCGAATGTTGCGACGGGCTATTTCTTCTTGGTCGGA
>JBNMKQ010000194.1:0-4481 GCA_050874425.1 Alloprevotella sp.
TTCATTAATCTTGTTCATTAATCTGTTCATTAATCTTGTTCATTAATCTGTTCATTAATCTTGTTCATTAATCTGTTCATTAATCTTGTTCATTAATCTTGTTCATTAATCTGTTCATTAATCTGTTCATTAATCTAATCTTGTTCATTAATCTGTTCATTAATCTGTTCATTAATCCTGTTCATTAATCTGTTCATTAATCTGTTCATTAATCTGTTCATTAATCTGTTCATTAATCTTGTTCATTAATCTGTTCATTAATCTGTTCATTAATCTTGTTCATTAATCTGTTCATTAATATTGATTGTATGGTTAAACTTAAAATGTGATGACTATGAATTTACGTGATTATAAGGACGATGTCTATCAAATTATTGGGGCTGCGATGGCTGTACATGCAGAGTTGCATAGAGGTTTGCTTGAACCTGTTTATCAAGAGGCGTTGAGTTGGGAAATGGAACAACGGGGAATTTATAATAGACGTGAAGCGTTGCTTAGCGTGTTTTATAAGGAACATGAGTTGGAAAAGAAATATAAAATAGATATTCTTGTTGATGATATTATTGTTGAAGTGAAGGCCGTAAAAAGACTTCTACCTGAACATCGGGCTCAGTTATGTAATTATTTGCGTTTGGCGAATAAACCCATAGGACTGTTGATTAATTTTGGCGAAAATGACTTGATTGGTGAACGCTGGGCTTACGATAGTGAAAGCAACGAATGTTTCTTAATTGATAAAGATATGCATCCTCTTTATAATATGAATTACGATAATCTGATTTACGAATAGATTAACGAATAATATTAATGAATAGATTAATGAACAGATTAACGAATAGATTAATGAATAAGATTAATGAATAGATTAATGAATAGATTAATGAACAGATTAACGAATAGATTAATGAATAGATTAATGAATAGATTAATGAATAGATTAATGAATAAGATTAATGAATAGATTAATGAATAGATTAATGAATAGATTAATGAATAGATTAATGAATAGATTAATGAATAAGATTAACGATAGATTAATGAGACATTAATGTTTACCATAAAGCGCGAAGCGCGAATTTTAAAGTTTTATAGTTTTATAGTTTTATAGTTTTATGAAAGTTAGAAGTTTAATGTTAGCCACGGCGTTAATGGGCTTTTCGTTTTCGTCGTTGGCACAAACGGGCGGTATAAGTGATGAGATGCTGAGCACGATGCGCAAGTCGCACCCGATGACCGCTTCCGACCGTGCCCTGCGCAATGCTTTAGCCGGCACCAGTATTAATCAGTTGGCTACGAACGCCGTGAATGCTGATGCTACGGACACGCACTTTAGTAACGAAGTGCCCTCAAAGGGCATTACCGACCAAAAGAGTTCGGGCCGCTGCTGGCTCTTCACGGGTCTGAACGTGATGCGTGCTAAGGTGATAAAGGAACAAGGATTGGGCGAATTTCAGTTTTCGCAGAGCTATTGCTTCTTCTACGACCAGTTGGAGAAGTCGAACCTCTTCTTGCAAGCCGTTATTGACAATGCCAAGAAGCCGATGTCAGACCAGTTGGTCGACTGGTTGTTTAAGAATCCACTCTCAGACGGTGGTACGTTCTGTGGTGTGATAGACGTGGTGAGCAAGTACGGCTTGGTGCCTGCGGAGGCGATGCCCGAATCGTATAACGCGAATAATACGCAGCGTATGGCTTCACTGTTGAGCTTGAAGTTGCGCGAATATGGCTTGACACTGCGTAAGTTGGCAGCGCAAGGTAAGAAGACGGCCGAATTGGAACGCGTGAAGACGGAGCAGTTGGGTACGATCTATCACATTTTGGCCGTATGTTTGGGCGAACCCGTGGAGAAGTTTACGTGGACGCCACGCGATGCACAGGGCAAGGCCTTGGGCGAAGCAAAGGAGTACACGCCAAAGGAGTTTTATCAAACGTTTGTGGGTAAGGACTTGAAGCACTCGTACGTAATGGTAATGAACGATCCCTCGCGCGCGTACCATAAAACGTATACGATCGATATGGACCGCCACTCTTACGACGGTGAGCAGTGGACGTACTTGAACCTGCCTATGGACGAGATAAAGGCTATGGCGGTGGCTTCAATTAAGGACTCTGTGATGATGTACTTCTCATGTGATGTGGGTAAGTATTTGGACTCAAAGACGGGTGTGTTGTCACTGAAGAATTATGACTATGAGTCGTTGTTGGGCACGACGTTCCCGATGACGAAGGCGGAACGTATCCAGACGTATGCTTCGGCTTCGAGCCATGCCATGACGCTCATGGCGGTAGACCTCACGGCTGATGGTAAGACAAAGAAGTGGATGGTAGAGAACTCTTGGGGGGCTCAGTCGGGCTATCGTGGTCACTTGATTATGACGGACGAATGGTTTGACGAGTATATGTTCCGCCTCGTGGTGGACAAGAAGTACGTGCCCGCACAGACCCTTGAGCTCTTGAAGCAAACGCCTATCAAACTGCCCGCTTGGGACCCACTGTTTAGTGGGGAAGAGTAATCCTTTAATGTGCAAATGTGCGAATGCGTGGTCAATGTGCAAATGTGCGAATGTGTAAATGTGCAAATGGTCGCCGTTTGTTGCTGATTTTTAGGACATTAAATCATTTGCACATTCTCACATTTGCACATTTGCACATTTAAAGGAGTGCTGCCTTTGCAGAAAAAGTGTACAAAATGTACACTCTTTTTGCAAAGGCTTTTTTTGTGCCCTACCTTTGCACTGTCAAACGAGAGGAAGCGCTTCTAATCTTTAGTTGACGGGTTGACAAGTTGACGAGTTTACAAGTAAGTTACCTTATATATATAGGTGTACTTATCAATAAGAAAGACAAACTTGCTGGTTAACTAGTCAACCTCTGTCACCCCCTGTCAACTAAAAAAACTACTAACCATAAAAAACAATTTACTACCATGATTTTATTTAAGGCAACTGTCCGCAGAAATTTTAAGACGGGCGAGAAGTTATTTTATCCGATGTTGGTTGAACCCTCAGTGGTAACCTTTGAAGAGTTGTTGAACAGTGTGCAAGAGATTTGTTCACTCACGTTGGCCGACGTTACGGCGATTGTGAAGTCGTTCCAAGAGGTGGTGCTCGAGATGCTTTCGGAAGGTTACAGCGTGCACGTTGAAAACTTGGGTTCGTTCCGCCCAACGCTGAAGGCTGCGAGCGTGGAGAATAAAGACGAGGTGTCAGCCGACTTGATCAAACAAGTGCACTGCGTATTTACTCCCTCGGTTCGCTTGAAGGAGGCGATTAAGTTGAGCAATTTGGAGTTTAAGAAGCTTCGCTGAGGCTCTGCTTCTTAAAATGTGCAAATGCGTGGTCAATGTGCAAATGCGTGGTCAATGTGCAAATGTGCGAATGTGCAAATGTGCGAATGGTCGCCGTTTACTGCTGATTTTTAGGACATTAAATAATTTGCACATTTGCACATTCTCACATTTGCACATTAACCAAGCATTTGCACATTAACCAAACTCACCAAACAAACCTTTTATGAAAGAGAAGAGCGATAAGGGTGTTGTGGGCGCATTGATGATGTTGATGTCGGGCATAGCGCTTTCGGTGGCAGGCTTTGTAGTCGACCCTGTGGGCGAGATAAGCGACTCGGTGTTGTGGTATGTGTCGCAAGCACTGATTTATGCCGGTAGCGTGTTTGGCGTGACGGTGTATATAGATCGAAGGTTGGCAAAAGGCTGATTCTTTTGTTGACGAGTTGACAAGTTGACGAGTAAACGGGTAAGTTACTCATTCAGCTTAAAAAACAAACTTACCTGTCAACTTGCCAACTCGTTAACTTGTCAACTCGTTAACTAAAAAGAGAGAGAGATGCGAAAGATAGACGAGATTATAATCCATTGTTCGGCTACGGCTGAAGGGCGCCACTTTACGGTGGAGGACGTGCGACGTTGGCACAAGGCACGGGGCTTTGCCGATGTGGGGTATCACTACTTGGTGTACTTGGACGGTTCGGTGCATGCGGGACGCCCCCTTGCACAGGTGGGTGCCCACTGTTTGGGACATAACGCCCATAGCATCGGTGTGTGCTACATCGGAGGTTTGGCCCGTGACGGTAAAACACCGAAGGATACGCGCACGGGGCCACAAAAGTTGGCACTGGAGGCCTTAGTACAATTATTACAACTTAACTATCCTGGGGCTACTGTGCATGGACACAAAGAATTTGCGAATAAGGCTTGTCCGTGCTTTGATGTGGAACTGGAATACTAATTGACTTTTTAGTTGACGAGTAAACAGGTTGACGAGTAAACGAGTAAGTTACTCTTGTCAACATAAAAAAACAAACTTACCTGTTAACTTGTCGAAGTCGTCTAAACTTTTCTGACGAAGATTTGATTTGTTGTTTTATCTCTTCTAAATTCAATCTTCACCTTTCTTTTTGGCCGTTTTTTGACCTTTCATCGGTCGTGTAGCTCGCTACACTCCCTCTTCAAGGTCCAAAAA
>JBNMKQ010000195.1:0-4460 GCA_050874425.1 Alloprevotella sp.
GGGGAGGGGGAATAAGTAACCTTTATTTGCTGCGTTTCTAGTTGAGAACCAACAGAAAACTCAAGAAGTAAGAGTGACTTATTCCCCCTCCCCTGTGGGGGAGGGGGTTAGGGGGAGAGGCCGCATCAAATTGCAGTTCGTCGAATACATTATCTTTGTAGAAGATAGGCTGCGGCTCAGCATAACGTTCAAGCAAGCTTGACGTTCTGCGTTCGCCTTGCGCTATCTTGGTTAGTGAGAGAGGTTTTCATTTATTTTTGCATTAGTTTGTTCCCCTACGATATTTTATATAAATTTGCAGCAATATTGAATCATCAAAACAATTACCAAAGATATGATTTTGTTTTTTACAACTCCGCAGAAGAGTGTGATTGCTACACAAGTAGACCATCAACTCGATCAGAACGAAGTGGAAGAATTGTGCTGGCTTTATGGTGGCGCTCAACTCGAAAAGGCTGAGCAGCTAAAAGGCTGGTTTGTTGGCCCACGCCGTGAAATGATTACCCCTTGGAGTACCAATGCCGTAGAGATTACACAAAATATGAATCTCCACGGCATTGCGCGTATAGAGGAGTACTTTCCCGTTAAGAGCGAGGAGGCTGACCACGACCCCATGCTGCAACGTATGTACAACGGATTGGACCAAGATATCTTTACCGTTAACATTCAGCCAGCACCGATTGAGTATATCTCTGACCTCGAGACGTATAACGAACAAGAGGGTTTGGCACTCTCACCTGCCGAAATCGAATACTTACACGGAGTTGAAAAACAACTCGGACGCCAACTCACTGACTCTGAAGTGTTTGGCTTCGCTCAAATCAATTCAGAACACTGCCGTCACAAAATCTTTGGTGGCACCTTTATCATCGACGGTGAAGAGAAACCTTCGTCACTCTTCGCTATGATTAAGAAGACAACGAAGGAAAATCCCCATAAGATTATCTCTGCCTATAAGGATAATGTAGCTTTTGCACAAGGTCCAGTAGTAGAACAATTTGCTCCTGCTGATCACGCTACAAGCGATTGGTTCCGCGTAAAGGATATTGAGAGCGTTATCTCTATCAAGGCTGAGACACACAACTTCCCCACTACCGTAGAGCCATTCAATGGTGCTTCAACGGGTACGGGTGGTGAAATTCGTGACCGTATGGGTGGTGGCGTAGGTTCATGGCCTATTGCAGGTACGGCGGTGTATATGACGGCTTATCCTCGCCTTGACGGTGGCCGCGAGTGGGAGGACATTCTCCCCGTGCGCAAGTGGTTGTATCAGACACCAGAACAAATCTTGATTAAGGCATCTAATGGTGCTTCAGACTTTGGTAATAAATTTGGTCAACCCCTCATCGCTGGTTCAGTACTTACGTTCGAACACCAAGAGAATGGTGAGAAGTATGGTTACGACAAGGTCATCATGTTGGCCGGTGGTGTTGGTTACGGCACAAAACGCGACTGCCTCAAAGGTACTCCCGAAAAGGGCAACAAGGTGGTAGTCGTAGGTGGTGACAACTATCGCATCGGTTTGGGCGGTGGCTCTGTTAGTTCTGTTGACACGGGCCGTTACTCTTCAGGCATTGAACTGAACGCCGTTCAGCGTGCTAATCCCGAAATGCAAAAGCGCGCCAACAACCTTGTGCGTGCCCTCTGCGAGGAAGATGTAAACCCCGTTGTCAGCATTCACGACCATGGTTCTGCTGGTCACGTTAACTGCCTCTCAGAATTGGTTGAGGAGTGTGGCGGACAGATTGACATGACGAAGCTCCCCATTGGCGATCCCACGCTTTCTGCCAAGGAAATCATTGCCAACGAGAGCCAAGAGCGTATGGGCTTGCTCATTCAGGAAGAGCACATTGACCACGTGCGTCAGATTGCTGAACGCGAGCGCGCTCCGATGTATGTCGTAGGCGAAACGACAGGCGACGCTCACTTCTCATTCGTACAGGGCGACGGCAAGCGTCCCTTCGACTTAGACGTGGCTCAGATGTTTGGCCACTCTCCTAAGACGGTCATGGTGGATGAAACCGTTGAACGTAAATATAAGGATGTAACTTACGATGTTACTCACCTTGACGATTATATTAACCGCGTATTGCAACTCGAAGCCGTTGCTTGTAAAGATTGGTTGACCAACAAGGTAGATCGTTCGGTAACGGGTAAGGTAGCCCAACAGCAGACGCAAGGTGAACTGCAGTTGCCATTGGCCGACTGTGGTGTAGTAGCCCTCGACTATCGTGGCCGCAAGGGTATCGCTACTGCGTTAGGTCATGCGCCCCAAGCAGGATTGGCTAACCCAGCTGCAGGCTCTGTGCTTTCAGTAGCTGAATCGCTCACCAACATCGTGTGGGCACCGCTGAGCGAAGGCCTCGATAGCGTTTCACTCTCAGCCAACTGGATGTGGCCCTGCCGTAGCCAAAAGGGTGAAGACGCTCGTCTTTACCAAGGCGTTGAAGCCTTGAGCGACTTCTGCTGCGCACTTGAGATTAACGTACCTACGGGTAAGGACTCACTTTCTCTCTCTCAACAATATCCAAATGGCGAGAAGATTATCTCTCCGGGTACGGTCATTGTTAGTGCCGGCGGTGAGGTAAGCGACATTCGCAAGGTGGTTTCACCCGTTATGGTGAACGATGCCAAGAGCACCTTCTATCACATCGACTTCTCATTCGACGAGCTTCGCCTTGGCGGTTCGGCCTTTGCACAGAGTCAGGGCTTTGTAGGTAGCGACGTTCCTACGGTTAAGAATCCTGACTATTTCCGCGATGCGTTCAACGCTGTACAAGACCTTATTAACAAGGGCTTGATTATGGCAGGTCACGACATCTCAGCGGGTGGTCTTATCACCACCTTACTCGAAATGACCTTTGCCAATACCGAGGGTGGTATGGACGTTTGTTTGGATAAGTTTAAGACGGACGACCTCGTGCGCGTACTCTTTGCCGAAAATCCGGGTGTTGTCGTTCAGGTGGCTGACAAAGATAAGAAGGCCTTTAAGGAACTGCTCGATGAGGCTGGCGTAGGCTATGTTAAGATAGGTACACCGGCTGAAGAGCGTCAGATTATGGTAACGCTTGGCGATGCTACTTACCAATTTGGCATTGACTACTTACGCGACGTTTGGTATGAGACTTCTTACCTCCTCGACACGAAGCAAAGCCTCAATGGCTGCGCTAAGAAGCGTTACGAGAACTATAAGCAACAACCGCTTGAGTTCCATATTCACCCCGAATTTACTGGTAAGTTCAAGCAATTCGGTCTTGACCCCGACCGTCGTAAGCCCTCAGGCATTAAGGCCGCTATCATTCGTGAGAAGGGTACCAATGGTGAACGCGAAATGGCATACGCACTCTACTTGGCAGGCTTCGATGTGAAGGATGTCATGATGACCGACCTTATCTCAGGTCGTGAAACGCTGGACGAGGTGAACATGATCGTGTTCTGCGGTGGTTTCTCTAACTCCGATGTATTGGGTTCGGCCAAAGGTTGGGCGGGTGCCTTCCTCTACAATCCCAAGGCCAAGGAAGCTCTCGACCGCTTCTATGCACGTGAAGATACGCTCTCACTCGGTGTCTGCAATGGTTGCCAGTTAATGGTAGAACTCAACCTTATCAACCCCGACCATAAGAAGCGCGCCCACATGTTGCACAACGACTCTCATAAGTTTGAGAGTGCCTTCTTAGGTGTTACCGTTCCGACGAACCGCAGCGTAATGTTCGGCAGCCTCTCTGGCGATCGTTTGGGCATTTGGGTGGCTCACGGTGAAGGAAAGTTCGACCTTCCTTATCCTGAGGACGACTACAACGTGGTATTGAAGTACACTTACGACGAGTATCCCGGCAACCCCAACGGTTCATCATACAGTGTAGCAGGTATTGCGAGTGCTGATGGTCGCCACTTGGCGATGATGCCTCACTTGGAGCGTGCCTTCTTCCCTTGGCAGAACGCTGCTTATCCTGCAGATCGTCTGGGTGATGACATTACCCCTTGGATGGAGGCCTTCGTTAATGCTCGTAAGTGGGTTGAGGCTAAGCTCGGTAAATAACGTGTAATTGCGTTGTATAAAACATAAAATTAAAAGTCCGTTAATGCTTGTGCGTTAACGGACTTTTTGATTTCTATAACGAATCGTGTGGGTAAACTGCAATTGGGAAGTTTAACATGAATGAAGTTTAACGAAAAAAATAATGAGGTAATTAATTTTTTTCGTTAATGTTTATCCATATAAGGATTTCAAACTGCAATTGGGCCTCACCCCCTAACCCCCTCTCCTTGAGGAGAGGGGGGACAAGTCACCTTTTCTTGCTCACTTTCAGGAAATATCTCAAGCAAGAAACTGGGGAGAAAAAGGTAACTTCAGTCCCCCATCTCCTCAAGGAGAGGGGGTTAGGGGGTGAGGCCCAATTGCAGTTTAATGTTTTACTAACTTTAAATGGTGATCGATGCAGGTGGGGAACTCGTCCTTA
>JBNMKQ010000196.1:0-4441 GCA_050874425.1 Alloprevotella sp.
ATTAATGATAGATTAATGAAACATTAATGTTAACAAAAGCGCGTAGCGCAAAACTCTTTACGTTACGCGCTTCGCGCTTAGTTTTAAACATTAATGTTTCATTAATCTATCATTAATCTATCATTAATCTATCATTAATCTTTTTCATTAATCTTTTCCATTAATCGTCTCATTAATCTTTCCATTAATCTTTTTCGTTAATCGATTCATTAATCTTTTTTGCTCTGTTTGACAAATTGCAGTTTGTATCTATTGTTAAACTCAATATTACCCACATGATTCGTTATAGAGCCAGTTTTAAACAACCTTGTTTTAAACAACCTTGTTTAAAAACGCTTCATTTGTTAACTTTGCAGCCATAAACAGAATTGAGAAAATATGGGAAAGAAAATAGAAGTTCCCTTTGTTTTTGGCGTTCGAGTTGAGGAAGATGCTTTTACCGATCGTCGTGAGGAGACAGCGCGATTAAAGGCGAACTTCATGTATGGCGTGAATACGATATTGATATCGCCACGTCGTATGGGGAAAACATCGTTGGTAGATAAAGTATGTTCGTTAGTTGAAAGTGAGGACATCAAGATAGCACGTATGGACGCTTTCGGTTGTCGTTCAGAGCACGACTTTATCAACGCATTTGCAACTGCTATCGTTAGAGCCACTTCTAATCGTTGGGAAGAATGGTTAGAGAATGCCAAGGTCTTTTTAAGTCGATTTGTACCCAAAATAAGTTTTGGACAAGATCCCCTGAATGACTTTTCATTGTCATTAGAATATAATGTCAATAATCAAACTACAGAGGAAGTCTTAAAACTACCAGAGCTAATAGCTCAAGCGAAAGGGTATCACATTGTAGTGTGCATCGATGAATTTCAACAGATAGGTGATTTTCCCGATTCTTTAACCTTTCAGAAGAAACTTCGCGGTATATGGCAATTACAAAGTCATGTGTCGTACTGCCTTTATGGGAGTAAGAAACACATGATGGAGCAAATGTTTCAAAATCAGAGCTATCCTTTTTATCGCTTTGGCGACTTCTTTTACCTAAATAAGATCAGTGAAAGGGATTGGGTAGAATATATATGTCAAAGATTTGAGGTTACGGGAAAACACATCTCTGAAGACTTGGCAAGCGAGATATGTACCGTTACGGAACGATATTCGTCTTATGTACAGCAGTTAGCGTGGCTCGTATGGTTACATACGGCAGACGCAGCTCAAGCAACAGCCGAAGATGTGGCGTATGGCATAGATCGTTTGTTAGATGCTTGTGAGCCTTTGTTTATTCAACAGACAGAGGACTTGTCTGCCTATCAGATGAACTTTTTGCACGCTTTAGTCAATGGCGTACACACAGGTTTTACACAAAGTGCTGTACTTAGTAACTACCAATTGGGAACGGCTGCTAACATAACACGTCTCAAGAAAGCATTGATAGAGAAGGACTTAATAACTTTATCTGCTCCTAAGTATTTAGAAATGAGCGACCCAATTTTATCCCTATGGCTTAAGAAGAGAGTGTGGAAGGAATATTAGATTTAGGGAAACGTCATTAATCATCCCCTACGTAACTTGGAGTTTACGTTTGGAGGTTCTGATAAGCCCAATGGTTCAGAAGTGCATTTGTATAGTATAACTAAAAAGCGTGAGATGGTTTACTATTCGAGAGAGCAGTATAAACCAGGTGACTATTTAGCTTGTTTGGTAGGTCATCGAAAAAATGGGGACGTTTATTATAAAGTAAGGAATAAACGTCAAAAATAAAATTGGGGCTGCATTTTAACTCGCGAAAGAGCAATACTCCTTTTGCAAGTTAAAATGCAGCCCCAATATTTATTTTTACGTTATTCCCCTTACTTCTTTATAATCTGCTTTAACTGCATATCGAAGCAAAGCGTAGAGTAGGCTGGCATCACACCACTGGCTGATGACTTGTAGGCCATCTCTTGCGACATGTATACCATCCAACGGTCGTTAACGTGCATGTGCATGAGCGCTGTGGTAAAACCCTCAACAAGGTTTGACACGTTAAAGGAAGTGGGCGTAGAATAGTTGTCACTAAACACGTAGTCATTGTTTTCGTAGATGCCACTATGGTCGAACACACGACCGTCTTTATAGCTCGCGGTGGGAATGAGGTGACCCATATAGTTTACCTTGACAGAGTCGGTATAGAGGGGCGACTCCGTACCCATGCCAGTGTTGATAACGCGTGCACAAATAGTGTCGGTCGAAAGACCACCTGCGGCTTTGGCATAGCTAAGGAATACGCGCCATTCGCAGTGCGACTGCCAGTCATCACCATATTGCGTTTGTGCCTCAGCCACCTTTTGACGGGCTAAGGTGAGCACACTGTCAAAGTAAGCGACGTTGCGTTCCTTCCAGTTGGTGGTAAACTCAAGGTCTTGCTTTTCGTCATTCGTATTGTCCGTACACGAAGTTGCTACCATGGGAGCTACAATGAGTAGGAGTAAGAGGGCGAAGAGAGTTGTTAATTGTTTCATTTTTCTTTATGTTGCTGGGTTAACGAATAACGTAACGGGTTGACGAGTTGACGGGTAGGTTCGTTTTTAAAGGTAACTTACTCGTCAACTCGTCAACCCGTTTACTTGTTAACTTGCTTCAATTTAATGACGTGGTGATTATTGAATCTTCTTCAACAATGAGGTGATGCTCACCTTGTCTTCGATCAAGGCACGGAGGTCAGCAATAGCCACACGCGTTTGCTCCATAGTGTCGCGGTCGCGGAGGGTTACGCAGTTGTCGTTGAGCGTGTCGTGGTCGATTGTGATACAGTAAGGAGTACCGATAGCGTCCATACGACGGTAGCGCTTACCGATAGAGTCCTTCTCATCGTACTTGCAGTTGAAGTGGAACTTGAGGTCGTTCAATATCTCGTGAGCCTTTTCGGGCAGACCGTCCTTCTTTACCAAAGGCATTACGGCCAACTTAACAGGAGCTAAGGCTGCGGGCAACTTGAGCACGGTACGTGTTTCGCCATTTTCAAGCTTCTCCTCTGTATAAGAGTGACACATTACGCTCAAGAACATACGGTCAACACCGATTGAAGTCTCGATAACGTACGGAGTGTAGCTGCGGTTCTCTTCGGGGTCGAAGTATTCAATCTTGCGGCCTGAGAACTTAGCGTGTTGTGAGAGGTCGAAGTCGGTGCGAGAGTGGATACCCTCAACTTCTTTAAATCCGAATGGCATCTTAAACTCGATGTCGGTGGCAGCATTGGCATAGTGAGCCAACTTCTCGTGGTCGTGGTAGCGGTAGCATTCGTCGCCAAAGCCGAGGGCTTCATGCCAAGCAAGACGCGTCTTCTTCCACTGCTTGAACCAATCCATTTCGGTACCTGGCTTCACGAAGAATTGCATCTCCATTTGTTCGAACTCACGCATACGGAAGATGAACTGACGAGCAACGATTTCGTTACGGAAGGCCTTACCAATCTGAGCGATACCGAAAGGAATCTTCATGCGACCCGTCTTTTGCACATTGAGGTAGTTAACGAAAATACCTTGTGCCGTTTCGGGGCGGAGGTAGATAGTGCTTGCGCCTTCAGCGGTAGAACCCACTTCAGTCTTAAACATGAGGTTGAACTGGCGAACGTCCGTCCAATTGCGTGTGCCTGAGATAGGACAAACGATCTCTTCGTCCAAGATGATTTGCTTCAACTCGTTGAGGTCCATCTTGTTCATGGCCTCGGCATAGCGTGCGTGTAAAGCATCGCGCTTTTGTTGGTGCTCAATCACACGAGGGTTCGTAGCGCGGAACTTCTCTTCGTCGAAGCTATCGCCAAAGCGCTTGCGAGCCTTAGCTACTTCCTTATCAATCTTCTCTTCGTACTTAGCGATTTGGTCTTCGATAAGCACGTCAGCGCGGTAGCGCTTTTTAGAGTCGCGGTTGTCAATCAATGGGTCGTTGAAGGCGTCAACGTGGCCTGAAGCCTTCCATACGGTGGGGTGCATAAAGATAGCAGAGTCGATGCCCACAATGTTTTCGTGGAGCAATACCATGCTTTGCCACCAGTATTGTTTGATATTATTCTTCAGTTCAACACCATTCTGACCATAGTCATAGACAGCGCCCAAGCCATCATATATATCACTTGAGGGAAAAACGAAACCGTATTCCTTACAATGCGAAACGATTTTCTTAAAAACGTCTTCTTGTGCCATTTTTCTTTGTATGTTATTATTTGAGTGCAAAGATAGTGCAAACTGAGAGTAATACAAAGCGAGTTTACTCGTTTTTATTACCGAGGTGCAGCCTATCTTATGCAAAGATAGTGCAAGGCGAGCGCAATGCAAAATGAAAGTCAGAAAACTTTCATTTTCATTGCCGAGCCGCAGCCTGTCTTCTTCAAAGATAGTGCAAGGCGAGCGCAATGCAAAATGAAAGTCAGAAAACTTTCATTTTCAAAGAAACCATTTATAGA
>JBNMKQ010000197.1:0-4424 GCA_050874425.1 Alloprevotella sp.
GGTTTACATACTTCGACATACCATTTATAAATACTATGCCTTGTGCTTACGCACAAGTCGTAAACAAACAGGCTACGCCCTTGCGTTTCTTGCAATATAACTATTAGTTGTTTAAGACTCAAAGTGCAAAGCGCGCCTTAATGTTCATTCCTATTCTCTTCGACAAATTGCAGTTTTACCCACACTATTCGTTATAGAGCCTAGATCTCAATATTGTAAGTGGTTAATAAATAGGGTGTTCAATTTAATGTTCTCTTTCGCGAACATTAAATTGAACACCCTATAAAATGATAAAAGTGTGATATACGGATAGTTTTCACTTATAAGTGAAGAACTATCCCATACCCTGTCTACTATTCTCCTTGTAGAGCGAAGACTTTTCCTTAAAGTGGAAGAAACATAAGTTATTCATGCCGGCGACATGATACCCTAGACATTTAGTCCTGCTTGCTCACCATGAAGTAAGTAGCGTGGGGCGAACTGAGATAAAGGCCACAGGTGCTGCTTTGTGGATACATGGCACCATTCTCTGTCAGCTTGATGCCTAACGCCTTGAAGTCGAGTAGGCGGCTGATGGGGAAAATGAGCTGCTGATCGGGTAATGAAGGGTAGCCCACCGCCGGCCGAATGCCTTGATAGGCAGCGCGTGAAAGGTCTTTTAACGACAGCTGCTCGTCAGGACTATAGCCCCAAAGGCGCATACGCACCTCGCGGTGCAACCACTCACTCGTGGCCTCAGCTAAACGGTCGCAAACACCCTGTAAGAGAAGAGCCTGATAGTCGTCATTGGTCTGCTTCACCTGCTCCAACTCCTCTATCAATGAGGGAGACACTGTAATGGCAAACACACCCACATAGTCCTCGTAAGAGCGCGGTGCAACGTAGTCGCACAAGGCCAAACATGGTGCTCCCGCCTTGGCCGGATGACGCTGGCGAGGCGTAGGTAACACGAGGTCTTTGCCCCCAACGGCTCCAGGGAGCACAATGCTATTTTCGGTGCCATAGGCAGGATAGAAGCCCACTTCGGCTTGCATATAATGGCGCTTTTCGAGGTTGTCGAGCAAAAGTTCCGCCTCTTGCTTAATCTTTTCTGCCTCAGGCGTACCCTTGCGCACACGCCAAAGATTGAAGAAGTAAGTCCAATTAATCAACTTACGCACCTCGCTAATGCTAATGCGCGGTTCAACCCGATAGCCAATAAAGGTGGGACGAGGCAATGCCTCCTTGCTCCAATCAATAACGAGACGGCGCAAGATGTGCTTCGGGTCGTCACAACCGCAAGGGCAGCCTTTCACGGTTGCTTTGTTCTGTGGCGACTCGGCAGCTTGACTTAGCAACTCTTTGGCGCGCTTTTGCGTCTCATGCTTCTTAACAAGTTCAGCTTGTTGGCGTGCGTTATCGGCTATGACACGTTTACGCTCAGGTCCCATGAGCTGCATCGAAAGCACCGCGTTGATAGAAGCATCTTTCACGTGGAATACAGGCCCTTTATATAGGGGGGCAATCTTCAGTGCTGTGTGCAAGGGCGAAGTGGTAGCCCCCCCCACCAAGAGTGGAACGGTAATGCCCGCTTCCGTCAGTGCGCGTGCTGTGTTACACATCTCGTCGAGCGAAGGCGTAATCAAGCCGCTCAAGGCGATAAAGTCCACGTTGCGCTCAATGGCCGTCTGCACAATCTGTTCGGCAGGTACCATCACGCCGAGGTCAATCACCTCAAAGTTGTTGCAGCCCAGCACTACGGTCACGATGTTTTTGCCAATGTCATGTACATCGCCTTTCACCGTAGCTACGAGGTAGCGACCGTTGCTCTTGGCATTGGCATCTTTCGCCTTCTCGAGGTAAGGTTGTAGCATGGCCACTGCCTTCTTCATTGTGCGGGCCGACTTTACCACCTGTGGCAAGAACATTTTGCCCTCGCCAAAGAGGTCGCCCACTTGCTGCATACCCTGCATGAGGGGGCCTTCGATAATGTCGCCAGGGGCAGAATATTGCTGCAAAGCCTCTTCAAGGTCGGGCTGTAAGAACTCATCGTCACCCATGCGCAACGC
Organism: Alloprevotella sp.; assembly: GCA_050874425.1. Classification (GTDB taxonomy): domain Bacteria; phylum Bacteroidota; class Bacteroidia; order Bacteroidales; family Bacteroidaceae; genus Alloprevotella. Next base: position 2,049 of record JBNMKQ010000197.1, read on the forward strand.
CTCCTTCAGACGGTCAATGAGGGGAATAGTCGAACGGTCTACTTTAGGCTTCTCGACTGTTTTGAGTTGATCTTTCGCCTGTAAGAGTTCGGCCGCCTTATCGATGAGGCGCTCGGCCGCATCGTCGCGACGGTAAAGGATGACATCGTCAATCAGCGTGAGCAAGTCGGACGGAATGTCGCCATACATCACCTTTGAAGCCGGATTGACAATACCCATATCCATGCCCCGTTGCATGCCGTGGTAGAGAAACACTGCGTGCATGGCTTCGCGCAAGTAGTTGTTGCCGCGGAAAGCAAATGACAAGTTGCTCACACCGCCACTCACGTGGGCATGGGGCAGATTGTGTGTAATCCATTCCGTAGCGCGAATAAAGTCAAGACCATAAGCATCGTGTTCCTTCATACCTGTGGCCACGGTCAGCACATTGGGGTCGAAAATAATGTCGTGAGGGTCGACTCCGGCCTGCTCAGTGAGCAAATGGTAGGCACGTGCGCAAATTTCGATTTTTCGTTCGTAAGTAGTAGCTTGTCCTTGCTCGTCGAAGGCCATTACCACCATAGCTGCGCCGTATTGGCGAATGGTGCGCGCGTGGCTCAAAAATTTCTCTTCTCCCTCTTTCAGCGAGATAGAGTTGACCACACACTTGCCCTGCACACACTTTAGTGCAGCCTCAATCACTTCGAAGCGTGACGAGTCAATCATCCACGGAATGCGTGCCACCTCAGGGTCGCTGGCCATGAGGTTTAAGAAGTGCGTCATCTCCTCCTTGGCATCGAGCAGACCATCGTCCATATTGACATCGATGAGGCTTGCCCCATCGCGCACCTGCTTGCGTGCAATGCCCAAAGCCTCGTCATATTGTTTCTCATTGATAAGGCGTAGGAATTTGCGGCTACCCGCCACATTGCAGCGCTCGCCTACGTTCATAAACGTGCCCTTGAGCGGTGTAAAGCCTTCGAGACCAGCCAACCAATCAATCTTTCCTTTAGTAGGTCGAATGCGTGCTTGACGCCCTTTAGCCACCTCGGCAATGGCGCGAATATGGTCGGGCGTAGAACCGCAGCAACCGCCCACAATGTTTACTCCATCGTCAATAAAGCCCTTAATGGCCGCGGCCATCATCTCGGGCGTTTCGGTGTAGTTCCCTTCCTCATCGGGCAGTCCTGCATTGGGGTGAGCACTGATGTAATAAGGAGCTTTTTCAGACAACACACGTAAGTAAGGACGCATATCTTCTGCCCCAAACGAACAGTTCAGTCCGACACTAAAAATGTCCTCATCGTGTTGCACAGAAGCCAAGAAGGCATCGAGCGTTTGGCCCGATAGGGTGCGACCTGAAGCATCGGCAATGGTCACACTGAGCATGATAGGAATGCGGCGCCCCGTGCGCTCTTTCACCCTTCGGGCTGCCATAAGTCCAGCTTTGGCATTGAGCGTGTCAAAGATGGTCTCGAGCAGGAATAAGTCAACGCCCCCTTCGCTCAGTACCATCATTTGCTCTTCATAAGCCTCGCAGAGTTGGTCGAAGGTGAGGGCGCGGTAGGCTGGGTTTTCAACGTCGGGCGACATTGACAGTGTGCGGTTGGTAGGCCCAATCGTAGCCACTACATAGCGTGGCTTGTCGGGGGTGAGACGCGTCATGCGCTCGGCCTCCTCGCGTGCTATTTGTAGGGCAGCGCGGTTCATCTCGACCACATAATCCTCTGTCTTATAGTCGGCCTGTGAGATGCGTTGTGCGCTAAACGTGTTGGCCGTAATGATGTCGGCTCCCGCCTCTAAGTACTCGCGGTGAATCTGTCGCAACACGTCGGGCCGTGTGAGCGAGATGAGTTCATTGTTCCCTTGCAACCGCACGGGCCAATCCTTAAATAGTTCGCCCCGAAAGTCGTCCTCGGTAAGGTTGAAACGCTGAATCATGGTGCCCATGGCACCGTCGAGGATAAGAACCTCTCCCCCTGCGGCCTCTCCCCCTAACCCCCTCCCCCCACGGGGGAGGGGGGATAAGTTACCTTCACTTGCTGCGTTTTGTGCTGAGGTATATAATGCAATTGTTTGTGATATGATGTCAGGCATTTATGTAAGTTAATAGATGAACTTTATATTAACATAGTTATAATAGGGCGCTATTTATTGTTTTATACTTTTTATTGTATAGCACTCTTAATTTTTTCCAAGACTGTTTCAATATCGTTGATTATTTGGTCATTGGTAAACCGAAGAATTCTGAACCCCATATTGAAGTCGTCTGAACTTTTATGAAATTCAAGATTTGCCTTTATTTTTGAGACGTTTTTGGACCTTGAAGAGGGAGTGTAGCGAGCTACACGACCGATGAAAGGTCAAAAAACGGCCAAAAAGAAAGGTGAAGATTGA
>JBNMKQ010000198.1:0-4362 GCA_050874425.1 Alloprevotella sp.
CTCTTACTTCTTGAGTTTTCTGTTGGTTCTCAACTAGAAACGCAGCAAGTAAAGGTTACTTATTCCCCCTCCCCTGTGGGGGAGGGGGTTAGGGGGAGAGGCTTTAGTTTAACATTTTAATATACATTTCTGTTGCCTCACGTATTTCGCTGAGGGTGATGAATTCTTCGGCAGTGTGGGAGCGGGCAGAGTCGCCTGGCCCCATTTTGAACGAAGGGAAGCGCATGAGAGCTTGATCACTCAGTGTGGGCGAACCGAAGGGCTTTCGTCCTTGAACAATGGCGGCTTGCACCAAGGGATGACTGATGTCGATACGTGAGGAGTGCAAGCGGGTAGAGCGAGGCGTGATGTCGCAGTCGGCGAGGTGTTGACGGATAATGCCTAAGAGTTCCTCGTTGGTGTAACATTCGTTGGCGCGCACGTCGACTACAAACTGACACGTGTCGGGCACAACATTGTGCTGCGTGCCTGCATTCACCATGGTAACGGACATCTTGACTGGGCCTAACAAGTCGGTCTGTTGCTCAAATTGATAGGTGCGGAACCATTCGATGCAAGGCAAGGCTTTATAAATAGCGTTCACTCCCTCGTTACGTGCTGCGTGGCCCGAACGACCGTGTGTGGTGCAGTCGAGTACCATAAGCCCCTTTTCGGCTATGGCAGGCTGCATGCCAGTCGGTTCGCCCACGATAGCTACATCGATGGGAGGCAATAGGGGGAGTGCTGACTCTATGCCGTTCTTACCCGACACTTCCTCTTCGGCTGAAGCTAAGAAGATAAGGTGATAGGGGAGTGTGTCGTCTTCCTTTAAGGCCAAAAACACTTGCATGAGCGACACCAATCCGCCGCCACAGTCGTTGCTACCGAGTCCATAAAGGCGGTCGCCCTCAATGGTGGGCGTGAAAGGGTCGTGCACCCATGAGGCTGCAGGTTTGACCGTGTCGATGTGTGCGTTGAGCAGTAGGGTAGGGCGGTTGCCTTTGGCAACGGATTGTTCGCACCACACGTTGTTGTGGTGGCGCTTGGGGCGTGCGCCTTGTTGTGTAAGATAGTTGAATATAAAGTCGGCTGCGGCCTCCTCATCACGGCTAATTGAGGGAATACGTATCAATGCTTTCAAAACGTCAACGGCATTGCGCGTTAGCGTATCAGTCGATATCATAAGCGGAAAAGATTAATGGAAAGATTGACGGAAAAGGATTAATGGAAAGATTAATGGAAAGATTAACGGAAAAGATTAACGGAAAAGATTAATGGAAAGATTAACGAAAAAATTAATGGACAATTAATGAAACATTAATGTTTAAAACAAAAGCGCGAAGCGCGTAATGTGAATATTTTCGAGAACTTTCGTGTTGTAAAATAAAACGCGAACGTTCGCGTTGGCGAACATTCGCGTTGATGCGTTTAGCGGAGTTGGTGCTTATTTCAGTTTCTCTTCCAACTTTTGCAACATATCCACCGTCATACGGTCGAGGTCGTATTCAGGCTTCCAATCCCACTCTTGACGAGCGCAGATGTCGTCGAGGCTGTTAGGCCAAGAGTCAGCGTTAGCTTGCTTCAAGGGGTCAACCTGATACTCCATTTCGAAGTTAGGCTTATACTTACGAATGGCAGCGAGTACGCCTTCAGGGTCGAAACTCATTGAGGCGATGTTGAAGGCGTTGCGGTGGATAAGGCGAGAGGGGTCAGCCTCCATTAACTCTACGGCAGCGCGGAGAGCATCAGGCATGTACATCATGTCCATGTAAGTGCCTTTGGCAATCGGACAAACGAACTTCTCACCACGAACGGCAGAGTAGTAGATGTCGCAAGCGTAGTCGGTAGTGCCACCGCCGGGGAGCGTAACGTAAGAGATGAGGCCCGGGAAGCGTACGGCACGTGTATCGACACCATACTTGCGGAAGTAGTAGTCAGAGAGCAATTCGGTAGTAACCTTTGACACACCATAGATAGTGCGTGGACGCTGAATGGTATCTTGAGGTACATTGTCGGGAGGAGTCTCAGGACCGAACGAACCGATAGAGCTGGGGGTGAAAACAGAGCATTCGTGTTCACGAGCTACTTCGAGCACGTTCCAAAGTCCGTCAATACCAATCTTCCATGCCAACTGCGGACGGCCTTCAGCCACTACGCTCAACAAGGCGGCAAGGTTGTAGATAGCGTCCACCTTATGCTTCAATACCACTTCGGCGATTTGTTCGCCGTTGGTAACATCACAAATCTCGGCGGGACCACTCTCAGCCAATGCTCCTTGAGGGGCAGCGCTGGGAATGTAACCACAAACAACGTGATCGTTGCCGTAAATGCCGCGCAACTTCATGGTAAGCTCAGAACCAATCTGTCCTGTAGCACCAATCACCAAAATATTCTTCATCGTGTGTATGAAAAGGGTTATGTACGTGCTTCTCTTAGTTAACGGGTTGACAAGTTAACGGGTTTACGGGTTGACAAGTTAACGAGTTGACAAGTTAACGGGTAAGTTAGTCCTTATATAAAAAGTGACTCAAACTATTAAGCACGCGTTTGTTAGATGTCGTTTTATGCATTTGTTGACAGGCTACGAAAGTTTTTGTTTAGCGCAGTCATCAAAATACGTTGCAAAGGTGCAATCTTTTTTTGATATTTATAACTTGTACACTATTATTTTTCAAAAAAAATCTGTTCCTTTGCATTGTCCTAATTATTAGACAAGTAACCTTTTTATAAATCATACACACAATGTACGGTAAATTTCAAGAACATCTTCAGCAAGAACTGAAGGATATTAAAGAAGCTGGCCTCTACAAAGAGGAACGTTTGATTGAAGGCCCTCAGCAGGCTGCTATTCAAGTAAAGGGCCAAGAAGTGTTGAACTTCTGCGCTAACAACTACTTGGGTCTTTCAAACAATCCTCGCTTGATTCAAGCTGCTAAGGACATGATGGACCGCCGCGGCTATGGTATGTCAAGCGTTCGCTTCATCTGTGGTACGCAAGACGTTCACAAGGAATTGGAACAGGCCATTTCTAAGTTCTTCAAGACTGAGGATACTATTTTATATGCTGCTTGCTTCGACGCCAATGGTGGTGTGTTCGAACCCCTCTTGACTGCTGACGATGCGATCATCTCAGACGCTTTGAATCACGCTTCAATCATCGACGGTGTACGCCTCTGCAAGGCAAAGCGCTATCGTTACGCTAACGCCGATATGGAGGATCTTGAACGTCAACTTCAAGCAGCCCAAGAGCAACGTTTCCGTATCATCGTCACTGACGGTGTATTCTCAATGGATGGTAACGTAGCTCCGATTGACAAGATTTGCGATTTGGCTGAGAAGTATGATGCACTCGTTATGGTAGACGAAAGCCACTCTGCAGGCGTTGTAGGTCCTACGGGTCGTGGTGTGAGCGAGTTCTTCAACACCTATGGTCGTGTTGACATCTACACCGGTACACTCGGTAAGGCCTTTGGTGGTGCTATGGGTGGTTTCACGACAGGTCGTAAGGAGATTATCGACATGTTGCGTCAGCGCTCACGTCCTTACCTCTTCTCTAACTCAGTAGCTCCCGCTATTGTAGGTGCAGCGCTCGAAACGTTCAAGATATTGGACGAGAGCAATGCTATTCACGACAAGTTGGTTGAGAACGTTAACTACTTCCGTGATAAGATGATGGCAGCCGGCTTCGACATCAAACCTACCCAGAGTGCCATTTGTGCCGTAATGCTCTACGATGCTAAGTTGTCACAGGTTTACGCTGCCAAGTTGCAAGAAGAAGGTATTTACGTAACTGGTTTCTACTACCCCGTAGTACCGAAGGATCAAGCTCGTATTCGTGTACAGATATCAGCTGGTCACGAACGCGCACACCTCGACAAGTGTATTGCTGCCTTCATCAAGGTAGGTAAGGAATTAGGCGTGTTGAAGTAATTTTTACTTCTCAACACACACATATATATAATGCGTGCTTTATTGTTCTGAATGGGCAATAAAGCACGCTTTTTTGATGTAGATACGTTAGGGGGTAAAAATTGGGGCTATGTTGATTCGTGTGGGTAATATTGTGTTTAATGATATGTACAAACTGCAATTTGTCGAAGAGAATAGGAATGAACATTAAGGCACGCTTTGCACTTTCTTAAAACAACTACTAGTTATATTGCAAGAAACGCAAGGGCGTAGCCTGTTTGTATATGACTTGTGCGTAAGCACAAGGCATAGTATTTATAATAGTATTTATAAATAGTATGTCGAAGTATGTAAATCTTATGTCGAAGTATGTTCTCGCGCTAAGCGAAAATTAGTAAGTAGTTGATGCGATTGTTAAGAAAAGTCGCTTAGCGCGAGAACAAACATAACATACTTTTTACATACTTCGACATA
>JBNMKQ010000199.1:0-4349 GCA_050874425.1 Alloprevotella sp.
TATATCAAAAGCACTCTCTTGGGGCGCATTTTGTTCCTTTGTTCTCGATCGCATAGCCCGCTATGCTCGCTCGAACAAAGGAACAAACTGCACCCCAATAGAGCACTTTTGATATAAACTAATTATGAACACCTACTTATCTGATAGCAAAATTACGATTTATAATGGCTTATCAAACATTTTGCATACAACATTGTGTTTGGTAAACTGCAATTTGATGAGGCCTCTCCCCCTAACCCCCTCCCCCACAGGGGAGGGGGAACTAGTTACTATTTCCTCTTGAGTTTTCTGTTGGTTCTCAACTAGAAACGCAGCAAGTAAAGGTTACTTATTTCCCCTCCCCTGCGGGAGAGGGGGTTAGGGGGTGAGGCCAATTTAGCCCCCCAAAAAATAAGTCCCAACCAATCTGAAAATATAGGAACTTGAAAATATTTTCTTAGATTGGTGTGGGACTTATCGTCTTCTGACAAGCTAATGTTGTTCATTCGCTTGTCTTCGTTTTTTCACTACTATATAATCCTCTCTTTTGCATGAAAAAGTTTTTATAGTTTTGGTAAATCATGTAGTATCTTTTGTATGCTGCAGAACTTTGTAGAACACTCCTCTGTACACAAAGGATTAGAGTAGTTCAAAGCGTTCTTTCAATTTGCCAAAATAACGACGTGAAGCCGAAATGTCAATGTGTTCAAAAGGTGGACATAATCGGCAACGCTGGGTATTGTTCTCGACAGCTGCTAAGTAGGTAAGGTTGATTATCACCGTGTTGCTGATACGAGCAAAGATGGGGTGAACCTTGAGAATGTCTTCTGCCGTAAGTCCTTTCTTAAGCATGTGGCTTGTTCCATCTGTCAGAGTGAGTTGCCATGAGCGGTGGGCACTGATATAGTTGAAGAGCAACATTTCCTCCATACCTACCAATAGCAGTTCACTAATCGTTTGCATGGCTATCTTGTGGGGCATGTCTTTAACGATGAGGTGGCGCACCTTCGTATTGCTCTCCATATCTTGTACGATGCGGTCGATAATTGTGCGCAATTCACTTTGCTTATAAGGTTTAAGCAGAAAGTCAAAGGCTGACTGGCGAATGGCATCTAACATGTAATCTGAAAAGCCCGAATAGAATACGACCTTAAACGTAAAGTTTACTCTTGGCCTAATGGATTGCAAAAACTCCAACCCCGTCTTACCTGGTACTTCAACGTCAAGAAATAATACATCAGGCTGCAATTCAAGTAATGGCAACGTGGCATCTGTATAGTTGGTATAGGTGTACACTTTTTCAAACTCTGGCTGACGACGAAGGTCGTTGGCAAGAATTTCAAGTGCCATGGGCGTATCGTCAACGACGAATGCTGTGAGTCCCTTATTATTACTCATAAACGTTGAGGAGAATGTTTCTTACTTCTATATGCAAAGGTACAATGTTTTTTTATTTATATGAAGTACACTTTTTGCCTAGCAAGCATAGGTGGCGATTTTAATAGATTAAGTGGTAGGATTTAAAGGTTAGGCGGTTAACTTTTTCGGGGCTATGTTGATTCGTGTGGGTAATATTGCGTTAAAGATATGTACAAACTGCAATTGGGCCTCACCCCCTACCCCCTCTCCTTGAGGAGAGTGGGACAAGTCACCTTTTCTTGCTCATTTTCAGGAAATATCTCAAGCAAGGAACTGGGAAGAAAAAGGTAACTTCAGTCCCCCCTCTCCTCAAGGAGAGGGGGTTAGGGGGTGAGGCCCAATTGCAGTTTTACCCACACAAATCGTTATAGAGCCACTTTTTCTTTAGAACAGTTCCTTATTCTTGGAGCATACAAGCACAAAAAAGTTCCATACTTAGAACATTGACTTTTGAAGGTCATAGTCCTAAGTGTGGAACTTTTATATTATATATATATGTGTGAAGATGTATTACATTACATCATGCCACCCATGCCAGGGTTAGCCATAGGCATTTCGGGCTTGTCTTCCTTCTTATCGCAGATAACGCACTCTGTGGTGAGGAACATACCCGCTACAGAAGCAGCATTCTCAAGTGCTACACGAGTTACCTTAGCGGGGTCAACGACACCTGCTGCGCGCAAGTCGCCAAACTCTTCCGTCTTAGCGTTGTAGCCATAATAGCCTTCACCTTCGCGCACCTTGTTGACGATTACTGCACCCTCGATGCCTGCATTGCGACAAATCTGACGTAAAGGCTCTTCGATAGCACGACGAATGATGTTGATACCCGTAGTTTCGTCAGCATTGTCGCCCTTCATGTCTTCCAATGCCTTTTGAGCACGGATGTAGGCTACGCCACCACCCGTAACGATACCTTCTTCAACGGCTGCACGAGTAGCGCAAAGGGCATCGTCGCAACGATCCTTCTTTTCTTTCTGCTCCGTTTCGCTGGCAGCACCTACTTCAAGTACGCAAACACCGCCAGAGAGCTTAGCCAAACGTTCTTGTAACTTCTCTTTGTCGTATGATGAAGTAGAGTTGCTGATTTCGTTCTTGATCTGGTTGATGCGCTCTTGAATATTCTCCTTAGCGCCCTTACCATTAACAATCGTTGTGTTCTCCTTTGAAACGGTCACCTTCTCGGCAGAACCCAACATGTCGATAGTAGCTTGTTCGAGTTTCAAGCCCTTGTCTTCGCTAATTACGACACCGCCTGTAAGTACGGCAATGTCTTCCAACATAGCCTTGCGACGATCGCCAAAGCCAGGAGCCTTAACCGCACAGATCTTGAGTTGAGTACGCAAGCGGTTAACAACCAATGTAGTCAAAGCTTCACTGTCAACATCCTCGGCAATCACCAAGAGAGGACGACCGGTCTGAACGGCAGGTTCCAAGATGGGGAGGAAGTCCTTAATGTTAGAAATCTTCTTGTCGTAAATCAAGATGTAAGGATTCTCCATTACGCACTGCATCTTCTCCGTGTCGGTAACGAAGTAAGCAGAAAGGTAGCCACGGTCAAACTGCATACCTTCAACCGTCTTCAATACCGTATCGCGACCCTTTGCATCTTCGATGGTGATTACACCATTGACGCTTACAGCACGCATACCGTCGGCGATGAGTTTACCGATTTCAGGGTCATTGTTAGCTGAGATAGTAGCTACTTGCTCAATCTTGTCGTAGCTTTCGCCTACCTGTTCGCTTTGGCTCTTGATGCTCTCAACCACCTTAGCTACGGCCTTGTCGATACCGCGCTTTACGTCCAAGGGATTAGCACCAGCAGCAACGTTCTTCATGCCTTCGGTCAAGATAGCCTGTGTCAAAACTGTAGCTGTAGTAGTACCATCACCAGCGTCGTCGCCAGTCTTTGAAGCTACGCTCTTAACGAGTTGTGCACCAGCATTTTGGAAGGCATCTTCCAACTCAATCTCTTTAGCTACGCTAACGCCGTCCTTTGTGATGCGAGGAGCACCAAACTTCTTGTCAATAACAACGTTGCGACCCTTCGGGCCGAGTGTTACCTTTACAGCATTAGCCAATGCATCAGCACCTTCGCGCAGACGTTCGCGAGCGTCTACATCATATACTATCTCTTTTGCCATGATTGATTCAGAATTTTAAGTTGTAAGAATGAATAGATTAAACAATTATGCTAATACAGCGAGCACGTCGCTTTGACGCATAATCAAATACTTCTCGCCATCGAGTTCTACCTCGGTGCCAGCGTATTTGCCATATAATACGGTGTCGCCAGCTTTGAGCACCATTTCTTCGTCCTTTGTGCCATTACCTACGGCAAGCACTTCACCTTGCAAGGGTTTTTCCTTAGCAGTGTCAGGAATGATAATACCACCAGCAGTCTTTTCTTCTGCGGGAGCGGCTTTAATCAGCACGCGGTCAGCTAACGGTTTAATGTTCATAGTTGTATTGCTATTTTTTGTTGTTTTATTGTTAATCGTATTGTGAGTTCTTCTTCTTTATTATTTTTCTTAAAGCACTCGCTTTCGTATATGCTAAAAGCGTGCCAAAAGTTCTATTAAGCAAATAAAAAATATTCATCATTTCATTTTGTCAGCGTTTGCCGACAATGTGTCAGATAATAGACCTATGGGGTGTTCTAAAAATTCTGGCGCGTTGATTTGTGCCCTATCGGAAGTGTATTTTTACTCTGAGAACATGGGTAAAAAGACACTTTCGAGAGGGTGCAAATCAACCGACAGAATTAGAACATTCTAAAAACAGATTTTTGGGTCTATGTTGATTCGTGTGGGTAATATTACGTTTAATGATATGTACAAACTGCAATTTGTCGAACAGAACAAAAAAGATTAATGAATCGATTAACGAAAAAGATTAATGGAAAAGATTAATGGAAAAGATTAATGGAAAGATTAATGATAGATTAATGA
>JBNMKQ010000200.1:0-4345 GCA_050874425.1 Alloprevotella sp.
CATTGCGCTCGCCTTGCACTATCTTTGCCCCATACAAAGCAAAAAGAATGAGCGAATATATAGTATCAGCCAGAAAATACCGTCCTACAACGTTCGATAGCGTAGTGGGACAACACGCTTTAACCACAACGCTGAAGAATGCCATCGCACAAGGGAAATTGGCACATGCCTACCTCTTCTGTGGACCACGCGGTGTGGGTAAGACTACGTGTGCACGTATTTTCGCTAAAACCATCAACTGTCTATCACCTACGGCCGATGGCGAGGCCTGTAACGAATGCGAAAGTTGTAAAGCGTTTAACGAACAACGTTCGTATAACATTCACGAACTCGATGCTGCATCTAATAATGGTGTAGAGGACATTCGTGGACTCATCGAACAGGTGCAGATACCGCCACAAGTGGGACGCTACAAAGTCTTCATTATCGACGAGGTGCACATGCTCTCTACTGCGGCCTTCAATGCTTTCTTAAAGACATTGGAAGAACCGCCCTCACACGCCATTTTCGTATTGGCCACCACTGAGAAGCATAAAATCTTACCGACCATTCTGAGCCGTTGCCAAATCTATGACTTTGCACGCATCACGGTGGCCGACACGATTAAGCACCTTGCTTATGTGGCACAGAAAGAGGGCATCACCTACGAACCCGAAGCACTACACGTCATTGCAGAGAAGGCTGACGGTGGTATGCGCGATGCACTCTCTATCTTCGACCAAGTAACAAGTTTCTGCGAGGGCAACATCACTTATCAAAAGGTGATTGAAGACCTCAACGTGCTCGACTACGATGAGTACTTTAGCATGACGGACACTCTCCTGAAATGTGACATTCCCTCGGCCATGGCTCGCCTCAACAACATTCTCAGTAAAGGATTTGAAGCGAACTACTTTATCGGCGGTTTGGCCTCTCACTTTCGCAACTTGTTAATGAGCCGCGACGAACAGACGCTCCCCCTACTCGACGTGAGCGAACAGGTGCGCCAACGCTATCACGAACAAGCGATGCGCTGCGAACCGAAGTTGCTCTATCGAGCACTGAAGCTATGTAACTCTTGCGACATGAGCTACAACACGGCACGCAATAAGCGACTGCTCGTAGAACTCACCCTTATAGAGGTGGCGCAAGCAGCTGCTGGCGATGACGACCCAAGTTGTGGGCGTCGCCCTACACGACGACTTAAACCCATATTTTCTCACCTTGCTGCTCCCGCAGTTCAAGGTCAACAACGACCAGCTACCGCAGCACAACGCCCCGCAGCGACTAACGCGCAACGCCCCACCACTGCGACACCGACATCTCATACGACATCGGCTCCTACTTCGGCCGACAACGTGCTGCAAAGCCAGTCTACTTACCAACAATTGGCGGCAGCTACCAGCAATGCTACGCCCTATCGCGCACGACCTGCTCGCACGCTATCTATCCGTGCCATGCAACAGCAAATCCGTGCAGCACAATCAGCCTCTGCTACACCTAACACTGCCTCAACCGTACAAAGCACAACGAGCGAGACACCTGTAGCACAAAAGCTCTGCACTCCTTTCGATGCTGACCGCATGACGTACTATTGGTTTCGCTACGCGCAACAGTTGCCCAAAGAGAAGTATCACCTCATGGGGCGTATGAAGAGCATGGAACCGCAACTCGACACGGCTACGTGGACTATCTCTGTAGAACTGGAGAATGAACTCGTAGAACAATATATGCGCAAGGAACAAATCTCGCTGATGAACTACCTACGCACGCAGTTGCGTAACGACTATATCACACTGAAGTTTAGCATCAAGGCCGACACGGCTCCTCATCGCGCCTTTAGCCGCGTTGAACAATATAAGGAGATGCTCGAGACTTGTCCCGACCTCGAATTCCTACGCCAAGAACTCAACCTGGAGTTGGCGTAAATCAGTTTTACGTTTTAAGGTTATGAGGTTATAAAGTTAGTATAGTTGATTATCAACGTGATGTAACTTTATAACCTCATAACCTCCCAACTAAAAACTGAATTATCACCCCTAAACTCACTAAACATTATTATATAACACATGGAACAAACTCCGCACAAGTATGTGACAGTAGCATACGAACTCTACGCTGACAACGAAAAGGGCATTCACGAACTCATTGAGAAAGCTCCCGTTGAACACCCCTTCCAATTTATCAGTGGTATGGGTGTGGCACTTGATACATTTGAAGATAAAATCTTAGCTTTGGCTCAAGGCGCTGACTTCGACTTCACACTGAAGCAAGACGAGGCATACGGCCCTTACGTACAAGAGCACGTGATTGAACTCCCTAAAGAGACCTTTAGCATCAATGGTAAGTTTGACAAAGACATGGTCTACCCTGGTGCCGTATTGCCTTTGGTCAATGCTGACGGCAACCGTTTCCAAGGTCTCGTACTTGAAGTAAAAGACAATGTTGTCGTAATCGACCTCAACCACCCCTTAGCTGGTAAAGACCTCCACTTTAAAGGTCAAGTAGTCACGATGCGCGATGCTACTGACGATGAACTGAAAGAACTCATCAAGATGATGAGCGGCGAAGGCGGCTGCAACTGCGAGGGCGGCTGCGAAGGTGGTGGTTGCCACCACGGCGAAGGTGAAGGCTGCTGCGGTGGTCATCACCACGGAGAAGGCGAAGGCTGCTGCCACAAGCACTAAATTGGTTGACAAGTTAACGAGTTGACAAGTTAACGAGTAAGTATGTCCCCTTAATTAGGTAACTTGCCCGTCAACTTGTTAACTCGTTAACTTATTAACCCGTCAACTTGTTAACTCGTTAACTTGTTAACTCGTCAACTTGTTAACTCGTCAACTTGTTAACTCGTCAACTCGTCAACAAACAAAAAACTAACTAAACAAAACATGAGCAATACATTTGGCCACCTATTTCGACTCACCACCTTTGGCGAGAGCCACGGTGCAGGCATTGGAGGCGTGATAGACGGAATGCCCGCTGGCATCACCGTCGACCTCGACTTTCTACAGTCAGAACTCAATCGTCGCCGCCCTGGACAAAGCCGACTTACCACCGACCGCAAAGAGGCGGATCGCGTAGAGATACTTTCGGGCACGTTTGAAGGCAAAACTACAGGTTGCCCCATAGGCTTCTTGGTACGCAATGAAAATCAGCACTCTAACGACTATGACAATATGCGAGACGTCTTTCGCCCCTCACATGCCGACTTCACTTACCAAACGAAGTATGGCATTCGCGACCACCGTGGCGGCGGACGCACCTCTGCTCGTGAAACGATAGCACGCGTCGTGGGGGGTGCTTTTGCTAAGATGGTATTGCGCGAGAAGGGCATTCGCATCACAGCTTACACCTCACAAGTTGGCTCTATCGCCTTAACGGGCACTTATCATGACTACGACTTCAATGAGATAGAAAAGAATCCCGTGCGTTGCCCCGACGCTGAGAAGGCTGCCGAAATGGCACAACTCATCTCTGAAGTAAAAGCTGAGGGCGACACTATTGGTGGCATCATCACTTGCGTTATCGAAGGGTGCCCCATAGGATTGGGTGAACCCGTGTTTGACAAGTTACACGCACAACTGGGGGCTGCTATGCTGGGCATCAATGCCGTAAAGGGATTTGAATATGGGGAAGGATTTGCTGGCGTTACCGCACGCGGCAGTGAGCAAAACGACCTCTTCACCACCGACGACGAGGGACGCATCACAACTCGCACCAACCACAGTGGCGGCATACAAGGCGGACTAAGCAACGGACAGGACATCTACTTCCGCGTAGCCTTCAAGCCCGTGGCCACCCTATTGCGTGAGCAACCTACCGTCGACCGAGAAGGACGTGCCACCTTACTCAAAGCCCGTGGCCGACACGACCCCTGTGTCCTTCCTCGTGCCGTACCCATTGTCGAAGCCATGGCTGCCATGGCTATTTTAGATAATTATATGCTTTATAACACTTCGAAGTGTTAAAAACACCAATTTTGTAAACTTTTCTTTACAAAATCTTGCTTTAACTCTTTCGGTTTTATATATTTGCATTATCAAGTTGTCGTGATGATAACGCTATCAAATAGTTTAGTTAAGTCTAGTTTAGTTTTTGTGTTGGTTAATGGAGGCTCGTGGAGACGGTGCCTCCATTAATTTTATAGGCCTACAATTTATCGAACAGAACAGAACAAAAAAGATTAATGAATCGATTAACGAAAAAGATTAATGGAAAGATTAATGGAAAAGATTAATGAAAAGATTAACGAAAAAGATTAATGAAAAGATTAACGAAAAAGATTAATGGAAAAGATTAATGAAAAGATTAACGAAAAAGATTAATGAAAAGATTAACGAAAAAGATTAATGGAAAAGATTAA
>JBNMKQ010000201.1:0-4329 GCA_050874425.1 Alloprevotella sp.
CACTTGTGCTTTCCATTGCGACTTCGCTGACTTCGTTTTCTGCCATAAAATCGCGCATGGAATCGAGTTGTGGAGTCAAAACGCCGTATACGCGTTCTATTTTCTCCCCGTTTTCTCGCAAAATACAGAGATATACACTATCTTTGTGCACATCAAGCCCTGCTACTGTTTTCATATGTATTTAAATTTAATTATTAATTAGGCGTTAGAGCCTATTTTCCCACAAATATATGGGATTTTGGCAACATTTGCCAATAGAAAACTGAAGCGGGCTTGATTTTTGTTTTGCTGCAGTTCCTTTTTTATCTCGTGGGCATGTGATTGAAAATTCTCATCTTAATTTCATTAATCTATCATTAATCTTTTCATTAATCTTTCCATTAATCTTTTTCGTTAATCGATTCATTAATCTTTGTCTGTTTGATAAATTGCAGTTTTACCCACATAAATCGTTATAGACCCAATAATTTTGAAGGTCTGCTTTATTTTCGGCTTGATACCCAATAGTGGTGATTTTGGGCGCTATAGGACATGGCGGTGTAAGAAGTAGCTTGTTTTTTTCGTACTTTTGCATTCAGAATAAAGAATGTAAGGCACATGAGGTGATAGCACACAACAAATGCTGCTTGACCAAGTGCCACAGAGAAAGAATGACAAACAGTATGACCCACGTACAGCAAAGATCAGCCATTCAGTTAGAGAACACGTTGGCTGAAATTTCAAAGTTTGAAGTTGAAGATGGTGTAACGGAATTTCACGTAATGATTCACGCTACACACCCCGAACAAACCTTTCAAGAACAGCTTGACAGCGTTCTCAACACATATTATAATCTGCTCGAAACAGAACTCAAGGGCGCATCGTCTGTTATAAAGCGTTACTTCCTTAGCGATGCTGCTAATCAATATGAAGCTTTACTCTCTGCAGTGCCAGAAGCACCTGCTTGCGCTTGTTCCGTAGTAGAACAAGCACCACTTAATGGTACGAAAATAGCTCTCTGGGCTTACCTTCAGACCAACATCGGTGCAGGCTCTTTCGACAATGGACTCTACAAGGTGCAACATGGTGGCTATACCCACTTATGGGGAGGATCAGCCGTGAGCCATGCCGAGACTTCAGAGCAACAAACGAGCCTACTGCTGAAAGAATATACGATGCAACTCTTGAGCAATGGTGGCAAATTGGCCGACAACTGTATTCGCACTTGGTTCTTCGTACAGAACGTAGACGTTAACTACGCGGGCGTAGTGAAAGCACGCAATGAAGAGTTTTACACACAAAACTTAACCAGCCAGACGCACTTCATCTCAAGTACGGGCATCAACGGACGCAACGCTGACCCCAAGGTATTGGTACAACTTGACACGTATGCCGTGCTGGGACTTGACGTGAAGCAACAAATCAAATTCCTTTATGCTCCCACCCATCTCAACCCTACATACGAATATGGAGTGAGCTTTGAACGCGGCACAAGCGTTGAGTATGGCGACCGTCGCCAAGTGTTCATCTCTGGCACAGCAAGCATCGACAACAAGGGCAACGTGCTACACGTAGGCAACATTCGTCAACAGACGGAGCGCATGTGGGAGAACGTGGAAGCACTGCTCACGGAGGCTGATTGCGGATTTGAGGACGTGGGTCAGATGATTGTCTACCTACGCGACACGGCCGACTACGCAGTCGTCAATCGTATGTTTGAAGAGCGCTTTCCAGGGGTGCCCAAAGTAATCGTTCACGCCCCCGTCTGCCGACCAGGTTGGTTGATTGAAATGGAGTGTATGGCCACCAAGGCTGTTCATAATGAGGCATTCAAACCATTCTAACAAAAAGGGGTGTTCTAAAAATTCAGATTTTAGAACACCCCTTTAGTTCATTATTAACGTGATGTAACTTTATAACCTCCAAACTGAACTAGCCCCTTACAATATGTTACGATCTCATTTTAACGGCAAGAGTGTCACCTTGTCGTTGTATTTCTTCTTATTAGTTTTGTTAGCCGCTGCCACTCTATTAGAGAGCAAGTGGGGAAGCGAATGGGTGAGCGACACGATATATCATACTCCGTGGTTCTGCGCCCTATGGGGCCTGCTCGTGCTGCTCACGTTGGGCGGCATAGTGAAGTATCAATTATGGCATCGCTTCTCAGTGATGATGCTCCACCTTTCATTTGTCGTTATCTTAGCAGGTGCCCTTACCACTTACCTCACCTCCAACAAAGGCGTTATCCACTTACAGCAAGGGCAAAAGGTGAGCCAATTCCAAAGTGAGGACTTTAAGCAGACCTATCCCCTCCCCTTTACGCTACGTCTTGACACCTTCCGCGTAGTATACTATCCTGGCACGGAGGCTGCAGCCGATTACGTGAGCCACATTACGCTTACCGAACAAAGCACAGATAGCACACGAGAAGAAGACATTTCGATGAACAACATACTCAAACACGCGGGCTACCGCTTCTATCAGTCGTCCTACGACGATGATGGCCGCGGCAGCTGGCTCAGCGTCAACTACGACCCTGTTGGCACAGGCATTACTTACTTAGGCTATCTCTTGTTGGGCCTCTCGATGTTGATGATCGTCTTCGACCGTCGTGAGGAGTTTTGTCGTCTCCTACGCCACCCCTTATTGCGTAAGGGCACACTCGTCTTGGGGGTATTATTGACGCTGAGTACACAAACTCTTTCTGCTCGCGAGCTTCCCGCCTTCAATCGTGCCAAAGCCGACTCATTGGCCACAAAGCAGATAATCTATAACGACCGCGTGGCTCCCTTCAACACGATGGCGCTTGACTTTGTGCGCAAACTTTATGGAAGCGACACGTATCACGGACTATCGGCCGAACAAGTTGTAACGGGGTGGTTGTTTCGTCCCGAAGTATGGCAAGACGAACCCATGATATGGGTGAAAAGCCAACAACTGCGCTCTTTACTACACATCGAAGGAAAATATGCAAGTCTATCGAACTTCTTTGCTAATGGTACTTACGTGCTCAACCAGTATTGGAAAGGCGACGATACAGGTAACGTAAAGTCTAACGATCCCTTACAGAAGGCCATTGCGGAGGTGGACGAGAAGGTGGGGTTAATCATGATGCTACAAAAGGGAACGCTCTTTCGACCGCTTCCTAAAGACAATAGCGTAGCACGCCTTTCGCCTCTACGCGTCAAGGCTGAACTGCTCTACAATCGTATTCCCTTTGCCAAGATGCTTTTTATGCTGAGTCTAACGTTAGGACTGGTGGCTTTGGGGCGCCTAATGGTTCGCTATCTTAAGAACGTTCACTCAAACGTGTGGGACAAGAAGGTATTACCCATAGTCCTCTACGCCCTCACTCTCACCTTGGCCTTCGCTTTCGCCCTGCGTTGGTACGTCGCTGACCACGTGCCCCTAAGCAATGGTATGGAAACGATGCAATTCATGGCGCTTGTTACATTGTGCGTAGCCACAGCGTTACATCGACGCTTTGCCGTGCTTCTACCATTTGGTGCCTTATTGGCTGGCTTTGCCCTATTGGTATCCTTCTTGGGACAGAACAATCCACAAGTGACCCAGCTCATGCCTGTTCTCTCTTCTCCTTGGCTGAGCCTCCACGTATCGGTAGTGATGATGGGATATTCATTATTGGCCTTCCTTTTCTTAAACGGACTGATGGGTCTTTTGGTACCCACACAGGCTGAGCGTTTGCAATTATTAGGTCGTCTGATGCTCTACCCGGCTGTATTCTTCTTAGGCATCGGCATCTTCTTAGGAGCCGTGTGGGCGAACCAATCGTGGGGCAGCTACTGGAGTTGGGACGCTAAGGAGACATGGGCGCTCATCACCTTTATGCTTTATGCTACGGCCTTTCATGCGCAATCATTACCTTGGCTGCGTCGGCCACGTTCTTTCCATTGGTTCTGTGTCGTAGCCTTTGCCACAGTGCTGATGACTTACTTCGGTGTAAACTACTTCTTAGGCGGCATGCACTCGTATGCGTAAGAAACTGCCTAATTGAGGGGCGGGTTTTCAACCCGCGGCAGCAGCATGCTTTGAATATTTACTTATTCAAGTTTCGGATTTAGACAAACTGCAATTTGTCGAACAGTTACACGCCATGAACGCGCCTACGTAACGCGTGCTTTTCTTTGTATAAGATAGGCTGCACCTCGGCATAACGTTCAAACAAGTTTGACGTTCTGCACTCGGTTTGCACTATCTTTGTATAAGATAGGCTGCACCTCGGCATAACGTTCAAACAAGTTTGACGTTCTGCACTCGGTTTGCACTATCTTTGACATTATCGGCTGCGGCTCAACAATTCGAGTGAGCTCAATTGCATTCGCCTTGCAC
>JBNMKQ010000202.1:0-4294 GCA_050874425.1 Alloprevotella sp.
CCAGACCGCAGGCGTCTACAACGGCAAGAAGGACAAGCGCGGCGAAAAGCTCGCAGAGACAGAAGAGGACCGCCTCGAGAGCCGCACCGACGGCTCCGATGCCTTCGATACGCTCTACATAGGATGTGAGCGTTTCCCACAAAGGGCTACGCTCTTGAGGGTGACAGGAGGAGGATAAGAGGTTAAGTATGAAGTGTTAAGTGTTAAGTATTAAGTATTAAGTGTTACACTTTTGCGTGGGGGGGAAAGGAAAATGAGCAAAAATGTAACACTTAACACTTAGTACTTCATACTTAATTTCTTATCTTTGCCCCAAGAAGGAAAAAAACAGAAAACAATCTAAAATGAAGAAGCCCTTATGTGCATCATCAATGACATATTCCATTTCGTCAAGAACGGTTTCTCCGTCTTACGCAGTGCCTCTTCTAACAACTACGAAGAGACTTCACCAGAGATAAAGGCATTGAAGCATGAAATGTTTGCCACACCGTCTAACAGACACACCGACATGGAGAACCTTAGGAAAGACCGCGACAACATAGCACACGACGTACGCACGACATTCAGCAAACTAATTTGGAGTAATGGCTAAACAATCATATTCAATTAAAGGCACCAACATCTCCAACGGCAATGCCGTTGGCAATCAGATAGAGCAGACGGTGTCAGTTGATGACAACATACTGCCTACGCCGAAAGAGTTGGCCGAATATCAGAAGATTGATCCTAAGATAGTAGATTTTCTCATCAAGTCATCTGAACGTGAGCAACTGCATCGTCACGAGCAGGACGAGAAGAAGCTCAAGATACTCAGCTACAACGAGCACAAGGTAGGACGCA
This sequence comes from Alloprevotella sp., assembly GCA_050874425.1. GTDB lineage: Bacteria > Bacteroidota > Bacteroidia > Bacteroidales > Bacteroidaceae > Alloprevotella. Next base: position 841 of record JBNMKQ010000202.1, read on the forward strand.
TGAATTGGTGGGGGATGTTTTTCGCATTCTTAGCCATTGTCGTTACAATGGCTCTCGCAGCCTATGCACTTTACCTTGACCGTTCTTGGTTTGCAGGCATCTTTGGCCTCGCAGCTGTCGCAAGCATTGCGTCTGTATTCATCAACAACAAGAAATAACTATGGGAGCAATCGTTATGTTCATCATGCTTATCGTCCTTTCCATATCAAGCTTCATTTACTTCTTTATCCAAGACCGCCGCGAAGCCAAGCACAAGAAAGGCACACCCACACAAGTATAAATATCTTTGTCATCTTTTTTAGCTAATATTGGTTATGTACCCGGCCGCATTCCGTCCTCCCTGATGGATACGGCCGGGCTTTTTTGTGCCCCTCCATCATCCCCCCCCTTACTTGTAATACTTAATACTTCATACTTAAAAAGCATATACCGCCTCGCAGGAGCACGCCCGCCCCGGCTCGGAGCGTAGGGCGCTGGGGGGTCGCCTCGCTGACATTCCGCATCTTTTTCGCCCCTCTATCCCCCCTTATCGTTCATTCTCACGCACTTTCCCCACCGCCCGCCCGCACAGAGCGCGCTCCCCGCGCCTTTTAGCGGCCTTTCCAAGCAGGAAAAGCCCACGATTTTCAAGCATTACAGAGTTGAATGAGTTGAATGAGTTTAATAAGTTGAATGAGTTTAATAAGTTTAAAGGCATACGCCCTCATTCCATCCCGCCAGGCATAAACTCATTAAACTCATAAACTCATTAAACTTATTCAACTCATTCAACTCATAAACTCATTAAACTTATTCAACTCATTCAACTCATAAACTCTTTTTCCGCCTTTTCGACCAATTCTCCTATAATCCTATCTCTTCCTTATCTTTCCCTCTGTTACAAAAACGTTAGAAAAGTTTGTAACTTTGTAACACTCTAAATAAAAGAATATAAAAGTATTGAAAATAAAGGAGTTCGGAGCGTTACAAAAAGCGTTACAAACCCGTTACAAACCCATCGGCGGTTCGTAACACCCCCGTTTTGTAACGCTCGCGTCCCCTGTGTTACAAATCCCCAGCGGCCGTTACACTTTCTGTAACGCCCCCTCTCAAAGTTTGTAACGCTTGATACTCACGGCCTTAGCCCTCGTTAGTTACAGTGTTACAAAGTTACAAACTTTTAGAGCCATTTGACCCCTCACAGAATATCAAGACATCATCTCCACCCTCACAGCCCCTCCCCTACCCCACCGCCCTCCGCCCTTTAGAACATTTCGCCGCCCCCAAAAATAAACTCATTCAACTTATTAAACTCATTCAACTCATTCAACCCCTTTTCCCCCTTTCCATCGCGTTTTCCCTCCCCCCTCTGCGTAAATTTACCAGCCGCCCCGATGCGTATTCTTACCATCTAAGGATACGTATTCTTACCATCTAAGGATACGCATTCTTACCTCCTATGAATACGTATCCTTACCACCTATGAATACGTATCCAAGCAAGCCCCCACCCACCCTCACTGTAACACTTAATACTTCATACTTAATACTTAAACTCTGTCATTTTCCCCTCCCCCCTCTCCTATTATCTTTGCCCTACATTCATCAACCCACACACACACACACCTTTTTCATTTTTTCTTTTTCTATTTATGGCAAACCTCACCATTACCGCCGGCACGATGCTTGGCTTTGCTGCCAATCAGACAGAAGCCCAAGCCAAGGCCAACGCCGCCGCCATCCAAAACCGCCTCACTATCTGCCAGACCAAGCAGCTCTACGTCAACGGTCAGCGCGTAGGCCTCACAGAAGGCGAACAGACGGCCCTCACCGCCCTCAACCTCCAGAACGCCACCGCCGCCGTCTCTCTCTCTCTCGTATCCTCACCACAGCCCTTCGAGCTTCACGGCTTCGTCAACGACCAGATGAAGTACCCCACGACGTCCACCGTCACGCTCACCGTCAAGTACAATGGCGCCAACGTCCAGGCCGTCAACGATGCCGGCACGGCTCAACCATCCCTTCAGATAAAGACCTCTGACTCCGCGAAAATCATCACACTCACTTGGGACGCCACCTCTAAGACGTATAAGGGAAAGAACTCCAAGACGTCAGGCGAAGTGGGTCAGTACGGTACGTTCTCCGTCTCCGTCAAGGTCAAAGCCACGGCTCACGGCTCCGTCGTCACCTCTGCCAAGTCAGTCAGCGTCACGATCTCTCCAGCCGATTACATCTACTTTGGCTGCTCATCCAAGGCTGCCATCACGGCCGCTGACATCCTGGCCTTTGACAAGTTCTCCGCCACGGCCGCTGCCGCTCAGAACGTCATCGCCCTCTCTAATAATGAGACCCTCGGCCCTACGTCCGCTATCAAGACCACCGCCGCAGGCGACTACTCCTTCACCTTCAAGGCCTCTCAGTACGCCTACATCCTCATCCCCACGTGGATGAATAAGGGAAAGTTCCAATCAGAGACGACAGAAGGCTCTCAGAAGATCGTCCACTGCTCAGAAGGAGTAGCCGACGTCATCTTCTGTCGTCTCTCTGACCTCAACACGACGGCCGTCACCGTCGCCGACGCTGCCGACCTCAAGCAGATGGCCCAGACGTTCGCCGTCTATCGCATCCAGAACACACAAGCCGCTGGAACACATAAGTTTACACTTTAAGTATTAAGTATTAAGTATAAAGTGTTACATTCTTGCCGCCACCCACGCCCCAAAATGTAATACTTCATACTTTCTCTTGTCCTCACCTAATACTTAACACTTAATACTTAATACTTATATATTATGAGCAATATCAAATTCACCGATACCCTCGAAGTCACCGCCTCTCACGGCCGCCTTGCCAAGGCCGCCCAGATCTACGATGACGAACAAAAGGCCACACAGGCCGCCCTTAATAAGAAGTTCCTCGCCTACACCCCCGGCACAGACTTTGCCCACGTATTCGACGAACAAGCCCCCGACCCGTCCTACGTCGTTGACGACCTCATCGAAAACAACGTCAAAGCCGGCCGCATCATCCGCAACGTAAACAGCGATTTCTTCGTCTTGGATGAAAATAACAACTCAACGTACTACCCCGTCGGCTCCTACTTTCTCGTCATCAAAGACCCCGTCAAAGGAGATGACATTAACAAAGTCATCCGCCCTATTGTTGCTTCAGCCTACTATACAGCATGCGCCATAAAAGCACAAGAGTCTATTATTAAACGCCTCGACGCCCTCGAAGCCCGTCTCAAAGTATAAGAAAACGAGTAAAAAGTAAAAAGTAATAAGTAATAAGTAAAACGCCCTTGCTCACGCCCCATCCTAACCAGTTTTACTTCTTACTTTTTACTTATTACTTCTCCCATCCATAAACAATTAACCCTCATTACTAACCCTTAATCCTCCCTCCCCATGAGCAAAGCTTACAAGGTCATCCCTCGCAAGATCACTCTCGGTAAAAACCAAGGCAAGGTCATGTAC